>JAHCIA010000001.1:1502083-1802500 GCA_026129465.1 Flavobacteriales bacterium
CTCCTCCAAAGGTCCTTCCCTGGCCAGCACCACCAAGGGCTCCACCTGCTCGGCGGCCTTCAGGCGCGTCACCAGGTCCAGCAGGGAGCGGTTGGCCCCATAGCGGTCCGCGTAGTGGGTGAGGAAGACCACGCGCATGGGCTCAAAGTTCCAGCAGTTCGCGGGCGAAGCGCTCGTGGATGGTGTCCGATTCGAAGTGCTCCTTCCAAAAAGCGCGCGCCGCATCGCGCCGGCCGGGATCGTGGCCACGCCGGTGGAAGGCCGTCATCCGTGCCATGAGTTCCGAAGCGTTGGCATCGTGGGGAAGCAGATCGCCGGTATGCGCGTTGACGATCTCCGACACCCCGCCGGCATCGGCCGCCATGAGGGGTATGCCGAAGCTGGCGGCCTCCTGCAGCACCACGGCCACACCGCCTTCCGATGAACTCATGTGGACGAAAAGGTCGACGGGGTGATGACGGTAGTGGTCGATCAGGGCCTGGTTGGCCACGGCACCTTTCAGCTCCACCCGCACATGATCGGGCAGGCCCGCGATGATGGCCTCCAACGCGGGTCGTTCAGGGCCATCGCCGAAATGCGTCCATCTTACGGGTATCGACGCTTCGTGCAGGGCCTCGGCGATGAGGTGCACCCGTTTCAGCGGCACCAGATTGGAGCAGGACACGATGCGCAGCGCGTCAGCTGGCGACCAGGGTGCGATGCCATGATCGGCGGTGCCGGTATGTACGGTGCGCAGCTTGTGCGCGAGATCCGGGAAGCGCTCCGCCAGGTGGATGCGGCCCGCTTCCGAGACCGGGTAGAGCCGGTCGGCGCTGCGCATGCGGAACGCCTGGAAGGGCGGCCAGCCACCGTCAGCGCGATGCGCGAACATGTCGAAGCCGCGCATGCGGGCCGTGAAACGAACGCGTGGGTCCATCAGCTTCCACAGGGCCAACGTGGTCGCCTGGTCGTCGGTCCAATTGCTGTGCAGCGCCACGCGCGACGGGTCGTAGGAACTTCCCAGGGCCGCACGCATGAGCAGGGCCCGGCGCAGGGCCTGCCGCAGCCGTGCCATGATCTCCCGGCGTTTCAGCCGATACATCGCCGGGGATGGCGCGGAGGCCTTCACCTCGCGCATGACCCGCCGCAGGAGACCAGCGTGCATGGCGGTATCCAGCCATGACGCGGCCTTATCGGGATCATGGAAGACCGCACGCATGGCAGCGTTGGGCGGCATGGGTCGAAGACCTTCCCTCTCGTATGCCGGGAAGACCACCACTTCATCGAAAACGCGGCAGAAGGAGCGCAACTCGTGGCCCACGGAGATCTCCATGGAGCCCGTGGGAAAGTGGTGTGTAAAGAGCCAGAGGGAGCGCATGCCGGGACCCGCGTGGGCAAGCTACGATCCGCAGCGCAAGCGACATGCTCATCCCCGGCGCACGGCGGCCAGGCGCGCCTTGGCGAGGTAGGCCAGCCTTTCGAGCGACCAGCCCCCATCACATCGCAGGAACTCCAGTGCCGGAGCCATGCCGCGTGCTGCCAGGCGATTGAAAAGCCCATCCCAGGCCTTGCGCAGCCGGCGCTCCATGGCCTCGGGCGGAGCGAAACCACTGGCCTTGTTCCAGGCGCGGAGCCGGTCCAACCATCGGTGGCAGGCGGCCACTTGGGCCCGCGTGACATGGACCGGCACGATGTGCGAGGCGAGCAGATGCGCCTCAACTTCCTCCGGGGTGGGTTCCAGACCCAGGTCGCGAAGCACCAAGGCGATCCGGTGGCGCCGGGTGGCCGCCCGATCCTGCCCATGCGCGATGTTCTGTGTGCCGCGGCGATACAGGATGAGCGGGTCCGCCACGTTTCCAAAGGAGGCATGGCGCGCGAGCGACAGCCAGAAGAACCAGTCCTCGCCGATGCGCGGCCAATGGTCCTGATAGCGTATGCCATGCCTTCTCAAGACCTCCGTTCGCATGATGCTGGCCCCCTGCGGCACCGGGACGCCGAAAACAAGTTCAGCGCGGCAGTCCGCATCATCCGGGGAATAGGTCCATTCGCCTTCCTCCGCGCCGAAGAGCCGCACCGTGCCACCACTGGCGCCGATGTGCGGATGAGCATCCATGTAGCTCACCTGCACCGCCAAACGGCCGGGAAGCATCAGGTCGTCGGCATCAAGGCGCGCGATGTATTCGCCCTGCGCCAGGTCCATGGCACGCTGGGCCGCACCGGCAGGACCGAGATTCCGCTCCAAGGCCACCACGCGCAACCGGGGATCACCCACGGCCCGCAGGATCGCCAGGCTGTCATCGGTGCTGGCGTCGTCCACGGCGATCAGCTCGAAGTCGCCGAAGGTCTGCCCCAGGATGCTGTGCAGGCATTCGCGGAGCCAGGGCGCCTTGTTGTAGACCGGAAGCACCACGCTGACCTTCATCGCTGCTGTGGCCCTGCCTTTACCGCGATCCGCGCAGATGACGGAGTTTGCGACCCGCCCGGAAGGCGAGCCAGCCGGGCACCTTCAGCTGCCGGTCCAGTTTCTCCAGCCTGGCGCGCTCCGCATCATCGAGCGGCACATCCGAGATGTCGATCCGCCGGCGGAAAGCGCGCATCATGCTGAACTGCTCGCGCACATGGATGGTGTGGTGCCACTTCAGGAGGAAATGCGTCACCATCTCCTTGGCGAGTCCCTGCTTCGCTTCTGGCACGGGCATGGGCCTGATGCCCGGTGAGATGTGGTGTCCCAAGGCGAGCACGCCTGCGAGATCCTCGCGACCGGCGGACAGGCACACCCCATGGAGCACCGTGGCCCGCTCATCCAGGAATCGTCGCTGGTACCGCACCGTTTTGCAGTCGTCGTGCAGCCGCGCCACGGCGAGCCGCTCGTCCACGAAGCGCATGCGGTCCGTGCCGAAATGGAAGGCGAGGCGCAGGACCAATTCGTAGTCCATCACATAGTGCAAGCGCGTTTCCAACCCGCCCACCTCGCGCACGGCGTCCATGCGAAAGAAAGTGGAAGGCTGGTCGAAGCCCGGGTTGCGCATGAAACGCCGCTCGTCGCTGGCATCCACCACGCGCTCGGGCAAGGTGTCGCCCGCGGTCGAGCGCAACAGGCTTCTCCCGCCGAAGACGACGAGTTGCGGGTCCTGCTCGAAGGCATCGGCCACGCGATGCAATGTGCCGGGCAGCAACATATCGTCACTGTTGAGCCAGCCGAAGAGGTCGCCGGTGGCGCGCGCGAGTCCCTTGTTCAAAGCGTCGCTCTGGCCCTGGTCCTTCTCGCTGCACCACCACGCCAACTGGTCCGCATGGGCCATGATGATCTCCCGCGACCCATCGGTGCTGCCGCCATCCACCACCAGATGCTCCAAGGCTGTGTAGCCCTGATCATGCACCGACCGAAGACATTCCTCCAGATAGGCCGCCTGCTGGAAACTGGGGGTTGTCAGGGATATCCGCAGCATCATCGCTACTTCAAGCATCGGACCCCGTCGTTCAACGGGTCTTGAACAGGAAGCCCTCGATCCCCGGGTACCAGGCTTTCAAGGCGTTCCGCATCGTGGTGGTCCATCGCCAGGAATGGCCTCGCTCCGCCGCGATGGCCTTCCAAAAGTACCGCATGGCCTTGCGATCACGTGACCTTTCGGCGAGCTGCCAGCCATGGAGCAGCAGGTTCATGCGCTTCCTGTGGATCGCTTCCCGGTACTCTCCGTCCGTCATGTCGTCGAGCAGTTCCAGCAACCTGGCGTGCACTTCGGTCTTGAAGATGTCGCTCTTCATGGAATACACGCCACCGGCGTGGACATGGCGGACCGCGGTGCTTTCGGGCAGGTAGACCAAATGGCCTGCGCGTGTGATGTGCGTGAAGAGGATTGTATCACCCACCGGCGCGGTGATCATCTGTGGCGGCATTGTCCTTATCGTTTCCCGCAGGAACACCACCGTACACGTGGCGATATTCTGGCCCAGCACCACATCCTTCCGGGTCACAGGCGCCATTGGGACCCGCTTCTGAAGCCCATCGAGATATGGGGTCCGAACGCCATCCTCCTCGTTCCAAGCATTGGTGAAGCAACCCACCGCCAGCGGATCGGCCTCGATGGCATCCACCTGTTTCTGGAGCTTGTCCGGATCGGTCCAGTGATCGTCGCCCTCGCACAGTGCGATGTACCTGCCACGTGCCTCGGCCAACAACGCGAGCAGGTTCGCCCTGCCGGTGGGCCTGCCGTCGATCATCATCACATCCTTGCGGCTTCGAAGGAACAGCCTGATCCGTTCCGGGTGGGCTTCCGCGTATCGCCGGCAGATCTCCCTGGTACCATCCGTGCTCTCATCCTCACCCAGGAGCACCTCCACCGCGAAGGTGGTCCTCTGCATCAGGATGCCGTCGAGGCATGGCCCAATGAACGCAGCATGCTGGTAGGTGGGAACGACCACCGACACCAAGGGGGCGATGGCACCCTGGTTCACGTTACGCTCCTCCATGTGAAAAGGTCATACAGCACCATCGCATGGCGACATCGAAGAAGCATGATCGGAGGCGAGGGGGCAAGCGATGGATGCGATGGCGAAGCGGGCAAAGTTGCGATGTTCCATGCGATGGACACACCTCGAGGGATCACATGGGCGTGCATGATGGCCGCACCCGATCAAAGAAAACGGGACAAGGGGCCGCCGCTCAATTCATCCTGTATGGTGCGCGCTATGCTGGCCGGAAGGCGATCCCGCCAAGCCGTATCAGGCCTTTCCAAACGATAGATGCTGTTGGCGTCCTCGCCCTGCCTGCTCCGGCTCTGTTCAATGAACGCTACGGTCTCCGGGCCGAGGTCAAGGGCACAGAATGCGAAAACGTCCCTGACCACCTCGATGGGATCGGCGTTCAGGTCCGCGTATCGCACCACCTTCACCTGCGATGGATGCTCACGCTCAAGGTCCAGGAACAATTGCGCGACCTCCTTCCATTTGTCGAATCCGAAGAATTCCTCCGGTCTGTTCTGGTTCTTGCTGGCCCCGCTCCGCCACTCCTCATCCACATTCCATTCCGGCCTGAACTCGCGGGGAGCATGGATCCAACTATCGATCACCGCGCAAGGGTGCCGCACAAGACCCACCACCTTCAGCCCGGGCACCTGCTCCACCATACGGCGTACGATATGGTTGTATCGGACCTCCTTCATCACGATGTGGCTGGTGTCGGGTGATTCGGCCCACGATGGATACTCCACGTGGATATGACCCACCTTCTGGAGCACGAAATCGTCCTCGGTCCGCTTGATGTCCTGAAAGAACCGGACGATCTCCTCACGCGTGCTGGATCCGTTCAACCGACCCTTGAACGCATAGGAGAACAAGGGCTGGAAGCGGTATGCGACCCGCGGCGAGCTTCTGAATATCTGCCCAAGCCACGACGATCCGGAGCGAGGCACGCTTTGTATCGAGACCAACTGTTCGTTCATTCCTCCAACTGGTATCTGGCCATCATGTCCAGGACCGAACTCCTCGAGTTCCACATGAGCACATCGATCATGGACAGTCCGGGCTCAAAATGGCCCGCCGTGCCTTGTGTGTAGGGAACGATCTCCGAGCGCAGGAACCGCAAACGGATGCCGCGTTCCTTGAACCGCTCCGCCAGGTAAAGCTCGCGCCCCCCTGCTGGATTCACATAGAGATCGGTGCCCACCGCCCCGCAGATCGCGAGGATACGGTCCTGGCCATGCAGCTCCGGATCCAACCCCAACTCGCTCGCCCTTCTGATGGAACGGGGAGTGCCCAGATGATCGAGCACGAGCATCAACGAACGCTCCGCGGTATCCGCGACACTCTCTCCTGGCAGCGCCAGGACCCGCTCGAAAATGGGGTACACCTCATCGAAGTATGGCGCCTTGCGATACGCATGACCGAGGGTGGTGAGCAACTTCCGCCGCCATCCGTCATCGGGTGCCACACGCGTATCGCGGATGCTCACGTTCTGGCTGCGCGCACTGAGCGGTATGGTGAAGAAGTGCGGGCCACCCTGCAAGAGCAGGCGGTTCCGGTTCACCCATCCCTTGTTGATGAATGCGGCATCATCGAGTGAGACGAAAGTGTCGGCGGCATGGAACAGCTGGTAGTATCCCAGGTAAGGGAACACATAGGGCTGCATGATCGCGGTACGACGCTCCTGGCTCATTGTTGTGTTATTCCCGATCCCGATCTTTCATGGACCGGTATCAATGACCGCATGGACTACCTGACCACATCCTTTCTCGACGCCGCGCGCTTGCCGATCTCACGTCGAAGCTCAAGCTTGCTGCGCAGGATCCCCAGTTCCTTTTCATAATGCCCACGGTCGCGCCGCGTGACCCTCCTGCGCTCCATTTTGAGCCTGAACGCGTGGGCGAATGGAGGGCGCCATGCCCGCCGCGTGTCGAACTCGTAACCAAGTTCCTCCATGACCGAACCCGCCCTGGTCTCGATCATCTCGATCTCCTGCGGTGTGAGGTCCCTTCGATACTTCTTCGCATTGTCCCGGATGATGGGCTTGTCGATATTTTCCCAATAGACGAATCGCCGTGCCGTTTCCTGCTGCTTCTCCGAGTCGGTCTGGAAACAGTTCTCCTCCACCGGCAGACCGCAGAACCGCAGGGCCCCGGCCATCACCTGGGGAGTGTCGGAGATCAGGTCCTCATAGCTGATGAAGTGCATGTCGACGCCATGGCGCTTGACCAGTTCCAGGCACCTGCGCTGTTCACTTTCCCACTTCCGCATGGAATCCCAAACGGTCCTCAGGTGCGCGGGTTTCTTCTTCCAGGAGGCACAATGGTCGCGCGGATCCCGATACAGGTACAGCAGCCTGCTTTCCGGCCATCGCGCCTTCACCTGGAAGGCATAGTTGAAGATGTGGTTCCCCTTGCAGGCGTAGATGGGTTTACCGTGCATCCGCGCCTTGGCCCGGTAGATCACATCGAACGCGTCCCAGAAGCTCTTGGGTTGGTGCTCGCGAAGGGCTTCCGCCACATCCAACCGCAGGCCCCATTTGTTGAAGTCGTGGTTCGCGAACTCCATCATATCCTGGAGCAGGTACGCCATGTTCCTCTCCACCCGCAGGTCACCATAGTGGTGCAGCATGCCTGACCAAGAGTCGAAATAGTGCGGGGCCACGGGCGCCTCCACGCGCGAGTGGTTGCCCAAGAGGCTTCGCAGCAGGTTGCTGCCGGACCTTTCGGAGCCTACCAGGAAGATCGGGGCTGGATCGTTCGATCGCATTGTTCGCGCGGTTCGGTTCGCAAGAGGTTACAGGTTCACAAGCAGGGTATCATCAGGTCAACGATCTTCCGGGGTATGTGGTCCGGCAACCCCGGGTAGAACGGAAGGCTCAGCACGGTCTCGGCCATATGCTCCGACACGGGCATGGCCACTTGGTCGACATACGGAAGCCGGTTCAGGGAAGGATAGAAATATCGCCTGGGGTTGATCCCATGGGCCACCAAGGCGGCCTGCACGCGTTCGCGGGTGGCCCCGTCCTTCAGGAACACCGGGAAGTAAGCGTAGTTGTGGACGGTTCCCGGGAATTCGGGCAGCACCTTGACCGGTGTTCCGGCGAACAGTCCTGTGTAGGTGTCATACAATCGCTTCCTATCGGCGATGCACGCCGGCAGGTACGGCAGCACCGCCATCCCCATGGCCGCATGCAACTCGCTCATTTTGGCGTTCATGCCAAGGGTGAAATGCTCATCACCGATGTGGCCGAAACTGCGCAGCAAGCGGATGTCATGATCGTGGTCCTTCCGGTGCAGCACCACGGCACCACCCTCCACGGTATGGAAGAGCTTGGTGGCGTGGAAGCTGAGGGTGCTGGCATCGCCATAGGCCAGAACGCTCCTGCCTGCGACCCCCACGTCGAAGGCGTGGGCCGCATCATAGATCACCTTCAATCCATATTTCCGCGCGATGGCATCGATGGCCTCCACATCGCATGGGATCCCATACACATGGGTGGCCAGAATGGCGCTGGTGTCAGGTGTTATGGCGGCTTCGATCAAAGCGGGGTCGATGCAACACGTTTCGGGATCGATATCCACGAAGACCGGTTCGCAACCCTCCCAGAGGATGGCGCTGGTAGTGGCCACATAACTGAATGGCGTGGTGATCACCTGCCCCCGCACCTTGAGCGCCCGCAAGGCGAGCTGCAAGGCCAGCGTGCCATTGGCCATGAGCTTCAGGTGGGGCACTTCGAACCGGGCGCGCAGGGTCTCCTCCAACAAACGATGTATGGGTCCGTTGTTCGTGAGGACATGCGTGGAGTAGGCCTGGTCCAGCCAATGCAGATACTCCTCCCGGGGTGGCAGGAACGTGCGGGTAACGTATACCGGTGGCTGCTCCATGTCGCTCGTTGGTGATCCGGATCCTGCTCCCGTCCTAATGCTCGATCAGGTCCATGGGGCGACCCATGAGATGGTCCAACGCTTCCAAGCCGGGCTGGAAATGTCGGTAAAGTTCAGCCTCCAACCCGGGAGCCATACCCACATCATATCCCCCCTTTCTGGGTGGAAGTGTGAAAGCGGAGTGGTCCGCGGGCAGAACTTCGATACCGCTCCATAGGCACAACTCACCCACCAGCCATGGCAGTCTGTCACGCATATCCCTGAAGGAGAACACCTTCACCCGGTCCTTCCCGAACAGGTCGACAAAGGGCCGAAGCTGTTCGGCGTATTCCCCATGGCGCAGGTAACTGGATCCACCGGTGCGGGGTTCTCCGGCCAGTTCGCCACGCACCGCTTCCTCGAAGGACAGCGGATCGTAGAGGTGGCCCTGGACCGGATGATCCTTTTTGCGCTGGGACATCTGCCACGCGGAGAAGGCGCGCTTCACCGGATCGCGAAGCACAGCCACGATCAGAACTTGGGGCATCACCTGGTGGATGCGTTCGGCATAGTGTGCCTCCCACATATAGCTGGGGGTCGCCTCAAAGGTGACGAAGCGTCCGCCGAACCATGGCTTCCTTGGGAAGAGCTGGCGATAATATGAGAACCCCAACCGGTGATCGGCGTTCCTGTCGAAGAAATGCAACTCCTTGCGCTTCGGTGGCAGGATGGACGGATGCTTGGACAGGACGTTGAACAAATGGGTCGTCCCACTCTTCTGCGCGCCGATGATGATGAAGGAGGGCAGCATCCTGGGCGATACCACATCCAGCATGCGGCCCATACGGTAACTCAGTGCTCCCATCCTTCGATACGTCAAGGTTTCATCGATCACTGGTGGCCATGAGGAATCCGCGGCGTGGATCCTCTTCATGCAACAGGACCACACGATAACGCAGTCCGTGAAGCAGCTCCATCACCCGGAATGTGCATGCCACGGAATGCACTTCGATCAGCAACACGGGCCGTGCATGGGCCAGGGTTTCCATGGCGCCATGCAAAACCATGTGTTCCGCCCCCTCCACGTCGATCTTCACAAGACCGATGCCCTGCCAGGCGTGCTTCTCCACGAGCGTGTCCAGTCGATGCACGGGCACACTGAAGGAGTGGAACCCGGCCTTGGTGTACACCTCCTCTGGTAGACTTGGACGTACGCCATGGAGATACCCGCCGGAACTCGTCTGGTCCTCGATGTTGGAGGAAGCGCGCATGTCCATCCTGCCATCGACATCGGCAAGCGCCATGGACATCACCTCGACCCGTCCGGCGATCGAGGGGTTCAAGACGAGTTGTTCGCGGAGGCGTCCCACGTTCACCGGGTTGGGTTCGAAGGCGACAACACGCGCTTCGGGCCAGCGCATGGCGAAACAAAGCACATGGTAACCCATGTGGGCACCCACGTCTAACACCATGTCCGGGCGGATGGCGGCATGGTCCAACGCTTCGTGGATATGAGCATCGTAGGTGCCCGCGATCATCTGGCGGAAGGCCGGGGCCCGGTCGTTCACCAACATGCGCAGGCCCTTGGCGGGGCCCCCGACCACCTCGTGTATGGCCGGTTCAAGGGGGGGTGGGGTCCTGGCATGGCCGAAAGGTCCCAGTCTGTTCCGCAGGCGATCGGTCCATCCCATAGCGCAAGCATCAGCGCTCCCAGCGAAGCTTCGGGTGGACCACTCCGGGGCGCCGCACGTAGGGCATGTCCTCCTCCCCCTCGTGCCGCATCTCCAGAACGATGGCGTCATTCACCTGGAAGATACGCCTGCCGTTGCGGCGGAAATGGGCCGTGAACCGGTAGCCTCCCTCATTCAGCAAATGCGGCGGAATGATGCATGTGACCTTGGATCGCCCCGGCTCCCAGACCACGCTGTCCAACTCGCGCGCCATACTGGAGATGAAAGCCAGTACCTCGTTGTGTGTACTGACCCGCAAGGTGATGTCGAGATCATCGTCGATGATGCCCAGGTTGAGCAACTCGAACTCAATCCGGAGGGCATGACTGGTGAGCAACTCGCCATCGGGGGCAAGGCTGGTGGCCTTCACCGACAACAGGCGCAACTCATCGGTACCCGGTGCATGTTCCGCTTCCCACTCCTGGGCATGGGTCTCCACGGCGTATTTCTCCAGATAGGACCGCACCACTTCATGGGTGCCCCCGCTCATGCGCAACTCGCCCTGGTCCAACCAGATGGCCGAGTTGCACAGGTTGTGCACCGCGTTCACATTGTGGCTCACGAGCAGGATGGTGCGGCCACTGTCGGCCACCTTGCGCATGCTGCCCAAGCACTTGCGCTGGAACTCGGCGTCGCCCACGGCGAGCACTTCGTCCACGATGAGGATGTCCGGGTCCAGATGCGCCGCCACAGAGAAGCCCAGGCGGACCTTCATGCCGCTGCTGTAACGCTTGATGGGCGTGTCCAGGTGGTGTTCGATGCCGCTGAAGGCGATGATCTCGTCCAGCTTGCGCACGATCTCGGCCTTGCGCATGCCCAGGATGGCGCCGTTGAGGAAGATGTTCTCCCGGCCGGTGAGTTCGGGATGGAAACCCGTGCCCACTTCCAGCAGACTGCTGAGTTTGCCTTTGAGGCTGATGCGGCCTCGTGTGGGGAGGGAGATGCGCGAAAGGAGCTTGAGGATGGTGCTCTTGCCCGCGCCGTTGCGCCCCACGATGCCCAGGATGTCACCACGCTTCACTTCGAAGCTCACCCCTTGCAAGGCCCAGAAATACTGGCCCCGGCGCTGGCCGATGTGGGCCTTTTCCACCAGCAGGCGGGGGTCGGGCCTGCGGCGCATGCGCGCCCATACCGCCGACACTTCGTCGGTGAGCAATGAACTGCCGATGATGCCAAGCCGGTAGCGCTTGTGCACATCCTCCACCCGGATCACCGTATCGCGCGCCATGTTCAGACCACGTCAGCGAAGGACCTTTCGGCCCGTTGGAAGATGAGGATGCCGACCACCGTGCTGCCCACGGCGAATCCAACGGCGTAGAGCATGGTGCCCCAATCCATTGGGGTGCCCAGCAACACCGCGCGGAATCCTTCGATCACGGGGGTCATGGGATTGAGTTCGATGACGGTGCGAAGCGTGCTTCCCTCGGGCACCCGTGAGAGGGGGAATATCACCGGGCTCATGAACATGAGCAGTTGCACACCGAAGCCGAGCAGCACGGTGAAGTCTCGGAACTTGGTGGTGAGCGCGGACACCAGCAGGCCGAGGCCGCCGGCGATCATCATCAGCACGATGATGAGCAGGGGCAGCAGGGCGGCATCGGGACGGAAGCGCATGGTGAACTCGCCCATGAGGTGGAAGTAGACCGCGAAGAGGGAGAAGGTGGCCAGTTGGGTGAAGAAGCTCACCGAGGCGGAGAGCGTGGTGGCCATGGGCGAGATGAGGCGCGGATAGTAGACCTTGGTCATGAGCTGCGCGTTGAACACCAGGGTCTGCGCGGTACGGTTGAGCACACTGGCGAAGAAGAGCCAGGGGACCACACCGCTCATGTAGAAGAGCAGCGGAGGATACCCGGGCTCGGCCAGGCGGGCCATCATGCCGAAGACCACGGCGAACATGATGGAGGTGAGAAGTGGCTGCACCACCTGCCAGGCGGGGCCGAGGATGGTCTGCTTGTAAACGGCGAGCAGGTCGCGCCGCACCAGCAGCTTCAACAGGTCCCGATAGCGCCACAATTCGCGCAGGTCCACCACCCACCATGGCCGCCGTGGGTCTATGACCACGTTCCAATGTTCCTGGTCCTTCACCATCCCTCAATGCTTCTCCCTGCTCTCCCGCTCCTGCTTGCGGCGGCGGCGGCCGTAGCCATATCCGTAGCCATAGCCATAGCCGCTGCCATAGCCGTAGGCGTAGCGGTAGCCATAACCGTAGTTGGTGTTGTAGTAGTACTTGCTCTTCTTCATCCGCACGCCGTTGAGCACCAGGCCCACGTTCTTCACGGCGTGGCCCTCCAGGGTCTCGATGGCATTGTTCACGTGGTCCTTGTTCGCGAAGCGGGTGTTCATCACGAAGAGGGTCACGTCGCAGTGCCGCATCATCAGCAGGGCATCGGTGATCAGGCCCACGGGCGGGGTGTCCATGATCACGTAGTCATAATCCCGCCGGGCTTCGATCAGCATGCGCCCCAGATGCTCACTCAGCACCAGTTCCGAGGCGTTCGGTGGTGTGGGGCCGGAAAGGATCACGTGGAAGTTCTCGTACTGGGTGGGCAAGACCACATCGCGCCAATCCACCTTGCCCACGAGCATGTTGCTCAGGCCGGTGGCGTTGGTCATGTTCAGGCCCTGGCCCACCTTGGGTTTGTGCAGGTCCAATTCCAGCAGCAGCACGCGCTTGCCCGCCTTGGCCAGTATGGCGCTGAGGTTCACCGAGCAGAAGGTCTTGCCCTCGTTGGGCCTGTAACTGGTGAGCATCACCACCTTGCCACCCTGGTCCTCCGGCCCGCGCACGTACTCCAGGTTGGTGCGCACCGTGCGGAAACATTCGGTGATGGCGGCCTTTGGATCGCTGTCCACCACCACGTAGTTCTCCTCGGCCTTGTCGCTGTGGATGATCTCGCCATAGACCGGCAGTTGCACCAGTTCCTTCAATTGCTCGGCGTTCTCGATGCGGTCGTAGAAGACCACGCGCATGAAGACCACCAGGAGCGCCACCACCAGACCGACCAGGACGAAGACGTAGAAGATCCGGAGCTTGTCAGGCCGCACCACGCCCAAGCTGCGGGCCTTTTCGATGACCTTGGTCTGGGGCACGATGCTGGCCCGTGAGATCAGGGTGCTGGCCCGCTTCTCCAGGAGGAAGAGGTACATCTTCTCGTTCACCTGCAGCCTCCGTTGGATCCTCATCATATCCCGCTGGCTCTCGGGCATGTTGCGGATGAGCACCTCGTAATCGCGGATCTGCTTCTCCACGTCTTGCATCCGGCCCTGAACGGCTTCCCTCGCATTGCGGATGTAGGTGTGCAGATTGCCACGGATCAGGTCCATGGCGCGGTCCAGTTCGCGCACGCTGATGTTCTCCTCCTTGCCGGCGAAGAGCATGCGCGTTCGCTCCATCTGCATGCTGTAGAGTTCGCCCAAGGTCTGCCGCAAAAAGGCATCGTCCGTGATGAAGACCGCCGGTGGCAGCAGACGTTCGTCGGTGGAGTTCTCCAGGTAGTCCTGCAAGGCGTCCAGCGAACCCAGTTCCAGGAGCATCTCGCGGCGGCGGTTGTCATAACGCACCAGTTCGCTGAAGTAGAGCTGCTCCTCCTTGCTCAGGTTGAGGATGTCCTTGCTCTCCTTGTAACTCTCCATCTCGGTCTCGTCCATCTCCAGATATCGGCTCACCTCCTCCAATTGCCGATCGATGAAGACCACCGTGTTGCTGTTGATGTCGAACTCGCTCTTGAGGGTATAGTCGATGTACACCCTGCTGAGGGTGTCCAAAAAGGCCTTGGCCCGGGTGGCCACCTCGTCCTCCACGGTGATCTGCAGTATGGTGGTGTAGTCGTGGTTGGTGACCTGCACGCGGTTCTTCCACTTGGCGATGAGGGCATGGCGGTCGTGCCGCACCAGGCGGTAGTCCGATTCCATGTGCTTGTCCAGGTTGCCCTGGTTCACATAGGGGTGCAGGGTTATCAGCACACGCAGTTCGCCGTCGTCGGAGGGCTTGCCGAACTCCAGCTTCCGCGAGACGATCTCACCGCCCCGGTCATAGCTCAGTTCATAGGTGCGCAGGTCCAGGATCTTCATGTCCAGCGGCTTCTCGTAGAACCGCGGATTGGTCGCGTCCAATTCCACCGAGAAGGGCAGCGTGCCATGGACCTGCGAGGTTTTGAAGCGGCCCACGATGAAGTACGAGATGTCGAAGTCGAGCTTGCTGAGCGTGGTGTTGATGAGGTCGTAGCTGGTGAGCACCCGCTTCTGGTTCACCAGGTCGCCATAGAGCCCCGCATAGCCCAGGCTCTTGTACATCTGGGCCTGGTAGTCGTAGGTCTCACGGTCCTTCAGCAGCAGCTGCGTGCTGGCCCCGTAGATGATGGGCAGCTTGTAGCTGTACAGGTAGGACAGGATGGAGGCGAGGATGAGCGATACGACGACGAAGTACCAGTTCTTGCCGACGACCCGCAGGATATAGCGGATGTCCTTCGCATCGACGATGCCCCCGCGTGCTTGGGGTCGCTGTGGTGGTCTGGCGGCCATCGGCGCTTGGGGCGGGGGGCGGGCCTTACGTTGTTCAGGTCGCCCGGCGGGTGATCCGCGACGCCGGCCCTATGCTGGCAAGGTCGGCAAATATAGCGGCTGCACACCTTTGGGGGGCTGTGGATCATGACCATCGAACGCATCGTGGCTTCGCTCGTACCATGGTTTGGAACTACTTTGCCCCCGTTGTGCGGATATTCCTACTTTTGGCCACCCTTGGTGTACCCCGCTCCATGAAGATGTTGTTACGCAGTCTGCTTTTGGCCATACTTGTCGGTGGGTCATGGGGAGCCACCGCCCTGGCCGCTCCGCCCATTGGCGGCCCTCCGCCCTGCTGGCCTCCGCCCTGCATTCCGATCGATGGCGGGCTCACCGGATTGATCGTGGCCGGCGCCCTCCTCGGTGGCCGCCACGCGCTGGCCCTGCGCCGCACCCGCCGCAAGCCTGAACTTTGATGGCCGCCATGCCCACCCGCGCGGTGGTTTGGCGCGACCCGGTCATCCGTTTCTTCCTCGTTGCCGGTCTCCTCTATTTCGGCTGGTATCTCATTTACGGCCAGGTGTTGAAGCCCGGCGGAGCGGCCGACCGGGCCTTGATCGGCAACCTGGTGGAGGTCTCCGGCGCCATGTTGCGCCTGGCCGGCCATGAACTGATACCCGAACCGGCCAACGCCGAAGGTCTGCGCACCATCGGGGTCCAGGGTGGCCATCTCCTGTGGATCGGCAATGCGTGCAACGGCCTGGGCCTGTTCGCCGTGTACCTCATCTTCCTCATCGCCTACCCCGGCCCCTGGCGGCACAAGCTGTGGTTCGGTGCGGTGGGACTGCTGGGCATCCACCTGATCAATGCCCTGCGCATAGCGGTGCTTTGCGTGGTGGTGAAGTACGACTACGAATGGCTCAACTTCAACCACGACTACACCTTCTATGTGGTGGTGTACGGCTTCGTGTTCCTGCTCTGGGCCATCTGGGTGAAACGCTTCGCCGGCCGGCGGCGGCCGGGACCCGCAACGTGATGGGCAGGCGGGCCGCTATCCTGGCGATCATGGCCGTTGGCGTGGCCCTTGGCGCCCTGCGCGAATTCCTGCTCATCAACCTCAACTACCAGATCGACCATCTACGCCATGGCCGCGCGGTGTCCTATGCGCACAGCGCGTTCCAGGCCTGGACGAAGGGGCTGGACCTTCGTGGTCTTGTGGTGTTGAAGTGGGGCATCTCCGCACTGCTGGTGGGCGCCATGCTGCTGCTGGCGGTGCTGCTGGCGCGCACGCTCTGGGGCGACCATCGCTACCGCACACGCATCATCTTCGGCTTCGTGCTGGCCGCTGCCCTGGCGTTGGCGGCGTATGGGCTGGCCGCCTGGTGGCCGCCCGCCGGCATCGCAGGGGTGAAGGTGCTGCACGCCCTGCAGTATCCAGTGGTCTTGTTCCTGCTCTGGGCCGCCTCGGGCATCCGCCGCGCCTAGCCCCCGCCACTTGGGCCTTCGGCTATCTTTGGCCGCTTCGCGCGCAGGCATGCTCATCACCCCCAAGTTCGTCATGATCAACTTCCCCAAGACGGGAAGCACCTTCGCGCGCCGGGCTATCCGCGGCATACACCAGCCAGGCAGGGGGCGCAGGCTGCTTGAACGCGTGGGGCTGGCCCGGCCAGAATGTTCCGAGCTGCTCATGCGCCAGCGCTTCTTCACGCCCATGCGCGAGCGGAGCAACCTCCGCGTGCAACAGCATGGCGCCTGGTGCCAGATCCCCGAGGCATTTCGCGACCGCACCATCATGTCCGTGGTGCGCGATCCCATGGATCGCCTGGTCTCACTGTACGAGTATCGTGCTTGGGCCTTGATGCCTTTCCCCGAGGAGAAGATCGTCCGTCGCCATTTCCCGCATTTCCCCGATCTGTCCTTCGAGGAATTTTTCGAACTGTATCAGACGATCGCCCCTGAGTATTCCCTGCCCGAAGGTGTGCGCGGGGCACCGGGGCCGCTCACGGTCCAGTTCATCCGCTTCTATGCGCGCGATCCGCTGCGGACGATCATGGCCTTGGATGAAGGCAGCGACCTGCGGAAGATGCGCAGGGAGCATTTTCCCGACATCGACTTCCTGCATACGGAGAACCTCAACGCCGAACTCCACGACTTCCTCCTGCGCATGGGCTATCCGGAGGAAAGGGTCGCCGGCATCAAGGACATGGGCAAGGTGAACACCTCCACACGCTCCCGGCCGGACTACCTCAGCGATGGGATGATCGACCGGCTGGCCTGGAGTGAACGATTCTTCTATCAACTCTTCCCTGAATATCTCGAACGGGTACCCGCATGAGCTCCACCACCACGCCCGCCGGGCATCAAAAGACCAAGACCATGGAACGCGACAGCCGTGTATTCGACCTGATCGCCCAGGAGCAATGGCGGCAGACCAAGGGTCTGGAACTCATCGCCAGCGAGAACTATGTGAGCCTGCAGGTGATGGAGGCCATGGGATCGGCGTTGACGAACAAGTACGCCGAAGGGCTGCCGGGCAGGCGCTATTACGGCGGCTGCGAGATCGTGGACCAGGTGGAGGAACTGGCCATCGCCCGGCTCAAGGAGTTGTTCGGTGCGGCATGGGCCAACGTGCAGCCGCACAGTGGCGCACAGGCCAATGCCGCCGTGATGCTGGCGTGCCTGAAGCCCGGCGACACCATTCTCGGATTCGACCTGAGCCATGGCGGCCACCTGACCCACGGCAGCCCGGTGAACTTCAGCGGCAAGCTCTACCGGCCCGTGTTCTATGGCGTGGACAAGGCCACCGGGCGGGTGGACATGGACCAGGTGCGCGACAAGGCCAGGCAGGAGAAGCCCAAACTCATCATCTGCGGGGCCAGTGCCTATAGCCGCGATTGGGACTACGCCGCCTTCCGCGCCATCGCCGATGAGACCGGCGCACTGCTCCTGGCGGACATCAGCCACCCGGCAGGGCTCATCGCCGCCAAGCTCCTCAACGACCCCCTGCCCCACTGCCATGTGGTGACCACCACCACGCACAAGACCCTGCGCGGCCCGCGCGGCGGCGTGATCATGATGGGCAACGACTTCGAGAACCCCTGGGGCCTGCGCACCCCCAAAGGCGAAACGCGCATGATGAGCGCCATCCTGGACAGCGGTGTCTTCCCCGGCACCCAGGGCGGTCCCTTGGAACATGTCATCGCCTCCAAGGCCGTGGCCTTTGGCGAGGCGCTCCAACCTTCCTTCAAGGACTATGGCCGGCAGGTGATCGCCAACGCGGCCGTGATGGCCCAGGGTCTGATCGACAAGGGCTACGATGTGGTGAGTGGCGGCACCGACAACCACTGCATGCTGGTGGACCTGCGCAACAAGGGCATCACAGGCCGCGATGCGGAGCTGGTGCTGGGCAAGGTGGACATCACCGTGAACAAGAACATGGTACCTTTTGACGATCAGAGTCCCTTCGTCACCAGCGGCATCCGCATCGGCACCGCCGCGCCCACCACCCGCGGGCTGAAGGAATCCGACTGCGCGCAGATCGTGCAGCTGATCGACGCCGCCTTGGAACATCGCGATGACAAGGCCGAACTGGACCGCATCCGGTTCCAGGTGAACGGCATGATGCGGTTGAAGCCGCTCCATCCCTGACCGAAGCATTGAACGGCGCCATGATCGGCGAACTCCTCAATAGAACGCTCAGGCCGCTCGGGTTCCGGCTTGAGCGCATCAAGCCCAAGGGCGGCGCGATCACCACGATCGCTGGGAAAGCGTCGTCACCATGGCTCGAAAAGCTCAGTGCCTCTCCTTTGGACGCCGGACTGCACTTGGAGCAGGCACGGTGGCTCATGGCGCAGGGCAACCCGAACGCCGCCCTCGCCGAGTCGCTCACCGCCGCCTTCCTGGGCGCACCGATGGCGTTGTGCAATGCCCTCCAGCAGGAAGCCGAAGCTCGCACACGGCCATTGCTTGACATCCCCCACAACCGTTACTACCGGCTGCACAGCATGGCGCAGGCGATCAAGCGCATGGCGGCCGGCGAGCAGGTCTCCGTGCTCGATGTGGGCGGTGGCGATGGCACGCTGGGGCGCTTCCTGCCGGGACACCAATACTGCCTTGCCGAACCCGTGGTGAATGGCATCGCGGGGGAGAAACTCCCCTTCCCACCGCGATCATTCGACATCGTCGTATCGGGCCATGTGCTGGAGCATGTGCCACGTGACCAACGCACCCTGTTCCTGGAGAGGCTGGTGGGGCAGGCGCGACGTGGAGTGATCCTGTTGAACCCTTTCCACGTGGAGGGCGTGGACGAGGAGGAAAGGCTGCGCCTGGTGATCCGGCTCAGCGGAGCGGCGTGGGCGCGAGAACACCTGGAATGCGTCCTGCCCAAGGTGCATGAGGTGGAGGCCTTCGCGCACGATCGTGGCCTCACGTGCAGGGTGACACCCAACGGCACCATGGCCTCCACCTTCGGATTCGTGTGGGTGGAATACTTCGCGCGAAGAGCCGGGGATACCAAGGCGCTTCATGAGCTCAACCGCTACATGAACACGCGTATGATGGACCATCTGGACAGCGAGGCGCGCCCCACCGCCCACTTGGTGGAGATAACCGGCATGTGACGCCGGCCATCCATGGACGCCACGCCCCCCTTCCGCTCGCGCATCCAACTCCGTTGGGCGGACATCGACGCCAACTTCCACATGCGCCACAGCGTGTACTACGATCTGGGCGCCATGCAACGGATGGAGGTCCTCACCGCGCTGGGCGTGTCGCTGGCCTACATGCGGGAAAATTCCCTCGGGCCGGTGCTGCTGCGCGAGGAATGCGTGTTCCGGCGCGAGATCAAGCTGGAGGACGAGGTCTGGAGCGAAGTGCTGGTGAGCCAGCTCTCGCGGGACCACAAACGCTTCTCCTTCGAGCACCGCATCACCAAAGGCGATGGCACGCTGTGCGCCACGCTGGTGGTGGATGGCGCCTGGATCGACACGCGGATCCGCAAGATGTGCATGCCGCCGCCCTTCGCCCGCGAAGCGCTGGACCGCATTCCGCGCAGTGAGGGCTTCACGTGGCTGGAACCGAAACAGCCTGGCGCCAGCGGTAGCACCTGAGCACCGCACCCGATTCATTGTTCGAAAGCCAGATGGCATACGCCGCGATGAAGGCCGCTCCCATCTCGGGAATGCCCAGCCACAGCGCCGTTCCCAGGTGGAACACAGCGCCGAACGCCATCCATGGCAGACGTGTGCGGCGCCACCAGACGGCCACCGGAAAGGTCAGCTGAAAGACCAGTACCGCCCAGGTCATGGACTTCGCCAACAACGGAAAGCCCGTCAGCCAGGCCGGCCCGAACGCCGGGTCGCCGGCCACGATGCCCATGGCGGTGCCATCCAGCCAATGTGTGCCGGTGAGTTTGTGCAGACCGGTGGCGGCATAGGCGAGCAGCAGCTGCAGCCGGATGATCCAGAAGCCGGTGGCCCCGACCCACGTCGCGTGACCGCTTCGCTCCAAGCACAGCAACACGTTCCAGAAGAGCAGGTTGGCCATGAGCTGCTGGCCGCCGCTGGAGGCCATGAAAGCCAGGTTCATCAGCGAGGAATAGCCCGCCCATAGTGGCAAGGACAACCACCAGCGCAACGGCCGGACCACACCCCACAACGCGACAAGCAGTGTGCAGGCGAGGACCACCGGTGCGGCCCGCACGGGCAGCCAGGATCCGAAGGCATGCACCAGGGTGTAGCGTGGACCGCCCATGGGGTGAGGGGGTGACAGCGGGTCGAGCCAGAGTTCCTCCATGGCCGGCAGCGCGGTGAGGAGATGGAGCGACACCCACAAGTGCAGCGCACGCTGGAAGAGCAAGACCGTATTCGCCGGAATGCTCATGGTCCGTAAAGTGGAATGAGGCGTTCCTCCCGAACCGTGGGACGCGTGGGGTCCGCGATGCAGTGCCGCACGATCCGGAAGCGTGTTTCGGGCGCGTCTTCCGCTTGGACCATCCGCAGCAGGGCCGGCCTGGCCTGCCGTTCCGCACTGGCATCGCCTTCGGCAAGCCACAGACAATGGTTGTGGATGATGCGGCGCTCCAGATAGTGGCCCGCATCCACGGCGTGCCATGCGGCGTTGCCATCCTGCCATTCCAGCGCGCAGGAGCAGTCCGGCGGATCCGGCGCGAAAAGCTTCCATTGTTGATGGAACAAAGGGCGCACCCACCACTGGCCGATCACGCGAAACGGCTCCGGCACCCAGTGTTCCGGGAAGGTGTACGACGCCAGCAGCAACAGGTGGGAAAGGACCAGTACACGAACGACGATGCCTGCGAAGCGGCCTGCCATGCCGTGAAGATGGGACACGCCGGCCCATCGGCGCGCCTTCGCACCTTTGCGGCATGACCATTCCCGCCAACGATCCCGCCCTGCGCTCCTGGGTCCCCGCCCCCCCCGGCAGCGACTTCCCCATCCAGAACATTCCTTTCGGGATCGGCAGCTGGAACGGTGAGCCGCCTGTGCCCGTGACGAGGATCGGTGATACCGTGGTGGACCTCTCCATCCTGGCCGAAGCGGGGCTGCTGGACGGCACCGGTATTCCACGTGAGGCCTTCCTGGCGCCACACTTGAATGAGGTGATGAAAGGCGGCAAGGCGGGCATGCGTGCGCTGCGCGAACGGCTCAGCGAACTCCTGCGCCACGACCACGCCACCCTGCGCGACGACAACACCCTGCGCGAGGATGCCCTGCTCCCTGTGGACCAGGTGACCATGCACCTGCCAGTGACCATCGGCGACTACACCGATTTCTACAGCAGCCGCGAGCACGCCACCAACGTGGGCACCATGTTCCGCGATCCGCAGAACGCCCTGTTGCCCAACTGGCTGCACCTGCCCGTGGGCTATCACGGCCGCGCCAGCAGCATCATCCCCAGCGGGCAGGCCATCCACCGCCCCATGGGCCAGCGCCGCCCCGATCCCGAACAGCCACCGGTCTTCGGGCCCACCGTGCAGTTGGATTTCGAGTTGGAGGTGGCCTTCATCACCTTCGATGGCAAGCCCCTCGGCCAACGCATCAGCGCCGCGGAGGCGGAGGACCACATCTTCGGTCTGGTGCTCTTCAACGACTGGAGCGCGCGCGACATACAAGCATGGGAATACGTGCCCCTGGGTCCCTTCCTCGCGAAGAACTTCGCCAGCAGCATCAGTCCCTGGGTGGTGACGCTGGATGCGCTGGAGCCCTTCCGTGTTCCCGGCCCGCCACAGGACCCCCGGCCCCTGCCCTACCTGCGCACCGAGGGCGCCCACGGCCTTGACATCGCGCTGGAGGTGGCCATAGCCCCCCAAGGCGGCGCCGAGACCACCGTATGCCGCAGCAACTTCCGATACATGTACTGGAGCATGGCGCAGCAACTGGCCCACCACACCGTGAACGGCTGCAACATCCGCAGCGGCGACCTGATGGCCAGTGGCACCATCAGCGGCCCGGCGCCCGATAGCTACGGCAGCATGCTGGAACTCACCTGGCGTGGCACCAGGCCCCTTGCGCTCGCCGATGGCAGCGAACGGAAATTCATCGCCGATGGCGATACCGTGGTGATGCGCGGACATGGCGAGAAGAATGGCACTCGCATCGGCTTCGGCGAAGTGCGGGCGCAAGTACTGCCCGCCGTGGAATAGTGCAGGGCACTCCGCCCCGCTACCTTTGTCTGGATGGACAAAGGTTCACATAGCCCTCCGCCCGAAGGCGCGCCGGTAGCGGTGAAGACCACCAGGCCGGCGATCGATCCGGTGGCGGAGAAAGCCGAGATCCTGCGGCGCTATAAGGGTCTGTTGCGCAGCATTCGCGGCGAACGCACGCCCGAGGACACGCGCCTGATCCGCAAGGCCTTCAACATCGCCGTGGAGGCCCACAAGGAACAGCGGCGCAAGAGCGGCGAACCCTACATCTACCACCCCATCGCCGTGGCGCGCATCTGCGCCGAGGAGATCGGCCTGGGCGTCACCAGCGTGGTGGCCGCCCTGCTCCATGACACCGTGGAGGATACCGACCTGACGCTCGACGATGTGCGCGACCTCTTCGGCCCCTCGGTGACCACCATCATCGACGGGCTCACCAAGATCAGCGGCATCGAACTGCGATCGGACAGCATCCAGGCTGAGAACTTCCGCAAAGTGCTGCTCACCCTGGCGGAGGATGTGCGCGTGATCCTGATCAAACTAGCCGACCGCCTGCACAACATGCGCACGCTGGAGGGCCTCTCGCGCGACAAGCAGCTGAAGATCGCCAGCGAGACCACCTACCTCTACGCCCCGCTGGCCCACCGCCTGGGCCTCTACAACATCAAGAGCGAGCTGGAGGACCTGGCCCTGCGCTACAAGGAGCCCGAGATCTACGAGGACATCAGCCAGAAACTGAAGAAGGGCGAGGCCGTGCGCAAGCGTTTCATCAGCCGCTTCACGCTGCCCATCCGCGAGTCCATGGACCGTGAAGGCTTCAGCTAC
The DNA here is from genome assembly GCA_026129465.1 of Flavobacteriales bacterium. NCBI lineage: Bacteria > Pseudomonadati > Bacteroidota > Flavobacteriia > Flavobacteriales > Flavobacteriales bacterium. Next base: position 1,525,105 of record JAHCIA010000001.1, read on the forward strand.
GAGATCAAAGGGCGCCCGAAGAGCGTGCACAGCATCTACAACAAGATGCTGAAGAAGCACGTGAGCTTCGAGGAGGTCTACGACGTCTTCGCCATCCGCATCATCATCGACACGCGGCAGGAACTGGAGAAAGCCGACTGCTGGAAGGTCTATTCCATCGTCACCGATTTCTATCAACCCAACCCCGACCGGCTGCGCGACTGGATAAGCCTGCCGAAGGCCAACGGCTACGAGAGCCTGCACACCACCGTGATGAGCCCCGGCGGGCGCTGGGTGGAGGTGCAGATCCGCAGCCGGCGCATGGACGAGATCGCCGAGATGGGCCTGGCCGCGCACTACAGGTACAAGGACGACCTGGACCATACCGCGGTGCTCGATCCCTGGCTGGCGCGCATTCGCGACATGCTGGACGATCCCACGAGCAACGCGTTGGATTTCGTGGCCGATTTCAAGCTGAACCTGTTCAGCGACGAGATCGTGGTCTTCACGCCCAAGGGCGAGATGCGCAGCCTGCCCGCCGGGGCCACCGCGCTGGACTTCGCCTTCGACATCCACACCCAGGTCGGCAGGCAATGCATTGGCGCCAAGGTGAACCACAAGCTGGTGCCCCTGAGCCAGCCCCTGCGCAGTGGCGACCAGATCGAGATCATCACCAGCCGCAAGCAGTTGCCCAAGGAGGACTGGCTCAACTATGTCACCACCGCCAAGGCACGTCATCGCATCAAGCAATCGTTGCGGGACCAGAAGCGCAAGCTCGCCGTGCTGGGGCGCGAATCCATACAGCGCCAACTGCGGAAATGGGGCGCCAAGGTGGACACGGCCAACGTGCACGTGCTGGTGGAGCATTTCAAGAGCGCCAACGCCACCGACCTTTACTACCAGGTGGCACGCGGCCGCTTCGACCCGGAGAAGGTGACCGGGGCCCACGTGCGCAATGGCCGATTGTCGCTGCCCAAGCGCAAACAGGAGCCGGGGGAACGCACCCTGGAGGAGATCGTCAGCGAGATCCGCGGAGACCATGGTGCGCTGATCATCGGCGACGACCTGCGCAAGATCGATTACACGCTCAGTTCCTGCTGCAGCCCCATCGCCGGCGATGATGTCTTCGGCTTCGTCACCAAGGACGAAGGGATCAAGATCCACCGCGTGAATTGCCAGAACGCCACGCAGTTGATGAGCAACTTCGCCTACCAGGTGGTGAAAGCGCGCTGGAAGGGCAAGGACACCGTGGAGTTCCTGGCCGGCATCAAGTTCAGCGGCATCGATGACGTGGGGCTTGTGAACAAGATCACCACCATCATCAGCCACGAGCACAACGTGAACATGCGCGCCATCAGCTTCGAGAGCCACGACGGCATCTTCGAGGGCCGCGTGATGGTCTATGTGCATGACACCGACCACCTCAACGCCCTGATGGAAAAGCTCAAACGCGTGCAGGGCGTACGTAGCGTGGTGCGCGTGGAGCAATAAGCCTTGGGCAACTAGCGCGGACCGTGGTCAAGACCGGGCCGTCCCGGGAAATGGAACTTCTGTGGCCCAACGCCTCCTTTCTTTGCATGGAGGCCCATGCATCGCCGCGTACAGGCCACAGCCGATCAAGATGAAGACCTATGACCCCAGCGTTCCGCTGCTCTCGATCCACATTCCCAAGTGCGGCGGCACCAGTCTGCTAAAGACCTTGAAGGACTGGTTCGGGGACGGGTTGCTCATGCACTACTTCGATGAGAGGGCGGGCACCATGCCCAAGCGGCACAAACTGAAGCACTGGTATGGCGGCTATCGGAAGGATATCTGCATCCATGGGCACTTCAATGGCAAGAGGGGCTTCGGTGTGGACGACTACTACCCGGGGATCGGACAGGCGATCACCTTTCTGCGGGATCCCCTGGAGATGAGCCTGTCGGTCTTCCACTACAACCTGCGCCGTGCCGGGGACGGCAAGAACTATGTGGAAGGAAAGAAGGTTGAGCCGGTATCCGACATCGACGAATTCCTGGAAACAACGAACCCATTCGTCAGAAATTTCCTGCCACGCGGCATGGATGAGACCAACATGGCTTCATACATCGGGAACTACTTCGTCCACATCGATGTGATGGAGAACTACCAGCGCGGCATCGAGGTCCTGGCCGAGAAGCTGGGCAAGCCCAGGGTGAGCATCCCGCATGAGAACATCTCGAAGCGCGCCCAGGAGCCCTCGCACACTTCGATCTCCAGATTCAAGGAACGCTGTGGCTTCGAATACAAGCTCTACGACCTGGTACTGCGGGCGAATGGCTTGCGGTAACCGCAACCGCCCCGACGCTTGTGTGACCTTCCATCGGAGAGGCGCATGCACGACTCCGGAAGGGGTGTCGCGTTCACGGGAAGCCGGTTTCTGATAGCGCACTGTGCCTGCATCACATCCCGCACACCTGAGGGAGGAACCAACTGGGGCCATCCATTACCACCCGGTTGCTATCGGTCGGTCCTCTGCGGCCTCCGGTCGGGTATTCTGGTCCGGATCGTCGTCACCGATCCACCGCCCCTGCTTATGGCGCTGCTGCACCCGCCTGCCCATTACCTTTGGCCCATGGCCGTGGCCGAGCAACACGACAACGTCCGCCGGATCTTCACCGAGTACCTGGAGCGCAAGGGGCACCGCAAGACGCCCGAACGATTCGCCATACTCAACGAGATCTACGCGGAGGACGGCCATTTCGACATCGAGCGGCTCTACGGCCGGATGAAGTCCAAGAACTACCGCGTGAGCCGGGCCACCCTGTACAACACCATGGACCTGCTGTTGGCATGCGACCTGGTGCGCAAGCACCGCTTCATGGGCGCGCAGGCCTGGTTCGAAAAGGCCCATGCCTACAAGCAGCACGACCACCTGATCTGCGACCGCTGCGGCCGGGTGCAGGAGTTCTGCGACCCCCGCATCCAACAGATCCGCAACACGGTGGGCGAGGTGATGGGCTTCCAAGTGCACCACCACGCGCTCCACATCCATGGCCTGTGCCGCGAATGCCAGAGAAACCAGAGAACATGACCGTGACCGACCGACCGACTTTCGACCTGGCCGTAGCCGATGAAAAGGGCTGCATGGTGTTCCACATGAAGGGCAGGCTCATGGACCAGCAGCAGGCCGACCGGCTCATGGCCGCGCTGGACGGCGAACTGGGCAAGGGGCACAAGTCGGTGATCCTGGACCTGACCGAGTTGCAGTACATGAACAGCACCGGGCTCAACATCCTCATCAACGTGCTCACGCGCACGCGCAACGCCGGGGGCGACACGCTCATCGCCGGCATGAGCAACAGCGTACGCCAGCTCTTCCTGGTCACCAAGCTCGATTCGGTGTTCACCATCACCCCCGATGTGGACGCCGCCGTGGCCAAACTCACCAGCTGATCGCCGATGGACCCGCGCATGGACGTGCTGCTCGGCGCCCAATGGGGCGACGAGGGCAAGGGCAAGGTCGTTGATGTGATCGCCCCTGGATACGATGTGATCGCCCGCTTCCAAGGGGGACCCAACGCCGGCCATACGCTCATCTTCGAGGGCTACAAACACGTGCTGCACACCATCCCCAGCGGCGTGTTCCGCGAAGGCACCATGAACCTGGTGGGCAACGGGGTGGTCATCGACCCGGTGATCTTCCTGCGCGAGGTGCAGGCCCTGGAGGCCGTGGGCATCGACCTGCGGAAGAGCCTGCTCATCTCACGCCGCGCCCATTTGATCCTGCCCACCCACCGCGCACTGGACGCCGCCAGCGAGGCCGAGAAGGGCAAGGCCAAGATCGGCAGCACGCTCAAAGGCATCGGCCCCACCTACATGGACAAGACCGGGCGCAATGGCCTGCGTGTGGGCGACCTGGAAAGGACCGACATGATGGAGCGCTACGAGACGCTCGTGCGCAAGCATGAGAAACTCCTCGCACACCACGACATGACCTTCGACCTGCGCGAGCAGCAGGCCGAATGGTTGGACGCCGTGCGCCAGCTGCGCGAGATGACCCTGGTGGACAGCGAACACTACCTGGACATGGCCATGCGGGAGGGCAGGCGGATCCTGGCCGAAGGCGCGCAAGGCACCCTGTTGGACATCGACTTCGGCACCTATCCTTTCGTCACCAGCAGCAGCACCATCTGTGCCGGCGCATGCACCGGCCTGGGTGTCGCCCCCAACCGCATCGGCAAGGTGGTGGGCATCTTCAAGGCCTACTGCACCCGCGTGGGCAGCGGCCCCTTCCCCACCGAACTGCACGACGCCACGGGCGAACACATCCGCAAGGCCGGTCATGAATTCGGCAGCACCACCGGACGCCCGCGACGCTGCGGCTGGCTGGACCTGCCCGCCCTGCATTACGCGGTGATGGTGAACGGCATCACGGAACTGGCCATGATGAAGGCCGACGTGCTCAACGGCATGGACACCGTGCGGCTCTGTACGCGATACAAGGTGGACGGCCGCACGACGGACCGCCTGCCCTACGACATCAGCTCCGGCATCGAGCCGGTGTACGAGGACTTCCCCGGCTGGGGCGACCCGCGCATCGACGCGCCCCTGCCCGATGCGTTGCAGCGCTACATCGCCCGCATCGAAAAGGCGGTGGATGTGCCCATCACCCTCGTATCGCTCGGCCCCGATCGCGCTGAAACCCTGTTGCGCGAACCCGTACTCACGCGCTGAGCCCCATGGCGCGCCGCGATCGCCAGCGGAAGGACCGGCATGGTGATGTGCTTCCGGATACGCTGCGCGATACCCTGGGGTCGATCATCCCGGGCGAAGTGGATCTGCTCGCGCGGGCGTTACTGGAGCCGCCGCCCACGAGCATACGGCTGAACAGCGCCAAACCCGGCGGCCCGGAGGGTGCACCGGTGCCGTGGTGCCGCACAGGAAGGTATCTGGCGGAAAGGCCGGTCTTCACGCTGGACCCGCTGCTGCACGCGGGTGCCTACTACGTGCAGGAGGCATCATCCATGCTGGTGGAACAGGCCTTTCTGGCCACCGGCTTGCTGGAGCGCCACATCGTGGCGCTGGATCTCTGCGCCGCGCCCGGCGGCAAGAGCACACATCTCCGGTCCCTGATGACGCCGGGTTCCCTGCTTGTGGCCAACGAGGTGGATGGCCGTCGACGCGCCATCCTTGCGGAGAACCTATGGAAGTGGGGATCGCCCAACACCGTCATCACAGGTGCGGAGACGATCGCGTTCGAGACCCTGCCGGACAGCTTCGACCTGGTGCTGGTGGATGCGCCCTGCTCCGGGGAAGGCATGTTCCGCAAGGATCCCTTCGCACATCAGCAATGGGGCCCTGCGCTCGTGCATCGGTGCGTGGCCGCACAGGCCGTGATCCTCGCCCATGCGTGGGAAGCCATTCGGCCCGGTGGCTTTCTCATCTACAGCACCTGCACCTGGGAACCCACCGAGAACGAGGAACAGCTCCTTCCTCTGCTCGCCCGCGGCGCTGAGCCGGTCACGATCGCCACATCGCCGGCATGGGGCACCCGTCCGGCTGTGCTGCCGGAGATACCAGGTCTGCGCTGCTATCCGCACTTGTTGCGCGGGGAAGGCTTCTTCATGGCGCTGCTGCGGAAACCCGGTGATACCGATCCCGGCGAGAGCCGCATCCGGCCTTCGGGATCGGCGATCGACCCGGGCGTCCGCACCGAGTGGCTCGATACCCGGGAAGAACTGTCCTGGATCGAGCATGAGGAGACGCTCCATGCGGTCGGGACAAGGCACGCACCACTTGTGGACGCGTTGAAAGCATTGACGACGACCATTTCACCTGGCATACCGGTAGCGGAACGCAAGGGATCAGGCCAGCGCCCACATGCGGCACTCGCTCTTTCCACCCTTTTGCGCCAGGATGCCTTCCGCACGATCGATCTCGACCCGGCCCTAACGCTCGCCTATTTGCGCGGAGAGGCCCTGCCCGGCAAGCATGCGAACGGCACCGCGCTCATACGCCACGCGGGACTTGGGCTGGGCTGGGCACACGGTGCGGGCAACCGCTGGAACAATGGCTGGCCCAAGCCCTGGCGCATCCGCATGCGGACCACCTGAGGCTGGCGGCTATCTTGGGCCGGTGGAAGGTGCATGAACCCCAGGAGACGCGTGAAATGACCATGGCACGGCGTTCTCCGATCATGCGGCACGAAAGCCGGGCATGATGGACGCGCTGTTGGACTGGATCGATCGGCACCGCACCGGGGTGATGGGCACTCTGGTGGTGCACGCCGTGCTCTTCATCCTGCTCACCATCTGGACCATACGGGCCACGCCGCGCGAGGAGGATCGCAGCGAGATCCGCGTGGAGGTGGTGCCCAGCGAAATGGCCGAGGAGATGGAGGAGCGGATCATGGAAGAATTGGAGGGCGGTACGCCGCGCGAAGTGCTCAACCTCACCAGCAACATCACCGCGGAGACAAGGCCCACCTGGTCGGAACAGCGCCTCTCCGAGCGTGTGGAACAGGACCTGCGCCGCATGGAACAGCAGGAGTTCGAGCGGCTGGCCGAAGAGCGCCGGGAACGCGGCGAGGAGGTGGATATGCCCGAACTCGATCCCAGCAAATGGAACAAGGAACTGTATATGGACAAGGCCGCCGAGCCAGTGCGCATAGAAGGCATCACCACCGTGTGGCACGACCTGGAGGGGCGCGAGCGCGCGCGTGACGTACCGGGCTACCTCTGCCGCACGCAGGGACGCGTGGCCGTGAGGGTGCAGGTCGCCTCCTCGGGTGCCGTGCTCAAGGCGGAACTCGATCCTGCCCGCAGCGCCTTCGCCGACGATTGCATGGTGGAACATGCGCTGCGATCGGCGAGAAGGGCGCGCTTCAGCCCCAGCGCCAATGCCACCGACCCACAAAAAGGCACGGTCTTCTTCCTCTTCATGCCCCAGTAGCGACAGATCGTCGCACCAGCGGGTCCTTGGTCTGCAACAATTTCCGGGATTGGCGGCTGGCAGAGCCTTTGGGGACCGAGGCGCACATGCGAACCAACCAAAAACGCAAAGCCATGACGATCGTGAAATACCGCCCGCAAGGTTCGTTCGTCAGTCCCTTCAACGCGCTGATGAACGACTTCTTCAACCGCGACATCGGCCAGGTGTTCGGACAGGACGAGATGAAGCACTTTCTGCCCGGGGTCAATATCGTGGAGAACGACGAAGCCTTCGAACTGCGGATGCAGGTGCCCGGCTTCAACAAGCAGGACCTGAAGCTCCAGATGGAGAATGATGTGCTCACCATCAGTGCCGAACACAAAGTGGAGGACCTGAAGGAGAATGAACGCTACACCCGCCGGGAGTTCTCCTACGGCAGCTTCACCCGTTCCTTCCGGCTGCCCGGTTCGGTGGACAGCGCGAACATCTCAGCCCAATGCGCCGATGGGCTGCTGACGGTGCGTATCCCCAAGACGGAAGCCGCCAAGCCCCGTACAAGGGAGATCGGTATCAACTGAGCAAGGGCCAGGACGAATAGTTGGAAAGGGGGACCCAAGGTCCCCCTTTCTTCTTTACCATTCGATCTGAAACCCCGCTTGGTGCGAACCGTAAAGGGCCATACGCCTGATCCCATGCCCATGCGCAAGAACATGCTCGCCTATTACCAGGACGTCCTGGACCGCATCAGCCATGCCGATCGACGCGTCTTCCGCAAGGAGATGCGGAAGGCCCTGCGCGGGCTGGATTCCGGGGACCGCGAGATGTTGAAAGTCTGGTTCCGCGAGCGTTGCGTCTGCCGCGTGGGCACGCGCTATTCCTCGGAATCCTTGGAAAAGGGGATGCCTCAGTTGAAGTAGCGGCTGTTCCAGGCCTGGGTGCTGAACTGGCCGAAGAAGGCGAACCAGGCGAAGACCGTGAAGCTGGCCACCACCACGGTGCTCCATAGCAAGAACAAGATGCGATAGGCGCCCCAGAATCCCACGGAGGGATCGCGGGTGATGAGGTCGGCGGGCATCACGGCCGTGAACACCATGGCCAGCAGCAACACACAGGCACCCAAGGTCCATGGTGAGCGTGTTGGCCAGCCCAGGACCACGCGCGCCACACCCAGATCATTGCCCCACTTGTGCACCAAGTAATAGCGCCCTTCGCCCAAGGGCACAAAGAGCAGTGGATCCACCTCGCTGTCGCAGAGACTGAAACGCTCCGCTGGAGCCATCACCTTGTAATTCAGCACCGGACCGGAAGCCTTTCGCTCCAGCTGCCGTATGGCATGCATGGCCTGTGGGGGCAGATCACCTTTGAACAAGCCGGCATCCAGGAAGCGCAAGCGATACTTCACACACAGGGCGCGGATGGTGGAGATGCCGAAGACCCGTGCTGGATCCGGGTCGAGGAGATGGACGGGGCGTTCGCCCCGTGAGGTCCGCACCACCGCCCTGCGGATGTTGTCCTGTTTTTCCTCCTCGGCGAGCAGGGCATGCACCTCCTCCAGGAATACCTGTTGTCCCTGAAGGACCTGTTCCAGCCGTTCACGTTCCGTTCCAGTAGCCATGATCGTGTCGCTTGTACGGATGCAACGCCGATGACCGCCGATCCGTTCGTTCAGCCCTCGCTGCGCGATGCCATGCTCAACTCCCGCGCGATCGCCTCGGCATCAGCATCCATGGCCCGCAATTCGGGAGGAGCATCCTTCGGCACGCTGGAGCGCACGGTATTGTTCGGCAGCAACAACTGGCAACCGGCCTTCACTGGCAATGGCTGCCGGAAGGTCCCTTTCTCCACCACCACGTTCCACACGGAATCGAAAGGGACCACGAATCTGACGGGCGATTCATCGAAGAGCCCGCCGAAGTAGGAGTAGGTCTTTCCCTGCTTGTAGGCCTTCATCTCCTTGCCGGTCATGAACTTCACCTTGGTGGGCTGGTCGATCTCCACCTCGATGATCTCCTTCCTTTTCGCCTCGAATGTCTTGTGCAGGAATCTCATGGTCGCGTGCGCTACTGGTCCAAAGATAGGGGGGCAGGGATCAGAGTTTGATGCTCAGCACGGGGAAGGTGGTATGGTTCACGATGTCCTCCGTCAGGCTGCCGTTCACCACATGGAAAAAGCCTGTACGGCCGTGCGTGGCCATGGCGATCAGGTCGGCATCGATGCCGCGGGCGAAGTTGAGGATGCCCTCTTCGATGCTGAGATCGTTGTAGATGGTGGCCGTGAATTTCCGCAGTTCATGGCGCTGCAGGAAGGCGTCGATGGCGCGGCTGGTGTCCTCACTGCGTTCGAAGGTCTTGGGGGTGTTGACCTTCACCAGGTGGATCCTGGGATCGAACAGGTCGAACAGGGGTCTGAAGGCGTCGAACTTCTCCACGTCCTGCGCCGAAAAGTTGGAGGCGAACACCACATCGCCGATCGTGAAGTCTTCGGCCGGATGTTTTATCACCAGCACCGGCATGGGGGCCTGCCGCACGATGCGCTGGGTATTGGACCCCACCAGGCCTTTGAGTCCTTTGGCCCCATGGCTGCCCATCACGATCAGATCGGCCTCGGACAGCCGCTCATTCTTGAACATCTCCGGCAGGGTCATCTGCCGCAGCATGAACTTCTTCAATTCCACCCCTTCCAGGAATGGCAATTCCGGCACCCGGTCCAGTTTGCTCTCGATATCCTCACGGATCTTCTGGTTCTCCGTGTGGAAATCGGTCATCTGCTCATAGAGGTGGACCACATCGATGCATGCGCCCGTGAGGCGCGCGATCTTGCTCGCCACGCGCAGGGCGTCCGTGGCGCAATCACTGAAATCGTAGGGAACGAGGATGGTGCGTATGCTCATGGGGATCCCGCCTTGGACCATGGCGCCGGTGAAAAGTAAGGCCGGACCATGCATCCCCACAAACGGAGTGGCCAATACCTTTCCCGGAGTTCGGTCTACCTTCGGCGCCCAAGTGTCCGAAAAGACCATATACCGGGTGGAAGCCACTGACAAGACCCCTGCCGTGGCCTTGGACCCGGCGTCGGGAACGGTATCGATCAAAGGCACCTCGATACCCGAGAACGCGGACGGCTTCTTCACGCCGCTGTTCGACCGCATCTCCTCCTATGCCGAGGCGCCGGCGACACGCACACTGATCCGCGTGGAACTGGACTACTTCAACTCCAGTACTGCCAAGTACCTGCTGGACATTCTGAAGCGCTTGGAGGATGCGCATGCGTCCGGCTCGTCCGTGGTGAACTTGGAGTGGGTGCATGCCGAAGACGACCTGGACATGCAGGAGGCCGGCCAGGACTACCGTGACCTGCTGGAATTTCCCGTGCGGTTGGTGGTCCGTTGATCAGCGGCCAGGGAAGGTCTCTTCCCAAATACGCTCGGAGACCGCGATGCCGTCCCGGAAGTACACTGTTTGGCCCCAAGGGTGGTCCACTTTGCGCCATATGGTGATCCTCCCATCCTGGACCAACACACGCTCCAGCACCACTGCGCGTCCCTCCCGCAGGGTCCGCTCGGTCATACCCTCATCAAGTGTGGGTGGCACCGGGATGACCGCTTGCCGTTCGAGGCCCTGGGAAGGGCGCGGTACAGGCTTCACTTCCGATCGCTTCTCAGGCTGGGCCGTCTTCGGTGCGCTGGGCTTTGGAGCTTCAACCATCAAGGGTCGCGGCGTATCGATGACCGGCCATGCCGATCCACCGGGCTCCTCCACCAGCACCGTCAATTCTTCCCGCTTGGACTCCGCATCACGTTTCTCCATCAGGGCCTGGAGATCCTGGATCTTCACCTTGGGGTATACGTTGTAGGGCCGCATGGCACGCGCCACGGTGTACCGCTCAAGGGCATCCTCGTACCGTTGATGGCGGAAATGCTCGTCGGCTTCGGCCATCACCTGTTGGTATTGCTGATCGTTGGCTGCCTGGGCGATCTCCTCCTGGGCTATACGGGTGCGCTCCTTGGCGCTGAGCCGGCCGAACTCCTCGGTGAGCGCGTCGCCCTGGGCCAATATGGCCAGGCCAGGGCAGAAGAATGCCAGGAAGGCTAAGGATCGCGGTGTCCTGGTCATTTCCCTGGGAGCTATGCCTCTGGCGGCCAGAGCCGTCAGCGGCCACCCTGTTACGCACAAAGATGGGCTGCCGTTGCGGCCTGTGGCCCAATGGCATCGAACTTTGCATGGCGAGGACCGAAGAGGCCCACGTACCACAGCCCCAAGACGCCCCGTTCAAATTCCACATCCATGACCCCTATGGTCCGCACAACCCCTGCCATACTCACCGCCCTGTTGCTGATCACCGCCTGCCAGAACGATCCGCGGGAGAGCCCCCAGTATCAGCAACTGGCGGAGGATACGCGGCGCGCGGAAGCCCTCATAGCGGAAAAGGATTCCATGCTGGACGCGATGTTCGGCACCTTCAACCGCATCAGCGAGAACCTCCGCAACATCCGGGCACGGCAGGGCCAGCTCACCGCCCCGCTGGGGGGTGCGGAGAACGGCCGCAGCGGCGAGGAACGCATCATGGAGGAGATCGAGCAGATCGATGGCCTGCTGGCCGAGAACCGGGCCTTGATCGACAAACTCCGGGGGCAGGCCCGGAGTTCGGCCAAGGGTCTGAATGAGCTGGAACGGACACTCGCGGACTTCGAAACGACCATTCTGGAGCAGGACCAGGAGATCGCGGACATCAAGGAGCAGCTGGCCAGTTCGAACAGTTCGCTGGCCACGCTGATCGACATGTATCGGGACAAATCACAGCAGGCCGATCAGCAGGCCCGTGAACTCAACACGGCATGGTACGCCGTGGGCACCGCCAAGGAATTGCGCGATGCCGGCGTGCTTACCAAGGAAGGTGGTGTCGTGGGCATCGGGGGGGTCGACAAACTCACCACGAAGCGCTTCCCTGCGGAGCATTTCACCCAGGTGGAGATCGATGGTACGGAGCGCATTCCCGTGCTGGCCAAGAAGGCCCGTCTGGTGACCACCCATCCCGAGGGCACCTACCGTTTCACGGATGGTGCGCACCAGCTGTTGATCCTTGACCGGGACGCCTTCTGGAGCCTGTCCAAGTATCTGGTGGTGGTGGTGGAGTGACCTGTTGGGAAAGCAGAAGGCCCTGCCTCCGCAGGGCCTTCTGTACCTATCGACAGGATCGCAGGCGCAGAACGCTTCATCGCTTGTTCGGCACCTGTTCCAGCTTGTTGTTTGGTGCCTGGCGCTGCGGCGTTGCACCACCGGCACCTGTCGCGGATGGCCGAGCCGAAATGCCGGGTTTGGCCTCCCCCTTGTGTCCTGCCTTGCACCCGCAGGGGTCGAGATAGTCATCCCACTCACCAGCACCGCGCACCTTGCGCAGCTTGTTGCGCTGTTCTTCATTGAAGGTGGCGTCAACAGTGTTGATATGCTTCTTCAACAGGGCGTCGATCTCCTGCTGCGCGATAGCCAGCTTGGCCCGGGCGGCGATGAGGTCCTTCTCCGACTCCAGGAAGGCATCCTTGACACGGTTGAACTCCTTCTCGTTCAGATACAAGGCCCGGGTGTACGCCTCAGCCAGAGACTTGGCCGAAGCCTCTCCCTCCGGACCGACCTTCCGCTCACGACCGGCGGCAGCGGCAGCGGCAGCCCTGTCCGATGATTGCACCGGCTGTGCCCCGGCTCCGCGCGCGGGAGGCTGGGTCTCTTTGCCTCGATCCTGTGCGTCCACTGCGGTCAACATCAACAGCATGCTGGCTGCGGCCAGCGATCTCATTATTTTCATCGGGCTTGGGATTTTGTTGGCTTGGGTCGGAAAGATAGGCCGATCGTGATCGACCCGCCGCACCATCAGCAATGATCGTGCCCGGGACCATGCACGGTATCGGCAGCTTCAACTTCCCTTGGTGCCCCGGATCATCGCTTCGATGGCATCCCACATGCCCGGCTCCACCATCTCCAGCATGTTGAATTGCCCTGCGCCCTTGAGCCATTCCCCCCCATCGATGGTGACGACCTCGCCATTGATGAAGCCGCTGTAGGGCGAGATCAGATAGGCCACGAGATCGGCGAGCTCCTGGTGCTCGCCCATGCGGCCCAGCGGCACGCGCTTCCGCATGTCGAACTTCTCCATCATTTCGCCCGGCACCAGCCTGCTCCACGCTCCTTTGGTGGGGAAGGGACCTGGTGCCACCGCATTGGTGCGGATGCCATGGCGTCCCCACTCGACCGCCAGTGACCGGGTCATCGCCAATACGCCGGCCTTGGCGCAGGCGCTGGGCACCACATAACCACTGCCGGTCCAGGCATAGGTGGTGACGATGTTGAGCACGGCCTTGTCACGCTCGCCCTTGGCGATCCAGTGCTTGCCCACGGCCAGCGTGCAATTCACGCTGCCCATGAGCACAATGTCGATGATGGTGCGGAAGGCGTTGCTGCTGAGCCGCTCGGTGGGGCTGATGAAGTTGCCGGCGGCGTTGTTCACCAAGGCGTCCACCCGCCCGAAGCGCGCCAGCACCGCATCGCGCATGGCCTCCACCTCCTCGTACTTGCGCACGTCACAAGCCAGCGGCAGCACCTGCCCACCGGTCTCCTGCGCCAATTCCGCAGCCGTCCTCTCCAGAACATCCAACTTTCGACTGGTGATGCAGATGTGCGCGCCCAGCTTCAAGCAATAGCGGGCCATGGCCAGGCCGAGGCCGGTGCCCCCGCCGGTGATGATCACCACGCGATCCTTCAGAGCGCCTTCGCGCAGCATTCCTTCGTTCATCATCGGCGGTTCCGTGTCGGGTCAGGGGGCATTGCTGCGTACCGGCGCATTGCCGCGTGGGGCCTGTGGAACGGGGCCCGGGGTCGTCGTTGGCCGCACACCCTCACAATGTCGCTGGTACAGTGTCTCCACTTCATCGCCATGCAGCGGCGTGAATTTCATCTCCAATGCGGTGCGCAAGTAGGCACATCCCTTCTCCGCATCGCCCTGCTCGATGGCGATGAGGCCCAGGTTGCGGTACACGTAAGGGTTGCTGCGCCGTTTGCGGCCGGCCAGCTCGATGTTCCGGATGCCTTTATCCGTCTCGCCCAAGCGGTGCAGGGCCCAGCCCCGGTTGTTGAAGGCGAAGCTGTAGTTGGGGTCGAACTTGATCGCCCGGTCATAGTCGCGCACGGCCTCCTGCCATCGCTCGGCGCGGGCGTGCAGTTCATACCCCCTGCTGTTCCAGTTCACTGGGTCCCTTGGCCCCAATTCGATGGCGCGGTCCAGGTCCGCGCGGGCACCGGCGGTGTCGCCAAGGACCGCCCGGCAGCCGCCGCGTTCACGCCATGCCGCCGTGCGATCCGGGTGTCGGGCCAGCACCCGGTCGAACTCCGTGATGGCCTCGCCGCAACGATCGCGCACTTTCAACCAGCTGCCGATCCGGAGCCGGGCGTCACTGTCGTCGCTGCTGCCCAAGGCCTGCTGGTACCAGTACATGGCGCTGTCCGGAAAGCCCAATGCAGCCAGGGCGATGCCCATCTGGAGGGCGGCCGCGTAAAGCGTATCCCCCGAGACATGCGGCCGCGCCGCGTCCGCATCGCGCAACGCCTTGCCATACTCCCCGATGCGGTTGTTCCCCTCAGCGCGCAGGACCTGGAATGCATGGTCCGGCGCCTTGGCCGACACCCGCTTGTCGCAGACCTTGATGCCCGCATGCACCTTGCCCTTGGCGTAGAGCGCTTCCACACGTGCCCGGTCCTTGTCCACCTGGGCGGATAGCAGCATGGGCAAAAGGCAGCAGAGCAGAAGTGGCGCACGCATGGTGCGAAGGTATCGTGCGGCACCCTGGCATGCCGCTGCGGTAACTTCGTGGTCGATATGCGTACCGAATACCCTGTGAAGATCCTGCTGGCCTGGGGCGAGGCCATCAGCGGCCATGCCGGGCTGCGCGACTGGCTGATCAAAAACGGCTACCCCGAACTGGGCGTCTTCACTTTCGCGCTGCGCAACAAGCCCGATGCGCGCGAATGGCTGATGAAGAACGGGCATCCGCATCTGATGGCCGTGATCAGCGGCATTGAAGGCGATGAAAAGGCGCTGGACTGGCTGGAGCGCAATGGCATGGCCACGCTGCGGCATGTGGCTCTGGCGGGCGATGAGCCCGAATCCTTCAAGTGGCTTGTGCGCCACGGCCACCGCGAACTGGCGATGGTGGGGCTGCGGATGGGCAAGGTGAAGCGCGACCTGGACGAGCGCTACGGCGACATCCACCACTATCCGCAAGCCTGAAGCGCCTCAGACGGCACCCTGCCTGGCGCGCCAGCGTGCATGCAGGCGCTCCAGCAGCACCACGTCGATCATGGTATGCGCCGCCATGGGCGCGAGCAGGCCGTGGTGTTCGGCAAGCCAGCCCAGCAGCAACATACAGGCGGTCATAAAGAGACCGTAAATGCTCAAGCGCCGGTCGCGCGGATCGAGGTAGCCATGGATGGCGACGAACAGTACGGCGGTGATGGGGATCCCCAGCCAGAACTGCAATGCGCCGCGGAAGAAGACCTCCTCGCCCACGCCTGCGCAGATGGACACGAGGATGCGGTCGCTTCGATGGCCCATGAGCGGGCCGATCCGACGGGTGTAGCGGTCCATGGAAGGGGCCAGCAAGGTGCTGTCCGCCACGCGCCAGGCCAAAAGGCCAAGCAGCCAGCCCAGCAGCAGCCCGCCGCCGATCCAGGCCCACCATGGACCCTGACCCATCACCACTTCACGTACGTCGCGGGCCTGGGCGAACCGCATGAGCAGTACACCGCCATATCCGAAAAAGAGGATGGTGCCAAAGCCGAGCAGGGCGACCAACCGGCGCGGATGGTGGATCGGTGGCTTGCTGCCAGGCCGGGCGTCTTCCATCGTCGTGCGCTTGGGCTCGCTGCCTGCGGTCCTTGCCGGTCATCCACAGGCACCTGCGATCCAAAGATCGCCGCTGCACGCATCGCCAAGGGTGTGGCGATCGTCCCACACCACCAAGCGAAAGCCCCGGCCATCAAGGACCAGGGCTTTTGCTTGCTCGATCAGTGTATCTCACCGCACCACCAGACGGCGGGTGCCCATCACGCCATCAGCGCTGCTGAGCCGGATGTGATAGACCCCCGGCGAAAGACCACCGACATGGAATGCTCCCAGCAGATCGCCCGATGGGGCCAGTCCCAGATCACGTTGCGCCACGAGGCGTCCTGTGCCGTCCAGCACTTCCAGGAAACGCACTTTGTGGTGGCCCGCACCGAATGAGAGGTTCACCGCGCCATCCGCAGGGTTCGGATAGGGCGTGAAGACCACATCCGTGGGGTCCAGTTCGGCGATGCCCACCTGGCCGGGACCGAACATCCATTCGGCGATGCTGCTCACCGCGGGGTTGCCGCCTGAGATCACCGAAGTGTCCACTTGCAGCTTCAGCACCGGGAAGGGGACCTGGTCGGTGAAGAAGTAGTGGGTGTGTGTCACACGGTCCACATTGATCACCGCGCTCTGGTCCTGGGTGGCTTTGCGCACATGTACACGAAGCACATTGTTGAAGGTCACTTCCGGCAGCTCCAGTGTACCCCAACCATCGGCGTTGCCCGTGATCGTGCCCACGCGCGCCACAGGAAAGCCACTGACGCTGTAGTTGGCCTGGAAGATGTCGCTCCAAGTGGTGCCGTACGTGCAGGGATACTTCAGCTCCAGTGCGCCGTTGCTATACGGAATGCTGGCGGCCAGGGCCGTGCGTTCGCCCACGAGTTCAATGCCGTTGGCGTCGACCTTGTGGAAAAGGGTATCCGAACCGCCATCGGTGAAGAGTCGTGTGGCGGTGGGATACAACGCTGAAGTGGGCGTGACCGATGGCGCGTGGTGGCGGTAGTTGCGATCGCCGGTACTCTCCAGCATCCAATAGCCGTAGCCTTGGCCGGCACCGGCATTGCCCGGCAGCAGGTAGAGGCCCAGGTCCACCGTGTAGTCCGCATCGAGCAGCGGCGTATTGTTGGACGGGTCGATGGTGGGCTGCGCCTGAAGGAGGCCAGCGAAGAGGAACAGGGTGGTCGAAGCGGTGTACCGATGGAGCATGACGCGTTTTCGTTTTGGGTGGCGGAAGGTAAGACAGTGGTCACGCCTGGAACGCTGCCCGGTTGGCCATATCAGCGTCCGATCGCTTCTCTTTGCTCCACGCCATGCCCATTCGCAGGCGCCTCCGCAGCATGAAGTTCAGCGTCAGCGAGATCGAAGGCCTGGTGCGCCACCGCCGTACCATCCACCCCAAGGACTACACCGACCGCATCGTCCATCGGGAGATCGTGGAGCGCGTCGTCGCCAATGGCACCTGGGCGCCCAGCCACGGCATGACCCAGCCTTGGCGTTTCACCGTGTTCACCGGCGCTTCACGCCAGCGCTTGGCGGACCTCCTCGGCGAGACCTACCGCAGCACCACACCACCGGACAGCTTTCTCCAACGCAAATTCGACAACCTCACCCAGCGGCCCATGCAAAGTTCGGTGGTCATCGCCATCGGCATGGTGCGCGACCCGCGCGGCAAGATCAGCGAGCTGGACGAGATGCTGGCCGTGGCCTGCGCCGTGCAGAACATGCATCTCACTTGTGCCGCATACGGTCTGGGCGCCTTCTGGAACACCGCAGCCGCCGCCACCGGACCGGCCATGCGCGACTTTCTCGGCCTGGGGCCAAAGGATCGCGCGCTGGGACTCTTTTACATCGGCTATCCCGCGGTGGAATGGCCCAAAGGCTATCGCAAACCACTCGATCAGGTGATGACCTGGCTGGACACGTGAGGACAGGCGGCCGTCGCAACTTTGCCATACGATGGCCCTGCTGAACCTGACCAACTTCGACGACCACCCCACCGATCCGCATTGGCTGGTGTTCCGTTTCGGCGACCGGGAGATGGCCGATGAGTTCATGGCCGGCTTGCGCGAAGCGGACATCGCCTTCGAAGCCGATCTGGATGGGGACATGGCCCTGGTCGCCGTGAAACAGCGCCACCGCGAAGCGGCCATCCGCATCGACTACGCCGTGCTGGGCCGGCACCGCCAGCCCTTCATCGGTGACGGCTGGCTGCGCTGGGGGCTGCTGGCCTTCACCCTGCTGCTGGTGCTGTTGGCCTTGGTCGGGGCCTGGCTGGGCTGAGTCCATTGGCCTGGGCCACCCCCCCCTTCGTCGACGCATGGCGCCTGTTCGACCGGGCCGGATATCTTCGGCGCCAGTGGTCCGTTGAAAGTACCAGACCACCGGCCGGACCACATGAAGGCAAGGATGACCATGCTCGGGATGATGTGCGCCCTTGGTGCCGCATCCCTGCACGCCACGGATCCGCCGCGTGCCAAGGCCGAGCCCGATACCGTGCCCGCGGTGGTGGTCTATGGGGAGGACAAGCTGCTGGACATCGACGAGCCCCTCTCCGATGAGCGCCTGGACCAGCTCCTCGATTCGCTCTGCACCCTGGACCCCGCGCCGCTGGACATGATCCGCGACCTGCGGCTCTTCCAACGGATCCGCAGCATGGATGAGCACGCCATGGTGGCCCTGGTCGATTCCCTTTTCGAACTGGAGACCGTTCCCTACGCGTTGATCAACGAGATCCACCTCTACGCGTTGGAGATGCCCGCACAGCGCTCCGTGGATGAAGCGCTCCATGTGGACTGGTACAGCCCCTGCCCCATGCCCGGGGGGCACCTGTATGGCGATTGGATCACCAGCCACCCCAACGCCTATGGCCCGGAACTCTCTTCCAGCGACAGCCTGTTGTTGTTGCGGTTGGTCGACCACGGGGCGAACTGCGGCTTCCACATGCCCGTACCCGGGGTGCTCACCTCACGTTTCGGCTGGCGCGAAGGCCGCGCCCATAATGGCGTGGACCTGGACCTGCGCACCGGCGAGCCTGTGCGCAGCCTATTCCCGGGCGTAGTGCGCTTCGCGGGCAGTTATGGGGGCTTCGGCCGTCTGGTGGTGGTGCGCCATTGGAACGGCCTGGAGACCTACTACGCCCATCTCCACCGCGTGAAGGTGACCGCCGGTGAGGAAGTGGAGGCCGGGCAGGCCATCGGCCTGGGCGGAAGCACCGGCCGAAGCACCGCCCCGCATCTGCATCTGGAGGTCCGTTTCAAGGGCATCCCAATCGATCCCTCGCGCTTCATCGACCTTTCCTCGGGCGAACTCGCCTGTGACACACTGGTGCTGCGCCGCACACGTTGGAGTTTCGCCGCCTACCCATTAGGTACCCGCTTCCACACCGTTCGGAAAGGTGAGCATCTTTACGCCATCGCGGAACGCTACGGCATCAGCGTCAAGGCACTTTGCGAACTCAATGGCATAACACGAAGATCCGTCCTTCGCGTAGGACAGGAGTTGCTCGTGTCCGCTTCGCCGCACGGCCACTGATCGTGCTTGCCGCCTGGGCCCTTCCCGGGCTGGTGACGGCCCAATTGGGCGTCACCACCGTGGGCCTGCAGCTGAAGCCGGTCATCCCCTTCCAATTCTTCGATCCGCTCACCACTGTGGAAGCGCCTTCCCTGAGGGGAAGCATCGAACTCACCGGTGGCCTGGCCTACGGCATGAGCATCCGCGTGGGGCTCACCAACACCGTGTCGCTGGAAACGGGCATAGCGCAGATCACCAGACGCTACCAATTCAGCGTGGCCAATGACACCACGGGCTACCTCGGCAGCGACCGTGTGCGGTATGTGGGCTACGAGGTGCCCGTGATGGGATTGGTATACATCCGGTTGGGCGAGCGTTCCTGGATGAACGCAGCACTGGGCTTCGCGATGGACATGTATCCCAGCGATGCGCAGCGCGACGTGGAGGAAGGCCGGATCTACATCTTCCGCCGCAATTGGGCGCAGACCGGCATCATCGGCAACATGGGCGTGGAATACCGCACCGAGAAGAGCGGTACCTTCTACCTCGGCGCCACCTACCACCGGCCATTCAATGACATGGCCCTGGCCGACTTCACCTGGTACGGGACCAACTTCTTCCCCTATAACATGCGCACGGTGCTCGATGGCAGCTACCTCACCGCCGATCTGCGCTACTACTTCCACGAGGACCCCGACCACATGCGGCGGCTCCGGCGCAACCGTTGAACCCTGGGCCACAACATGCAGGACCCCCGGCGTACGCCGGGGGTCCATGCGCGGCGAATGAGGTCCGGTTCAGTGCTTGGCCACCCGGTGCGTGGTGCGCCCCTGCGCATTCTCCACCACCAACATGTATTGCGCTTCGGCCAGGCCCGTGAGGTCGGCGAAGAGGCGGCCGTCCTGCGGCAAGGCGCCGTTGTGGATGCGCATCACCTCGCGGCCCAGCGCATCCACCAGCCATACCCGCACATGTTCCTGGCCGGCACCCTTCAGGTGTACCACCAGCAGTGACGCCGTGGGGTTGGGGTAGACGGACACGATCGAAGGCCCATCGTTATCGGGCACACCGGTGGGGCCACCCAGCACCTCGAAACGCCACCAGCCCTGCGGCGCGGTGATGGGGCGTGCGATGGTCTTGCCGCTGTTGGCCGTGGCGTGCAGGTAGTAGTAGACCATGGTGCCCACCGGATGCGCGGGAATGGCCGCCGCCCAGTTGTTGCCGCCAGCGGGTGCCATGGGCACGGCGTTGTATCCCTGCAGCGTATCGATGGACCAGTGCAGCGTGGCGTTCGCGATGCCGCTCTTGTGGCGGATGTAGGCGCTCACCGGATAAGGCATGGCCGTTTCGTAGGTGTCCTGCAGGCTCTTGTGCTTGATCAGCAGCGGATCGCGCACACCGAGGTTCTTCGTGATGCAGTGGATGGCCCCGCTGGCGCTGATGATGTTCGCGTCGGCGTTGTCGCAATCGATCCCCACCACTTTGTAGCCCGGCATGTATTCACGCCACAACCGGAGACCCACGGTGTCCACCTCCTCACGGTAGGTGGGTACCAGGATCAGCTTGTTGATGAAGATGGCATTCGCGAAAGTGCGGTAGGACGCCTGCGGCGGCCATTGCCCGCCCACGCTGGGCACCATGGGGATGCGCAGGATCTCGTAGGGCTCTCCGAAGGTGTTCACGTAGTTGTTCTGGATGAAGGCGATGTTGGCCTCCAGCGTGGGGCCGTCGCTCACGCCCACCGGGAACTCCCCGATCAACAGCCGTTCCTCATCCAACAGCTTCATGTGCATGTCGATGTGGCTGATGTTGTCGAAGGGCAGCTCGTTCATCTTCACATACGGCGAGATCCCCATCCAGGTGTTCATCAGCGTGTTCACCTGCGCAGGCGTCTTGTTGGTGATGTTGAAATCACCCTGCGGACCGTTCTCCATATCAACCAACTTGCTGGAGAAGCCGATGCCGAAACCGTCAGCCATGAAATTGCCACCGGTATGCACCAGGTCGTTGGGCGCGGCGGTGGAACTGAACACGGCGATGTTCTTCAGTGTGCCGATGTTGTCGCTGAGCACGTCATCCTGCGGGCGCGGACGGTTGTAGATCCAATCCATCAGCACCAGGCTGTCCACCTCGTTGAAGTACATCGTCTCCGGGCCGTAGTCGCGGATCCATACGCTGTTGGTGGCCGCCACATGGAAGGTGATGTTGTTGAAGTTCGGCAGCGGTGGGCCACCGCCGTTGTTGGCATTGAGGTAGCTCTGCACGTTGGCCACGGAATTGGTGCCGCTGCTGGCGCATACGATGATCACTTCGCACTGCTCCTTGGCGTGCCGCACGATCTGCTTCAGGATCACCGGATAGCTGCGCCAGGTGATCACCAGGCTCATCACCTCCTCCCATTCACCGGCGGTGCGCACCGGTTGGTTCGGCGGGGTGGTGATGCCCTTGGCCGCGCCTTCGCGACTCGCGCGGTAACCGGGGATCAATTCATACTCGTGCGGCGCCATGTGGCGCGGCAGGTCGATCTCCTGCTCCTGCGCCAGGATCGGCGCGGCCAGCAGGATGGACAGCAGGGTGAGGAGGGCAGGTTTCCGTAGCATGGTTCCTTGAGGTTGAGCGCAAGTTAGCAGGACGCTCCTGAAGCCATGGGACCTGTCTCCCGCCTGGCTTGGGATCCGGACCCGCCGTTCCATGGGCAGGGGTCTTGCCTCCTATTCCCCTCGGCCCGTGTCCACCACCCCGGCCATGCGGCGGTCAGGCAGGTCCAGCGAGCGCAACTGGCGGTACAGGCCGGTGACATCCCTGACGTAGTGGAACACCTGGCTGCCGTCGCAATAGCCGTTGCGCATGTTGGGCAGCATGAAGTAGCGCGGTTTGGCCTTCAGCAGGATGGCCCGCTCCACATGATGCTCCCACCGGTCGGGGTCCAGGCCCAGACTTTCGGCCAGGCGCTGCGCATCTATGATATGGCCGGGTCCGGCGTTGTAGGACCCGAGCACGAAACGCAGGCGCTGTTCTCGATCGGGCACGGCACGCATCCACATGGTGTCCAACTTGTTCAGGTAGCGCACCGCGGCCGCCACATGGTCGCTCATGGCGCTGGAACTGTCCAGGCCCAACTTGCGGCCCGTGCGCGGCATGATCTGCATGATGCCCTGCGCACCCATGCGGGAGGTGACGGTGCTGTCGAAGCGTGATTCGCGGTAGGCCATGGCGGCGAGCAGTTCCCAGCCCCAGCGCATGCCGCCGGCGTGCAGGCGGAAGGCCTCATCGAAGGGCGAAATGCTGTCGTTCTCCACCGGGATGCGCTTGCGCATGGCGATAGGACCGGGCTTGCCCGGCGGGCGCCCATAGACCTTGAAGAATTGCGCGTGCGCCTCGCGTTCGTCCGGGTCTTCCAACCATTCGTCCAAGGCTTCCAGCAGCCCTTTCGCGTTGCGGCGCACCACGAAGCACAAGGGCAGTTCAGGGTCCATGGGCGCACTGAACTCCAGCACGGGGAAGCGCCCCGATTCGTGGGCGGCGCGTGCGTCGGTGATGAGCGTGGCCTGTGCCCGGCCCAGCACCACCTCCATCAACAACTCCTCCGGGCTGATGAGCGTGTCGTGCACACGCATCACCTTGTTGCCCGGAGCGCCCGGCAACTTCTGCGCAAAGGGTGACCAGGGACTCACGAGGGCGGTGTCGGCTTCCGATCCAGGCGCCACGGTAGCGCCCTTCCCCTGCATCAGTGGATCGGCGCGCAACACGGCGATCACCGGCCGCACATGACGGTAGGGCGCGCTGAAGGAGACCCAGGCACGCTGGGAACGCCGGGGCGTCCATTGCGCGGCGATGATGTCGCCTTCGCCCCGCTGCAGGGCCATGAGCATGCTGTCCGGATGGTCCATGGGTAAGGCCCGCAACAAGAGGCCCATGCGCTTGGCGAACCGTTCGATCAACTCGAACTCCAGACCTGTCTCCGCGTGCGGGCGGGGTTCCCAACTGAGGGGGTCGCGCATGACCAGCACACGCAACGTGTCGGTGGCGATACGGTCCAGATCCCTTTCCACCTGCGGCCGCGACCAGGGCAGGCGCTGGTCCTCCACACGTGGTCGCACCACGCGTGAGGCGAACAAGGCGGTCACCACGATGGCCAATGCCGAAGCACCGGCCAGGGTCACTATGCGCGTGCGCGTTCTCATGATCCCTGCACGGTCATACGCAGATCATGGAGGAAAGTGCCGAACTCGGCCCTATAGTCCTGAAAATGATCGGCCAGAACGGTCTCCGCCCCCTGCATGGAGGCCCCTTGGGGCGCCCGGCGCGAAAGACCATCCAGCGCCCTGCCGATGCCCCCGAGGGTGGCATAGGAAGTGAGCCAGTCGCCGCGCATCATCCAAGGCAGCATCTCGCGGGTGCGCTGCGGAAGCAGGTGGTGATGGGCCTCCAGCAACCTGTACATCCGCGCGCTGAATGCCTCCAACGGCTCGGGGTGATGTTCCTGCCAATCAATGGCGAGCAGGTGGTCGTAGAACAGGTCCATCACCACACCGGCATAGCGGCCGGCATGTGCACGCACCCGCTCCCGTCCCACGCGGTGCATGGGATGCGCGTCGGTGGCCACGTCGATGGCGCGGTGCAGTCTGATGCCCCGCTGGATGCCTTCCGGATGGTGCGAGAGATCACGTCCTTTCACCGCATCGGCCATGAAATTCCCCACGATGATCAAAGGGTCATCGCCCGAGAGATAGAGGTGCCCGAGAAAGTTCATGGGAGGCGGGACCAAGTTACCGACGGCCCATCCGTCCCTTCGGCGGCCCGCTCGTGTGATCGGCCGCAGGGCCTTGGCGCATGGGGGTATCTTTCGGCGACCCTTTGGCCAAGCGATGACCGACGATGCCGCGCCTGAAAACAGCTTGCGCCCGCCACTGATGCGCTACTACATCACCCAGGTGGCGGGCTGGGGCGCTTATGTCGGTCTGTTCGCGCTGTGGAACTACTTCAGTGGACAGCTCACGCGCGAGTTGCTCATCGTGATGGCCCTTGTCTTCCTCACGGGTCTGGCCATCAGCCATGGCTTCCGCCATTTGATCCTGCGTTATGGCTGGCTGCGCCGCGACCTGGGCCATGTGCTGCCCCGCCTGGTGGCCACCAGCCTGCTGCTCGGCATGGCGGCCTTTCTCCTGCAGGGTGCGGCGCACGACCTGCTCGTCACGGGCTATCCGCCCATGCTGTCGCTGGACCCGATGCGGGTCTTCGGCAATGTGCTCAACTGGATGGTGCTGCTGCTGATCTGGTCCCTGGCCTACTTCGCCTACACCTACTTCGTGCGCAACAGGCGCGAGGAGATCCGCATCCTGCGCCTGGAGACCGCCAACCGAGAAAGCCAGCTCGGCAACCTGCGCGCGCAGATGAACCCGCACTTCATGTTCAACGCGCTCAACGGCATCCGCGCATTGATCGACGAGGACCCCGACCAGGCCAAGCGCGCCATCACGCAACTCAGCGCCATCCTGCGCAACGCCATGAGCAGCATCAAGCGCAAGGTGGTGCCGCTGGGCGAGGAGATCGACATCGTGAAGGCCTATCTGGCGCTGGAGGCCATGCGCTACGAGGAACGGTTGCGCACGAGCATCGAGGTGCCGGCGGAACTGGATCGGCAACCGGTGCCGCCCATGCTGTTGCAGACCCTGGTGGAGAACGCCGTGCGCCATGGCGTGGCCAACCTGCCACAAGGTGGCGACCTGCACATCGGTGCCGAACGCCGTGGAGACGACCTGGTGCTCACCGTGCGCAACAGCGGACATTACACGCCGGGCAAAGTGAACGGCACGGGCATCGGGCTGCGCAACACGCGCCGCCGCCTGGAAATGATATACAACGGCCGGGCACGGATGGAGATCGCCAACCGCGGGGGCATGGTCGTCACCGAAGTGGTGGTGCCCTTGAATGGGGATGGATGATCTTTTCCGACACATGTGTGGCGTCGACCCTCCGGGTAGACCGATGCCAGGCTGAATGAGCAATGAGCAAGGTGGAAGACCGAAGAACACAAGACCATGAAAGCACTGATCATCGACGACGAACGGCTCGCACGCAAGGAATTGGCGGGCCTGCTGGAGAAGCACCCGCATGTGCAGGTGGTGGGCGAAGCGGCCAACGCCGACGAAGCCGAGAAGCTCATCGCCGAGCTGAAGCCCGACCTGCTGTTCCTGGACATCAACATGCCGGGGCGCAGCGGTTTCGAACTGCTGGAAAGCCTGGAGCAGGCGCCCCAGGTGGTGTTCGTCACGGCCTACGACGAGCACGCGCTGAAAGCCTTCGAGGTGAACGCCCTGGACTATCTGCTGAAACCGATCGACCCCGAGCGGTTGGAGGCGGCGATCGGCAAACTGCGCGAATCGAACGAACAGGTGGCCGGCGCGCGCGACGTGTTGCGCGAGGATGACCAGATCTTCCTGAAGGACGGCGAAAAATGCTGGTTCGTGACGTTGAAGGACGTACGCTGGTTCGAGAGCGAGGGCAACTACGTGCGCGTGCGTTTCAACGAGCACAAGCCACTGGTGCTCCGCTCGCTCAACAAACTGGAGGAGCGGCTGGACCCGCATGTCTTCTTCCGCGCCAACCGCAAGCACATCATCAACCTGCGCTGGGTGGACAGGATCGAGCCGTGGTTCAACAACGGCCTGATGGTGAAGCTGCGCAGCAACGACCGCCACGGCCAGCCCGAGCAGATCGAGGTCTCCCGCCGGCAGGCCGCACGCTTCAAGGAGCTGATGAGCCTGTGACCTTGTACAGGCCGGGCTTCGCGGCGGGCCGCTCCCGGCGGCATGGGCTAATTTCGCGCACCTCCTCCATCCAAGGCGGCGGTCCTATCGCTCGCGCATGTCCAACAACACCACCCGCCTGCTCATCATCTGGAATGTGGTCCTGACGGCCCTGGCCGGTTGGGCCTTGTTCCGCCCCGCATCCCCTGCCGAGCCCCAGGCCAGCCCGGAGCCAACGCCACCGGTGGTGGTGCAGCGCGACAGCACCGCACTCAAGGACGCGCACATCGCCTACTTCTTCATGGACAGCCTGCAACAACGGTATGCCCTGGTGAAGGAACAGGGCGACAGGCTCCGCGCGGAAGGACGTCGTTTGGAAACGAATCTGCAGAGCGAGATGTCCAAGGCACAGAGCCGCTACCAGGCGCTGATGGGCAAGGACCACACCTACAGCACGCAGGCCGAGATCCAGAAGGACGAGGAGGAGCTCCAATCGCTCATGGGCCGCATCCAGGAACTGCAGTCCCGCAGTGAGCAGCAGCTCGCCCGCATGGAGGTGGACATGCTCAGCAGCATCTCGCTGGAGATCGAGGGATTCCTCGAAGAGTACAACCGTGCGGCGGGCTTCGACTACATCTTCAGCGTGCAGAACGGCGGCCAGATCTGGGTGGGCAACCCGGACCTGGACATCACCGATGAGGTCATCGCCGGATTGAATGCACGGCATGCCGCGAACAAGAAGGCCGACCGCAAGTGATGGACATGGATCCCCTGGGCTGGCGCAGACGCAACGACATCACGGGCTACGTGATCGCCATGTGGCACCTGGAGGACCTGTTGCGCGCCCACCGCTTCGACCTGCGCGCCGTGGAGGAGACCTTGATACCCGCCGCGGAGCATGAAGCGAAGCGCGCCGCGCTGCGCACCTGGTACGCTGGGCTGATGGACCAGATGCTGGAGGAGGGCCTGCGTGAGAAGGGTCACCTGCAGGAGGTGCAGGGCATCGTGCAGGAACTCGAATATCTGCACCGCACACTGATCGATGTGGTCGAGGACGAAGCGCACCGCGCGCTGCTGGAGGCCGCCACACCGGGCCTGGAGGCCCTGCGCAGGGCCGGCAGTGTGCAGGGCGGCCCGATCCTGAGCTGCTTCACCGCCGTGTACGGTGTGATGCTGCTGCAGGCCCAGGGCAAACCAGTGAGCGACCCCACCGCGGAGGCCGAGGGCCATATGCGAAGGCTGCTGGAGGACCTTGGCCGCCACTACCACCGCATCCACATGCTTCCCGGCGTGTCGATGAATTGACCGCGTTCCGCATGGAACGCCATTTGGAAAGGCCGATCGCATGACGCGCACCGCCACCCTCCTGCTGCTGCTTGCCGCCCTGCAGGGCATGGCCCAGCAGGCGACGCGTGTGGAGATCATCGGCGCGGACGAGTGGCGCTTCGATGAACGCATCGCACCCGGTGCACAAAGGCTCAAGGGCAACGTGCGCTTCCGGCACGACCGCGCCCTGATGTGGTGCGACAGCGCCTACCTGTACAACGACCAGCGCGTGGAGGCCTTCGGCCATGTGCGCATCGACCAGGGCGACAGTCTGCGCATGCGCGGCGACCGCTTGAGTTACGATGGCCAGCAGCGCATCGCACGCATGGAGGGCCGCGTATCGCTGGAGGATGGCCGCATGCGCCTGGAAGCGCCCAGCCTGGAGCACGACCTGCGATCGCGCAGGGCCACCTACCACGAAGGCGCCGTCATCACCGGCCAGGAAGGTGATGTGCTCACCAGCCAACGGGGCACCTACCTCACCGGCGAAAAGCTCTTCCTCTTCAGCCGCGATGTGCGCATCACCCACCCGGAACGCATCATCACCGGTGACACGCTGCACTACGGCATGGCCACCGGTGTCGCCGAGTTCTTCGGCCCCACGACGATCCTCCTGACCGGCGACAGTACCATCATCCGCACGCGACGTGGCACTTACGACACGAAGAACGACCAGGCACGCTCCACACGCCGCAGCAGTGTGGAGCACCGTGGGCGCAGCCTGGCGGGCGACACCCTGCACTACGACAAGGCCACGGGGATCGGCCTGGCCTGGGGCAACGTGGCGATCACCGATACCGCGGGCAAGATCACGTCAAGCGGACAACATGGGCGCTACAACGAACGCACCGACCGGTCCATGATCACCGGCCGCGCCCTGCTGGTGATGGCCATGGAGGACGACTCGCTCCATCTCCACGGCGACACGCTCTTCACCGCACCGCAGCAGGTCACCGACAGCGCCGGTGGGACCGTGACACATCGCCATGTGCTGGCCTACCGGCAGGTGCGGTTCCACAAGCGCGACATGCAGGGCACCTGCGACACGCTCACCTACAGCGGTGCCGACAGCCTCATCCGCATGTTCCACCGCCCCGTGCTGTGGAGCGGAACGGACCAGATCTCCGGCGGTCACATCCGCATCACGCTGCGCGATGGGCGCGCGCACCGCATGTACGTGGAGCAGGACGCCTTCCTCGTATCGCGCCTGGACAGTACGCGGTACGACCAGGTGGCGGGCCGGCAGATGACGGGATTCTTCGATGAGGACGGGCTGCGCCGATTGGTGGCCGAGGGCAACAGCCGAACGGTGTTCCATGTGCGCGAGCAGAAGGACGGCGAGGAGGAGAACATCGGCGTGAACGTGGCCGAGTGCGGGCGCATCGCGGTGGAACTCGCGGATGGCGAGGTGGCCGTGGTCACTTTCCTCGACAGGCCCGACGCCGTGTTGCATCCCACGGAAAAACTCCCGGAGGACGCGGCGATCCTCGAAGGCATGGTGTGGCGAGAGCGCGAACGCCCCGTGGATCGGGCGGACATCTTCCGCAAGCCTTAGATCGTCCTACTCCACGCCGAAAGCACGCGCCACGGCCGGGTCCATCGTGCCATCGGCCACCACGGCCCCGTTGGGCGCCACCTCCACTTCGCGCCGCGCCTCCACGATCGTGTTCGCGTAGCGGTGCAGCCTTCCGCCGGGGCCGCCGCCAGCGTCCGGGAGATGGAAGACCAGGTCGTGGTGCTCGAACTGACAATCGATCACGTGCGCCACGGTGAGACCACCCAGCCGAATGGCCGTGCCGTTGCGCTTGAACGTGCATCCGGAGACCATCACTTGCGCACCTGCCGTCGCCTCCAAGGCCACCTCATGGATGCCGCTGAAACGACCCTTCTCCACCAGGATGCGGCCACCCCATTGCCGTGCACCACCATGGCCGCGCGCATCACCGGTGAAGCCGCACGCGGTGATCCGGCCCTGCACTTGGCGCAAGCGCAACTCCCCACCGTGGAACACATTGCCTTCCATGGCCAACCGGCCGCCCTCGATCGACAGTATGGGCTGTCCAGCGGTAGTCAGTTCGCAACCGTCGATCTCCGTGCGCGACATGCCAGCGATGGACAACATGGCCTCGTGCTCCTCACCGAGCATGGTGGCGCCGGCACCACCGCTCATGCGCAATCCTTTGATGATGCTCGCACCACCGCCCCGGACAGCGAAAGTGCCGTACGGCGCGGCAGCGTTTTGCGGGCGGATGAAGACAGGATTGAGCGTTGTGCCGCGCACCTCCAGCGGACCGCGGCAGAGCACGCTGCGGCCTGGGGCGATCTCGAAACGTGCGCCGGGCAAGAGGACCACACGG
This sequence comes from Flavobacteriales bacterium, assembly GCA_026129465.1. Lineage (NCBI taxonomy): Bacteria > Pseudomonadati > Bacteroidota > Flavobacteriia > Flavobacteriales > Flavobacteriales bacterium. The sequence goes on from JAHCIA010000001.1 coordinate 1,554,791, forward strand.
TGGCCGGCGGGAAGCACCAGGTCCTCCTCCACCACGTAGCGGCCGCGTGGAAAGACCACCGAATCGCCCTGCACCACCACACGCGTTCGACGCTTGAAGGCCGCGAAGGCGGAACCCGCATCATCCTGCATGGTGACGGGCGCAACAGTTGATGCGCCGCGCGTCAACGTGGCATGGCCGGCGGGCGGTATCGTGGGGCGCAGCAGCGACAAGGGATCGAAGGGCATGCCCAACCGGCGATCGAGCAACTCGGCGAGTTGCTCACGCGCCCGGGCCTTCACCAGACGCACGGATCCGCCGCCCGCCAGATGCGGCGCAAGGGCATCGATGTAGGCCTCGCAGCGTTCGCGCAAGCGCCCGCGGGCTTCCAGCAGCTTGTCGCGCTGGGCCTGCATGGCGGCTCGGAATGCGGGGTCATCGAGCAGAGGTGTGAAGGGGTTGCAGGCGATGGGTCCGGCATGCACGGCCTTGCTCGGCGGCAATGGCGTGTAGATCGGCCACCAGCGGCCCATGCCGGTGCGCCAAGCGAAGGCCTGCGTGGTGCGGAAGGGATCGCCATGGCCCTCCAGGTGGAGCATCAGCATCCAGCCGGCCACCTGATCGCGCTCCACGAGGTCCAACAGTGCGGGCACCGGTGCCGGGCCGCCATCGGGGCAGGCCAGGGCCATGCGCGCACGGATGCCCTCCGCGCTTTCCTCCTGCGCGGCAATGGCGGGCAGGTACTGCTGGGGCCGTTCAGGATCCAGGCCCCAGGTCACCGCCACACCATCGTTCATGCCATGGCGGAAGAGCCAATCACCATCGGGTATCGGCACGCGGCAGTACGGACGCTGGGCCATGCCCGGGGATGCGAGGTGCACGAAACCCACCTCGGGCGAGAGCAGGCCGAGCTCCTCGGCGAGCAGTTGAAGGAACTTGCGGCGCAGATCATCGGGCGAAGCAGGATGCAGCAGGACGTGCCTGTCCGTTCCCAGCAGCGCCTCCTCCGATGTGCGCATGACCATGGCATCTGGATCCTCCACGCGCCTTTCGTAAACGACCATGCCTTGCCGCTCTCCGGAGCGCAATGGGGTGCGGCCCTGCGCTCCCGACAGGTCATCGGCCTGGAGCAGGGACAACTCACTGCTGGGCGCCTGGCCCGGCCGGCGATCGAACCAGCCTGCATAGGCCTCCACCTCCTGCGCTGTGATGCCCAGCGGCAAACGACCCGTGAACAGTTCCGCACCGGCGAAGGAGAACACGGCGAACAGCCCGCCGGCCACGATGACGGTGGCGATGAGGATGGCGCCGAGGCCGACCGGTCTGGGCTTATGGTCGCGCATCGCTATTCCGATCGGATCCCTTCCAGTAGGCGTGGTAGGCGGCACGCATCGTACGTGCGCGGGCGGTGACCTGCGCCGTGGGCACGCGGAACAGGGTGTTGTCGCCGGCCGTTACGCGATCGTACTTGTCGCGATCGGCGAGCAGCGCGGGCAGGGTACGCTCCAGCAACGCATCCAGCAGCGCATCGAAGGCGCCGGAACGCAGCCGTTGCACCGCATCGTTGTGCAACACCTGCCGGCGATGCGCCAGGTCGGGTTCCTGCATCATGGCGCGCATCACCCGGTCCACCATGCGCATGCCCAGGCTGTCGCGCTCCATGGCACGCGTCCCTTCCAGCACGGGGATCCACCGATCGCTGCGTGCATCACGCGTCACCACAAGCTCTTGGGCCGAAACATCCAGGGCCTCCAGCACCGCATCGTAGCGAAGCCAGGCCTCCACATCCACCAGGCGCATGAGGCTGTCCCGCCGGTCCATGGGCGACACGGCCGTATCGGCGGCCATGGCCCAGAAGCGCTGCCATGCCGCGCGTGCCTCTTCAGGGTCCCGGCCTTCACAGGACCAGCCCTGGCCCGCGTACCGGCAGGCCACTCCTTCCCCATAGGCCACATGCCGGTCGCGGAGTAGCTCTGGTCCCGCCCGTTCGCGCAGCCAGCACACGCGGCCGCGCGCACCATCGATGCGCAGGCCCACCGGCGCAGACCAGGTGGCCACCACGCCCAGCCTGCCCGCGGCGGTGTGCACCAGGTGGCCATGCAGCATGTCCATGATGCCGCCGCGATCGAGCCACAAGGCGCGCACGGGCACATGCGGCGTGGCATGCGACAATTCGATGCGCCAGGTGGCGTGCTCCGGCCGCATGCCCGCCACGGGTTCCATGGCCGTCCAGGTCATGGCGAGGCGCGCTTCATCCTCATGGAGCGTCGCTTGTCCTTGTTGGTCGCGGTCACGCTGGATGCGCCACACCGGGATGTCCGGATGCCCGGGATGCTCCGCGAGACCATCCAGGAGCACCGATGCCGCCGCCGCGCGCGCGATGCGCCAGGTGCGTTCGGGGCCAAGCAACGCCGTGGCCGCCACGCCGCTGAGGGCCACCAACGCGAAGAGCGCCCACCACCACCTGCTGCCACCGCGCCCTTCCTTCATCGCACACGGCTTGGTGCGCCCAGCAGCAGCACCAGCACCGTGGCGCCGGCGAGCACGAGCGCGCTGAGATGAAGACCCAGGCCGAGCAGGGCGGAGAAGAGCATCACCGGCAGCCACAGGCCATGCTGGCCATCGTTGCGGCCGATCAAGCCGCCCAAGGTGACGCCGACGGCGATGATGATCGCGGGCCAGAGGCCGCATTCCACGTGGCGGAGCAGCAGCACCAGGCCGAAGCCGGCCAGCAGCATGGTGCCCCGCATCAGCGGTCCGCGATCCGCCGGGCGCAGCGGGCGGTTCCAGCACCAGCCGAAGAGCACAAGCGCCACGAGGAGCACGGCGAAGAGCACCACGTGCGTGACCCAGCCGTGGAACAGCCAGGCCAGGGCGGGGTCTTCAGCGCCGGTTCCGGGGAACATCCGCGCCAAGATCGGCGCCTGGACAGGGGTCCATTGAGCGGACGGCCTGCGAGTTATCCATGGCCGACGGGGGAAAGAAGCATCACAGGTAACGCTCCATCCAACTGGCGCGCAGCGGCACACGGAAGCGCTCGTGCAGCTCGCCCACGGTGGTCACCAGATCGTCGAAGACGGTGGTGTCCGCGTCGATCAGGCCCTTGGCGAGCATCTCCGGCAGTTCCTGCAGGCGGCAGCTGAGCACCTTTCCCTCACGCTCGTACACGATGAACATGCGGTCGGTGAGCATGAGGTTGAGGTCGTACTCCAGCTGCTTGACGAAGCCCACGCTCTTGTCGATGCTGCAACCGCTGGCCTGGGCCTGTTCCTCGTCCACGGCGATGATGACGAACCGGTCGTGCAGCACATCCACGCAGGCGTCCAGCGGCTGGCCGTGCGCCGCCCATTCGGCGGTGAAGACCGCGCCGCGTTCGCGGATGAGCTTCTGCTCGGCCTGGCCCAGATCGCGCGGGGCCTTGTACACCCAGATGCGGGCGTGCGCGGGCATGTCGGCGATGCGCTTGACGATGGACGGTGCGGGGGTGGCGGTCTCCATGTTCATGGTCTTCCGGGGTTCGTTGGCAAGACGTGTACCATCAGAGTTCCGATGCCTCGGCGATCAGTTCGGCGATGTCCTTCACCTTCACCTCGGCTTCCTTGTTGAAATGTTTGACACCATCGGTGAGCATGGTGTTGCAGAAGGGGCAACCTGCGGCTATCACATCGGGCTTCTCCCCCAACGCTTCCTCGCTGCGTTCGATGTTCACCTCGCGCTGGCCGGGCTCGGCCTCCTTGAACATCTGTGCGCCACCGGCCCCGCAGCACAGGCCGTTCCGCTTGCTGCGCTTCATCTCCACCAGCGCGGCATCAAGCTTCAGCAGCACTTCGCGCGGCGCTTCGTACTCGCCGTTGCCACGGCCCAGGTAGCAGGGGTCGTGGAAGGTGATGCGCTTGCCGGCGAAGCTGCCGCCCTGCACCTTGATGCGGCCTTCCTTCAGCAGCGCGTTGATGAATTGCGTGTGGTGCAGCACCTCATAGTCGCCGCCCAGCGCGGGATACTCGTTCTTCAGCGTGTTGAAGCAATGCGGACAGGCGGTGACGATGCGCTTCACGCCGTAGCCGTTGAGCACGGTGATGTTCTGCAACGCCTGCATCTGGAAGAGGAACTCGTTGCCGGCGCGGCGCGCGGGATCGCCTGTGCAGCTTTCCTCCTGTCCCAGCACGGCGAACTTCACCTGGGCCGCGTTCATGATGCGCACGAAGGCCTTGGTGATCTTGCGCGCCCGATCGTCGAAGCTGCCAGCACAGCCCACCCAGAAGAGCACTTCGGGGGTTTCGCCGGTGACGGTGAACTCGGAGATCGTGGGGACGTGCATGGGGCGGTGTTCAGTTGTCAGCTGTCAGTTGTCCGTTGTCAGTTGTCAGTTGTCCATTGTCCGTTGTCCGTTGTCAGTTGTCTGATGCGAGATCCGTGGCAAGGTCGGCCGGCATGGGCACAAAGATCTCCACTTCCTCGCCATAGGGTCCTGCTGGCTCCGCAGCACCATCGACAATGCCCATGCCTTGCAGATACCGGATATAACCGTTCAGGACACGGATAGCCTCTTCCACCAAAGCCCAGTGCGATCTCAAAGCAGCCGCATCCATGTACTCCTCATCAAATGCGGCACTCAGATGACCCAAGGTCTCGTAGAGCGAGCCGCGCGCCATGCGACAAAAACGTGCATTGTCCTTCTCATGGAATCGACCATAACCCTCAGCCAGGTTCGAACATGGACCTCTGCTCGAACGGATGATCCGATCGCAAAGCCTGAATTTTTCTTCCGCCGGCCAGGTCCTCGCCAGCTTGGAGACCGCCTTCCTGACCTCGCGAGCCTTCTGCCAAGCGATCAACTCCGTAAAGGACCCGAGGGCTGAACCTGATGTGGATGCGCTCATGTCGTTCCGCTTATGATCCTGACAACCGACAACCAACCACTGACAACTACTCCTGCGCCCATTCCATCCTCCTGTCCGGCCCAAAGGCCCATGGCGCGCCGTTGTTCTCCACGTTGTTGAACATGCCCGTGAGCGCCGGTCTGGTGCTGCTCTGCTCCATCACCAGGTAGCGGCGCATCTCCAGAATGATGTGCACCGGATCGATGTTCACCGGGCAGGCCTGGGTGCAGGCGTTGCAGGTGGTGCAGGCCCAGAGCTCCTCGTCGGTGATGCGGCTGTGCAGGTCCCTGCCATCGGCCTGGAAGGTGCCTCCGTTGGCGTCGATGTTGCGGCCCACCTCCTCCAGGCGGTCGCGCGTGTCCATGATGATCTTGCGCGGACTGAGCAATTTGCCGGTGATGTTCGCCGGGCATTCGCTGGTGCAGCGGCCGCACTCGGTGCAGCTGTACGCGTCCATCAGGCTCTTCCAGCTGAGGTCGAAGACGTCCTTCGCACCGAAGCGCTCGGGCACTTCATGGCCGGCCACTTGGCGCGCGGGCGCCGGATCGGGCGGTGGCACCGCGGGATCGATCATGCTGCGCACTTCGCCGGTGATGCGTGGCATGTTGGCCACCTGGGTCTTCGGCTCCAACTTGCTGTACCAGGTGTTGGGGAAGGCCAGGATGATGTGGAAGTGCTTGCTGTAGGGCAGGTAGTTGAGGAAGGCGAGGATGCCCACGATGTGGAACCACCAGAAGCAGCGCTCGAACAGCAGCACGGTGCCATCGGACATGCCCGCGAAGAAGGGCCGCAGGAGGGTGCTTACCGGATAGCTGCCGGCGGCGGTGTAGGGTTCCACCCCGCGCTGGGCGAGCACCTGGTCGGTGGCGTTCATCTTCAGGAAGGCGCCCATGAGGAGGATCTCGGCCACCAGGATGACCATGGCATCGCGCGTGGGCCAGCCCTTCATCTCCGGCTTGTGGAAGCGCGGCAACTGCAGTATGGCGCGGCGGGCGATGAAGACGAAGCAGGCCAGCAGCACGCCCACGGCGAGGATCTCGAAGGACCCGATCAGCAGGTCGTAGAAAGGCCCCAGCACAGCGCCCACGCGGTGCGTGCCGAGGACACCATCGAGGACGATCTCCAGCACCTCCAGGTTGATGATGACGAAGCCCACATAGATGAGGATGTGCATGATGCCCGCGATGGGGCGGGCCACCATCTTGCTCTGGCCCAGGGCCACCAGCGCCATGGTGCGCCAGCGCTCGGCCTTGCGGTCGGTGCGGTCCTCGTCGCGGCCCAGGCGGATGTTGCGGACCACCTTCCCCACATTCCGGGCGAACAACGCGATGGCCGCGGCCAGGATGAGCAGGAAGATGATGTTCCCGAGGGTCATGGCGATCGTTTCTCCTCCTCCATGGACCGCCTGATCCGGTCTATGTCGCTGTTGCTCAGCTTCGGCAGGCGGTCCTTCTTACCGAACAACGACAGATGCATGTATCTGTTCGGATTGATGCGCAGGTCCTCCAGCAGCAGGTCCAGTTCCTTGCTGGCGCTCTCCAGGTTGCGGTAGAGCGTGTCGTTCTTCATCAGCGCGCCCAGGGTGCCCTCACCCCGGTCCAGGCGCTCCATCACCTGCCGCAACTGCTCCGCGCTGGCGGCCATGTCGGCCTTCATGCGGTCCAGGTCGCCATCGGCCAGCTCGGTGGTGATGCTGTCCATGTTGGTGAGGATGCGCGCCATGGTGGCGTTGTACTTCACCAGGTTGCCGGTGATCTGCTTGATGTCGTGGAGCACGGCCTCGATGGTGGCGCGTTCCTCGGCGATCATGCCATCGATGCGTTCGGCGCTGCGGTTGAAGGTCTCCAGCGTGGCGCGGATGCTGGCGAAGCTGGCGTCGATGTCGCGCCGCGCCGAATCGTTGAGGATGAGCTGCAGGCTGGTGAGCACCGAATCCACGCTGGCCAGCATGCCCTCGGCCTTCTGCTTCAGGGGGTCTATGGCGGCGGAGAAGCTCTCGGTGAGGCTCAGTTGCGCGTCGCCGGTGAGGGTGTCGCCGGCCTGTGCGAAGTTCGCCGAGGTGCCCAGCTTCAGGTCGGCCCATTTGCCGAAGAGGTCGCCGCCCAGGGAGATGCGCGAGTCATCGGGGATGCGCAGCCCGCGCTCGTCCACCTGGTAGGAGATGATGATGCGGCCGGTGCCGTCCTCGGTCATGCCCACGCGCACCACCTGGCCCACCTTGAAGCCGTTGTAGAGCAGGGCGTTGCTCTCCACCATGCCCTGGGCGTTGGCGTAGATGGCGTGGATGACGTGGCGCTTCCGGAAGATGTCGCGGCCGCGGAGGAAGTTGACGCCGAAGATGAGCAGGCCGGCCCCGAGCAGGACCATGAGGGCGATGGTGTACTCACGTTTCAACTTCATGCACAATGCACCGCGTCAACGGCCACGGGCCAAATTAACGGCTTCCTGCAGATCGATCCTTTCACCCTTGCGGAACGCCACGATGAAGGCGCCATCGAAGCCCATGGCGCGGCACTTCGCCTGCAACTCGCGCGCGGCCTCCAGCGTGGCCTCGTCTCCGGTGGTGTAGCGGAAGAGGCCGGCGCCCTGGTGTTCCTCCAGGTGCTCCAAGCCACTGAACTGTTTGCCCTTGGTGTCCAACTTCTTGCTGCTGGTGGCCACCTGCACCTTGAAGCTCACCTCCTTCGCGGCGGGCGGCGGCGGCGCGGGCTTGGGCGTTTCGGCCTGCTGCGCCACCACGGGCGCATCGCCCGCGCCCACGCCTTCCATCTGGGCCTTGTAGTCCTTGAAGGCGCGGTAGATGCCACTGGCCAGCAGGTCCTGTCCGCGGGCGCTCTGGAGGAAGTCCTCCTCCTCGGCGTTGGAGAGGAAACCCAGCTCAATGAGCACCGCCGGCATGGTGGTGTAGCTGATCACCAGGAAGCCCGCCTGTTTCACGCCGCGGTCCGGCCGGCCCGCGCGCTCCTTGAACTGCTTCTGCACCAGCGCGCTGTAGAGCAGGCTGTGGTCCAGGTGCGTGTTCTGCCGCAGGCTCAGCGCGATGATGCTCTCGGGGTCCTTCGGGTTGAACCCGTCGTAGCGCAATTCGTGGCCCTCCTCCAGCAGTATGGAGGCGTTCTCCTTCATGGCCACGCGCATGTTCGCCTCGGTCTTGTGCAGGCCCATCACATAGGTCTCCGCACCATGGGGCGCCTTGCTGTCGTTGCTGTTGCAATGGATGCTGATGAAGAGGTCCGCCTTGGCGCGGTTGGCGATGAGGCTGCGCTCCATCAGCTCCACGAAGCGGTCGTCCTTGCGCGTGTAGATCACCTGCACATCGGGGAAGGCCTCCTGGATGTACTTGCCGGCGAGCAGGCTCACGTTCAGCGCCACGTCCTTCTCGTAGGTCTTGTAGCGCCCCGTGCCGGTGGCGCCGGGGTCCTTGCCACCGTGGCCCGCATCGATCACCACGGTGCGTATGCGGTGCGGGTCCAGGCCCTTGTTGGTCTGGGCGTGCGCCGAAGGCCGCACCGTGGCGGCCACCAGGGCGGCCAGCAGCAGGTGTGGGATCATGGTTCTGCGCAACATCGGCCGGGCAAGGGCTTGCGGTAATTTCGGCGCGCCGTCCGCGGCAACGAAGGGAACAGGAATGACGGCAGCCCCGAGCAACAGGCCTTCCCGGCGCGAACATAGCGGCGGCCTTGGGGCGGCACCCCGCGCGGCACTTGCAGTTTTCATCACGTTCGTGTTGGCGGTGGATGCCCGGGCGCAGGCCCTGGAGAGCGAGGTGCGGTATGAGGCCAGGGACAGCATCCGGTACGACCTGCGCAGGCAAACCGTGTACCTCTTCGGTGCGGCCACGGTGAAATACGAGGGTGTGCAGCTCTCCGCCGAGCGCATCTCCTTCAGTTTCAAGAACGAGGAGGCCAGCGCCTTTGGTGCGCCGGACAGCACCGGGGCCGTCACGGGCAAGCCGCGCTTCACGCAGGAGGGCCACACCTTCGAGGCGGACAGCATCCGCTACAACTTCCGCACGAAGACCGGCCTGATACGCGAGGTGCGCACCGAGGAGCAGGGCACCTGGGTGCATGCCGGGCTGAGCAAACGGCGGCCCGATGGCGAGGTGCACGGGCTGGGCGGCATGCTCACCACCTGCGACCGGCCCAAGCCGCACTACCACTTCAAGGTCACGCGCATGATCGTGATGCCCGACGACAAGATCGTGGCGGGGCCGGCCTACATGAAGGTGGGCAACGTGCCCACGCCGCTGGCCGTGCCCTTCGGCCTCTTCCCCAACAAGAAGGGGCGAAGCAGCGGCATCCTCATCCCCGTGTGGGGCAGCAGCGACCAGCTGGGCTACTTCCTGCTGAACGGGGGCTACTACCTGCCGCTGAGCGACCACTGGGACGTGCAGCTCACCGGCGACATCTACAGCCGGGGCAGCTGGGCGGCGCGCACCATCACCCGCTACCGCACGCGCTACCGCTACAGCGGCAACCTGGACCTCAACCACAGCACCCTGCTGAGCAGCGACCCGGAGTTCCCCGACTTCAGCCGGCAGCAGAACTTCTTCGTGCGCTGGAACCACCAGGTGGACCCGCGCGCCAGCCTCACGGACCGGTTCAGCGCCAGCGTGAACGTGGGCACCAGCGCCAACTTCACCAACAACTTCAACAGCAGCACCAACGATTTCCTCAGCAACACCTTCCAGAGCAACATCGCCTGGAGCCGCATCTGGCCCGGCAAGCCCTACAACGTGGCGGTGAACCTGCGGCACAGCCAGAACACGCTGAACCGCACCTTCGACATCACCGCGCCCGCCATCACCGCCAACCTGCAGCGCATCTTCCCCGTGCAGATGCTGCGGCGGCCCGGCGCGCCCAGCCGGTGGTACGACCAGTTCGGCCTCAACTGGAGCACCAGCTTCGACAACCGCCTGAGCACCACCGAGGAGCGCCTCTACTGGGGCAACCTGCCCACCCTGGCCGGCGAAATGCGCAACGGCGTGCGCAACACCGGCGCGCTCACCACCACGCTGAAGAACCGCTTCTTCTCGCTCAACCCCGAGATGCGCTTCACCAACCGCATCTACTTCGACTACCTCGCACTGGCCCTGGATCCGGAAACGAACACCACGCGGCGCGACACATTGCCCGGCCTGCGCGGCGCCACCGACTGGAGCGCCGGCGCCACCCTCACCAGCAAGGTCTTCTTCACCTACACCTACCGCGGCGGCTGGCTCAAGGCCATCCGCCATGTGATCACCCCCAGCGCGGGCTTCAACTACCGGCCCGATACCGGCACCGAGATCACCGGCCCCTTCGGCCCCGATGGCGGCATCATCACCTATTCGCCCTTCGACATCGGCATCTACGGCAAGCCCTCCTCCGGCGAAAGCGGCAGCATCAACCTGGGGCTCATCCAGAACATCGAGGCCAAGGTGCGCGACCGCAAGGGCAGCACCCCCGGCGAGGAGGCCACCAAAAAGATCAAGCTCATCGACTTCCTCGGCATCACCGGCAACTACGACATGCTGCGCGATTCGCTCCGCTGGTCGCCGGTGAACATCGCCGCGCGCACCGCCCTCTTCAACAAACTGAACCTGAACCTGGTGAGCCTGTGGGACCCGCTGGCGGTGAACGCCCAGGGGCAGCGCATAGACCGGCCCGAAGCCGCCGTGAGCGGCCGCCTGGCCCGCATGGTGTACACCAACGTGGCGCTCGGTTTCGATGTGAAAAGCCCCAAGTACGGCCAGGCCATCGGCGAAGCGCCCGCCAACGACCAGCAGGTGGTGGAGGAGACCGACCCCGGCAAGGGCGCCCGCATCAACTTCAGCCTGCCCTGGCGCCTGGGCCTCAACTACAGCTACGACATCAACCGCATCTGGTTCGCCGACAGCTTCACCGACAACGACCGGCAAAGCGTGCTCTTCAACGGCGACATCAACATCCTCAAACACTGGAAGCTGGGCTTCAGCAGCGGCTACGACCTGGTGGCCGAGGAGTTCACGCCCTCCTCCATCAACCTCTACTGGGACCTGCACTGCTGGGAGTTCAACCTGAACGTGATCCCCACCGGCCTGCGCAAGAGCTTCATGTTCCGCATCAACGTGAAGGCCTCGATCCTCAAGGACCTGAAGTTCGAGCAGCGCCGGCCCTACGGCGGTGATCCGGGCCTGTTGTATTGAGGGGGGAACTGTCTGTTGACAGTTGACGGCTGACAGTTGCTCGGATCGCGTGGACCGGCACGGCGTGTTCACAAATGCAATGCGATGCCGCCGGTGGCATAGGCCAGGCTGAAGTCGCTGCGGCGCGCCGGCACACTGCGCACCTCGCCGTTCCAGTGGCCCTCGCTGCCCATGCCGTCCAGCTGTGCCAGCTGCTGCACCATGCACAACTCGCCGTACCAGGAGAAGAATTTGGTGATGTGCAGGTCCGCGCGCAGGCTCGCTGTCAGCGCCCAACCGAGCCCTTTGGCCGTGTGGATGTCGTCCGGCTCCTGCATGTAGCGCGGCGGAAAGTTGAAGCGGTAGTGGTGCGTTTCCCGCAGCCGCAAGGCCTGGATGCCCAGGGTGCCGGTGCCGGCCAGGTGCACCCGGCGGCGCGGCCAGCGGCGCGGCAGGGTGTAGCCCGCGAAGAGCTGCCAGGTATCCACCTCGGGGCGGAAAATGATCACATGGTCGCCATGGGCCAGGTCGTAGGCAGGCACGAAGACGGGCCAGCTTCCACTGGCCGGGTAGTGCACCACGGAATCCACATGGAACACCGAGCCGCCCGGCCGTTCGTAGTAGAAGGCCACGGAAGCGCCCACCACCCAATCGCCCTTCACCCGCACCATGAGCGAAGGGCGCATCACGCTCCACCACTCCTGCTGGCGCGCATCGAAAGCATAGTGCTGCACCCCGGTGCGCTCCTCTCCATAGCTGAGGTGGATACGCGGCCGCTGCCGCCAGATGCCCATGGGTTCCGCATCCTGGGCGCATGCCCCGGTGCCGGGCAGGGCCAGGGCCAGCAGCAAGTAGTGTTGGAGCTTGCACATGGCGCGGTGCAGGTGCCTTGCGGCATGGTGAAATTAGGCCTGTGCCATAATGCCAGCGGCAGTCAGCCGACCCGCCCACGCGCCAAGCACAAGGCCGGCTTACAAAGACCGATAGGACTGAACACGTCGTCCCACACCTCCGCAGGGTCTCCTAAGGCACAAAGGGACCCTGCGCATAGGAACGTGGGAAGCCTATCGGCAAAACCACGCACACAGCGGGCGGAAGCTCCTGTCCTTCGGAACGCAGGGTCCCTTCGGAGGCCCTGCGGAGGTTCAGAATTGACGCCGAAATGGCGCTCTTGCTGGGATGAGCTGGCAACTATGCGAACGACGCAGGCAGGGCTTACCAGATGCCGTAGAGGCAACAGACGATGCCGCCGACACCTTCGCAGGTCACAGCGAACGTCGATGCTGCACCCTTCAAGACCTTCTACAAGTCCCCTTGGTCACCCAATACTAATTCACACACCTAGATTTTCCCCAGTATACCGCTATCATGGAGATCACGTACTCGTCCTTCTCACGAGATCTGAATGAAACCGCCAATTCATTATCATACTCATCCAGTTTATAAAGTCTATACCCAGAACGATTGTATGTCGCCACCTCATTGATCCGATCATCTCCTTCGGCCTTGCCCCAGTACTTATTCAGAAGATGGAATCGCATGCCAAGGAAACCCAGCTTGTCATCCTTGATCTTTGATTCGACAAAATTCTTGCCTGCAGTTCCGTACACCGCGATACGTACTATCCTACGATTTGAAACTTCCTCATCCAAATAGTCGATCTCCAGTGCGGGTGGCACATGGCCGCCCTTGGTGACGTCTTTATACCATTTCTTGGTCTTCACGGTCATATTCGCGGCTTTGGACACAGAAGGGACATCGCCGAATTTCGCCACCGCCGCATCTATGGTCACACCACACTTCAAGCCAAGGAAGGTATTGAAGTCCAACACTTTGGTCTTACTGATAAGTGCCACTCCTCCATTCTGCTCCATCAAGATCTTCCGCTGTGCGGCTTCCGATTCACAATTGGCCAGTACGTTCTTCGAGGTGCCCTCGAGTTTCTGTGCATCCCTGTGGCGCGCATCGCGAGCATACGATTGACCGGCGGTTTCCCGCGCAGGTGCGACGCCAGCCCGCTTGACATCCGCAGCAGCCCGCTCCATGACACCGCGCAGGAACGCAATGGTGTCCTGCAGGTGCATGGAGGTCATATGGAATCTGTAGTTGTTGATGTTGTTGATCACTTCGATCTTCTGTTCCACCGTCATCGACTGGAACGTGGTCACTTGGTTGATGGTGGTAGTGGTGTTGGTCGTGGTCCTGCACATGACCAGGACCACCGCAGTTAGAATGACAATCGGCAATACTTTACTACCGCTCATGATCGTTCAATTTGACCCGTGCCTCACGTGCATGTTCAAGGTAGCTTGGAGGACATCGTCTAAGCTTCATGGAACAGAGAGTTTCGATCATCTCCCAATACCTGCCCGCTGAGACCGAAGGATATTCCGTGGAGTCCAGTTCGATGAAAAGGAACAAAGACTCAAGCATGGCATCATGCACCTTACTGGACCGTTGCCATCGACATGATGTTCCCTCGGCATCCGAGCCCACTGCCAACAAGTCGCGCATCAATCGACTCAACTCTTCTGATGTATGCACCTCCATCACCAAGCGGCGGTGGACCCCTTTGAGTCTTTCACTCAGTTCGATATCAAGGTCTTTGCATGGGTCCTTGGTCCGATCATGCACAAGGACAACGACCGTAATGACCAATCCGACCATGGTCGCTAGAAAGGTCCACTTTCCATATTTGCCTTTGCTACTGGACATTCATGACGTTTCAACCAAGATGGTCCACATCGCTAATAATTCCATGACAGACCCACGCTCGACCTGGAACATCCATTCATCGTCACACCAAGCCGACCTGTTGCTAAAATAACATTCGGTTCCTATCAGAACAAACAGCCCCGCGCTCGCGCGCGGGGCTGTTGCATGTAAGGGGAGTATGACCAAGTGTCCACACCGTGCGTTCCGCTCGTGAACGCGCCATGCCTGCGGCAGACAGGCGCGGTGCGCTTTACGCCGCACGGCCCAGGGCCGGATCGCTCTGCGCCCCTTCGCCCGCGGTGCCGATGGCACTCACGCAGAAGAAGTAGGCCTTGAAGCTCTCCAGGTCCGTCACCAGGTGCTTCACGCGTGTGGTGTAGCCGATGGCCTGCCAGTTGGCGCTCACCGCCGGGTCCTGGTCGGTCATCCACACCTGGTAGCCGCGCGCGCCGTGCACGCTCTTCCAGCGCAACTCCACCTGGCCTGCCAGCCCGGTCATGCGCGCCTCCATGTTCAACGGCACGCCCGGTATGCCCACGGGGGTGCGCGGACGCGTCAGCGGAAAGCCGCTGCGCTCCAGGTGGGCCGCGTTGCCATCGGCCACCAGCCGCACGTAGTTGGCCTGGCGCTGCAGCACCTCGCGGGCCTCGGCCACCCGCTCCTCGCGCACCAGGCGGCTTTGTGCGCTGCCCCGGATCGCCGCCTCTATGGCGTCCTCCAGCTGCTGGGCCAGCGTCACCATCTCGCCCATGGCAACCGGCGGGCTCGGAAAGTCGCCCGCGTGCTCCGTCATCTTCGCCTCCACGTTCCGGAAGAACGTCAGCAGGTCGGACGGCTTCAACCCATTCAACGCAAGTCTGATATTGGCTTTCATCCTGTTCGGTACCCGGGCCCGGTGTACCACGCCGTGGTTGTGGGTGGCCCGTGGCGGCTGCAACGGCGGGCTTCGCAGCGGGTTTTTCCGCCGCGCCCCCCTATTCCACCCGGAATAAATGGGCGCTTGCATCCTGCTGTTCAAGCCACCCGGCATCATTCCCTATGGATTATTGCATGCGCCACGGAATTACCGCCGGATCGCCCACTACGTACCGCCGTGCGGGTTCCCTCATCCGGCGGAAGGACCGATCCCTTTGATCACCTCCAGGCCCTCATCCGGCGAAAGGATCGACCACCATGGTCCAGGGAAGGCATTCATCCGGCGAAAGCTTCGATCGCCTTGATCCGGGGATGGCCCTCATCCGGCGAAAGGCTCGATCGCCTTGGTCCGGGGAAGGCCCTCATCCGGCGAAGTGAACGATCGCCATGGTCATGTCAAGATCATCATCCGGCGCAAGGCCCGATGCACTTGATGAAGGGAAGGCTATCATCCACCCCAGGGATCGATCCCCGCGATCAATGGCCGGGCATCATCCGCCGGATCGGTGCGCGGCCTGGCGGCTTCAGGCCTGGGAGCCACCGGACTGTTGGGCCGCCTGCTGGTCCACACCTCCGCAGGGTCTCCTGAGGCACGAAGGGACCCTGCGCATAGGAACGCGGGAAGCCCACACCTCCGCAGGGTCTCCTGAGGCACGAAGGGACCCTGCGCATAGGAACGCGGGAAGCCCACACCTCCGCAGGGTCTCCTGAGGCACGAAGGGACCCTGCGCATAGGAACGCGGGAAGCCTATCGGCAAAACCACGCAGACCCAGGGCGGAAGCTCCTATCATACAGAACGCAGGGTCCCTTCGGAGACCCTGCGGAGGTTCAGAGACCCTGCGGAGGTTCAGCCCGGCGGCTTCAGGCCAGGGAGCCACCGGACTGTTGGGCCGCCTGCTGGTCCTCGCCGCCGGGTGGTGGCGGGTGGTGGTGCACCACCTGTATGCGGGGCATGCTGCCCAGCAGGTCGGTGAAGTCGGACAGCTCGCGGCCCAGCAGCCGCGCCATGTCCTGCATCTGCAGAAAGGTGGGCTCGCCCAGGCCCTTTTCCCATTTGCACACCTGGCCCTGCGACACGCCCGCCTCGGCGCCCACATGGTCCTGCGTAAGCCCGCGCGCCACGCGGAACAGTTGCAACCGCCTGCCCAGGGCCACCCGCAATTGCTTGCGCCGTTCGCTCGCACGTCCGCTGGTCATGGGTGCCAACGTAGGGCCACCGCACAAACGCCACAATACCCTCACCAGGGTATTTTTCCGGCTTGCCCTTACGCACAGCGCCCCCCGCAGCGCAAGTTGCGGGTTGGGCGGCCTTGCGCTTTGTGGCGTGTCCGCAGTGCTACCGGGCTGTCGCGCTCATCCATCGGTGCGCTTGCCCTACTGTGCTTTTTCACCATGCCATGCCATTTTCCCGCCCGGGCCGGTATGCGGGCGGTGCATGATCGCTATTTTGAGCCGCCATGTGGAACGAAGAACAAGTGAAGGAGCACGAGGAATTGCTGCTGACCATGCTGCGGAAGCAAGGCAGCGTGGGCGAAGCCAGGGCCATGGGCGGCCTGGGCATCACCAAGGAGCAATACGCCACCCTGAAGGAACGCCTGCTGCACAAAGGCCTGGCCGAACGCGGCCGGGGCCGGGGCGGGCCATTGGTGTGGAAGGCGGAGGCCGCGAAGGTGGCCGCAGGCCAGGAGGCCATTGAGCCCAAAGCCGGCAACCCGGCAGCCCGGGCGCCAGCAAGCCGCGCAGCGGAAAAGCCTGCAGGCCCACAGGCCCATGGCCAGGAGGCCTCCAAGCCCACAGGCCGAAAAGCCAAAGGCCCAAAAGCCCCGGTAGAAGAGCCCATCGAAAAGCAGCTCTGGCGCGCCGCCGACAAGCTGCGCAAGAACATCGACGCCGCCGAGTACAAGCACATCGTGCTCGGCCTCGTCTTCCTCAAGTACATCAGCGATGCCTTCGTGGAACTGTACTCCACCCTGAAGGCGGGCGAGGGCGAGTACGCCGGGGCCGACCCCGAGGACAAGGACGAGTACAAGGCGGAGAACGTCTTCTTCGTGCCGCCCGGCGCGCGGTGGAGCTTCCTGCAAAGCCACGCCAAGCAGCCCACCATCGGCAAAACGGTGGATGAGGCCATGGACGCCATCGAGCGGGAGAACGACTCGCTGAAGGGCGTGCTGCCCAAGGTGTACGCCCGGCAGAACCTGGACCCCACCAGCCTCGGCGGCCTCATCGACCTCATCGGCAACATCGCCCTGGGCGATGCCAAGAGCCGCAGCGCCGACGTGCTGGGCCACGTGTTCGAGTACTTCCTGGGCGAGTTCGCGCTGGCCGAAGGCAAGAAGGGCGGCCAGTTCTACACCCCACGCTCCGTGGTGGAACTGCTGGTGAGGATGCTGGAGCCGTACAAGGGCCGCGTCTTCGATCCCTGCTGCGGCAGCGGCGGCATGTTCGTGCAATCCGAAAAGTTCGTCACCGAGCACCAGGGCAAGGTCAACGACATCTCCATCTACGGGCAGGAGAGCAACCAGACCACCTGGCGGCTGGCCAGGATGAACCTCGCCATCCGCGGGTTGGACAGCTCGCAGGTGAAGTGGAACAGCGAGGGCTCCTTCCTCAACGATGCGCACAAGGACCTGAAGGCCGACTACATCATCGCCAACCCGCCCTTCAACGTGAGCGACTGGAGCGGCGACCTCCTGCGCACCGACGGCCGCTGGCAATACGGCGTGCCGCCCGTGGGCAACGCCAACTTCGCGTGGATGCAGCACTTCATCCACCACCTCGGCCCCGGCGGGCAGGCGGGCGTGGTGCTGAGCAAGGGCGCCCTCACCAGCAAGAGCGGCGGCGAGGGCGAGATCCGCAAGGCCATGGTGGAAGCGGGCCTCATCGATTGCATCGTGAACCTGCCCGCCAAATTGTTCTTGAACACGCAAATACCGGCCTCTTTGTGGTTCATGAGCAGGAACAGGGCGAACGGCAAATTCCGGAACCGCACCAACGAGATCCTCTTTATTGACGCGCGGCACCTGGGCCACCTGGTGAACCGCCGCACGCGCGAGTTCAGCGCGGAGGACATCAACACCATTGCGGAGACCTACCACAACTGGCGCAATCCCGGAGGGGCACCCGAAGGCCGCATTCAATTCCCCTCCTCCGGAGGGGTGGCCGAAGGCCGGGGTGGTCATACCACCACACCAACGAATAGCACCACCCCGCCCGTTGGGCACCCCTCCAAGGGAGGGGAATTGGAATACCGGGATATCCCCGGCTTCTGCTGCGCCGCCCCCATCTCCCGCGTACGCGAGTTGGATTACGTGCTCACCCCCGGCCGCTACGTGGGCCTGGCCGAGGAAGAGGACGACTTCGTGTTCGCCGAGCGCTTCGAGGCGCTGCAAGCCGAGTTCGCCGCGCAGTTGCAGGAAGAGGCCGAGCTGAACAGCGCCATCCTGAAGAACCTGAAAAGAGTGAAGGTCGATGGGTGAGTGGAAGGAATACCAGCTAGATGAATTAGCATCCGTTACTGGAGGCAAGAGGCTTCCGTTAGGTGCATTCCTGACTGATATGCCGACCGGCCATCCTTACATACGGACACGGGATCTTGCCGGGAACAAGGTCGACGTGAATGCGCTACAGTTCGTGCCAGATGACGTCTTTCCCCACATCAAGCAGTACATCGTAACCGCTGGCGATATCATAGTTTCTGTGGTTGGCACTATTGGTCTCTGTGCAATGATCCCTGAAGAGTTGCACAATGCAAGTCTTACGGAGAACTGCAATAGGATATCCGCCTTCAAGACCTCATTGGTAAGCCCTGAATACCTCTTCTTCTATCTGACAGGAAGTGTGGGTCAGGATGAACTGAGGCAACGCACAGTTGGTTCAACCCAGCCCAAGTTGCCTATGTACAATCTCAGGGAGATGCCGATACTTCTTCCCCCTGTTGTCGAGCAACGCGCCATCGCCTCGGTGCTCAGCAGCCTGGATGCCAAGATCGATCTGCTGCACCGGCAGAACAAGACCTTGGAGGCCATGGCGGAGGCGCTGTTCAGGCAGTGGTTCGTGGAGGAGGCGGAGGAGGGGTGGGAGGAAAGGACCGTAGCTGACCTTGCCGATGTCACTAGTGGAAAGCGCCCGCTGGAACGCTTCGCATTCCCAACCAGCGATGCACGAGTGCCAGTATGGGGCGGCAATGGCCCAATGGCCTACACGCGAGAAGCACTTGTTGATTCTGACGTTCTTCTAACCGGAAGAGTTGGGACACTCGGTTCCATCTTCAGGATCAACACTCCGATTTGGCCTTCCGACAATACGCTTCTACTGACAGCACGTAGACCGGAGGCAAAGGAGTTTCTATTCCAGCAACTCAGGAGCATCGACTTTGCTCAACTCAATCGAGGCTCGACACAACCGTTGCTTACACAGTCAGATTTGAAAGCACAGTCCTTTCCGATGCCACCCGACGAACTGCTGCTGAGATACCACGAGATCTCGCGTGACTTGTACGCAAGGGTGGATGCCAACCTGAAAGCAGTCCAAACCCTCACCACGCTCCGCGACACGCTGCTGCCGAAGCTGATGAGCGGGGAGGTGAGGGTGGATGAGCAATAGGGAATAAGACCAACCGCAATAGAACTCATGGGACAGAAGTTTCACGGAACATTAGAGGACCTTCAAAGCGCTGTTGCTGGCACGGGAATAAAAGGGCAGTGGAAGGCTGAGGAAAATGGGAAGCACTCCTACAAGTCCATAACCGGAGGCGTGCTGAATTGGTGGAGCACGAACGGCACGCTCATGTACCAGGGCACAAAAGATGGTAAAGAAGCATTGGAAGCTGCTGTCAATGAAAGGCTACTCCAAGGTGATGCAGCCATGATGACGGTATCCAGCACATCCAACCAAGTAGTGAAGCAACGGCAGATCTTCATTGTTCATGGGCACGATAAGGCCGCACGGCAAGAGTTGGAATTGTCCTTGTTACGCATGGGCTTACAACCGTTCATCTTGGTCAATACCGCTGGTGGGGGCAAGACCATCATTGAGGCGCTTGAAGGGAAGATCGGAAAAGACTTCACATCGGATTTCGGCATTGTCTTGCTCACGCCAGATGATGTTGGATACAGCCAGGAGGATGGTGCAACTGCCGCCCAGCCTCGCGCACGACAGAATGTGATTCTGGAAACAGGAATGATACTCTCTTCGCTCACACGGCAAAGAATGGCATTGGTGGTCAAGGGCAAAGTCGAACTGCCTTCCGACCTGCAAGGTGTGATAAGAATAGAGTACAAGGAACATATAAGTGAGGTCGTTCCGCGCATCGTTGAGCGCCTGCGCGAAGCGGGCTTCGATATCGACGCAGACGCGATGGCGCGCGCAACCGCCTGAGCCAATTGAATCGAACCCATGGCCAAGCAGCGCTCGAACCCCAAGCAAGCAGCCTTTCTCGCTTTCCTGAAGCGAATGGAGCAGACCGGTGCCGAGTTCTCCATGGAGGACATTGCCGCCAACACCGGTTATCCACTGAAGGGTACGGTGAAGGCGAAGATGAGCCGCAATGAATGGGACGCCGTTCTCGAACGCCGCACGAACGGGAAGTTCAAGGCCAAGGGCGTGAAGGGCTTGAGCTTGGAACAATTCGCGCAACGGCTAAGCACGAAGAAGGGAGGCCAATCGTTAGTTGCCTCGCCATACCTCTCGCAGAGCTATCGACTGCTCAAACAGGCCAAGGACAACTTCGTTCTGTCTCTTGAACTGTACAATCGCCCATCGCTCGAGAACCGCTTTCAGGCATTCACGATGCTCCATTGCGCGGCCTGGGAACACATGCTGAAAGGGATACTCAGCAACAGTGCCGGAGAAGATTCGATATTCACGTCCAAAGCCACCGGACACACGAAGGGACTTGAACAGTGTGCAGCAGAGGTTCTTGGTCCTGGATCCAAGCAATACCAGAACCTCAAGAAGTTGATCGACCTGCGCAACATGTCCACCCATTTGCTCTTGCCGGAACTGGGTGGTGCGTATGGCCCCATTTTTCAGGCCGCGGTGATCAACTTCCTCAATACATGGAAGGCAAACACCACAATGGAGCTATTGCCAGCCAGCGAGGTCGGCATGCTCACGCTCGTGACCGGCATTGGCAAGCCTACTTCCATTTCGCTGGAACAGAAGTACGGCCCGCAGTTGAGCAAGGTCCTTTCCGCGCATATCGCCGGAGTAGATGAAGAGATCCTGAACAACGAGCGCAGTGAGTTCGCCATTGAACTGAAACACAGTGTGGTGTTCGGCAAGAAAGGGGAATCCCACTTCACCATTGAGGAGCTACTGGATGGGAAGGAGCGCATCAAGATCGAGAAGGTGATCAGCGATCATGAGGATGAGCTGTTGCCGAAGATGGTGATCGACAAGGTCAATGACATCATCAAGACAGCGATCAGTGAAGCCGATAGAAAGGAGATCTTCTCCTATTCAGGCAAAGGCCAAGTGCTGATGAACCGGAACGACTGGGATGCCATCTGCGCTGATCAGAAGTGGAAGAAGGGCAAGAACAAGTTTCATCGTAGCCACGGACCGATCAATCAGGGCACGTTCACGGTGGAGTGTATCCATTGGATCGTGGACATGTTCAAGAAGGACAAGGGCTACTTGGCCAGGGTGAAGAAGAAGTATGTTCAGGCAAGGAAACGGAAATGACCCCCGCGCCCCCCGACAGCACCGAAGGCCCCGGCCGCCTGCGTCTGCCGTACGGCAGATTCCGCAAGCTGCGCGCCTTCCAGACCATCCCGGTGATGCCATGCGCCCGCCAAGCCCGAACTTCACGCCTGTGGAACTGCTAAGCCCCAACTACCTGCCCGCCTACCGCGCCCAACTGGACGTGGCGCTGGACCATGCCCTGGCCCAACTGAGCGAGGCGGTCAACACCGGCTCGGGGGCCGGTGCAGGTTCAGGTTCTGGCGAGCTCATGCGCCTGTATGAGAGCGCCGTGTTCAGCAGCCAGATCGAAGGCAGCAAGGTCACCTTGAACATCTTCAAGCAGACCATGGAGGCGGCCGGTGACCGCCCGAAACCGCGCGATGTGCAGGAGGTGTACGATCTGGTGCGCGCCTACCAGTTCGCACAGGCGCATCCCCTGGACCTGGCCAACCTGCTACAGGCCCATGGCATCTTGGCCGAACTGTTGGTACACGCCAACGACCGTGGTGCTTGGCGCACCAAAGGCGTGAAGGTGGGCAACGCCTTTGTCACGGTATACATGGCGGCGCATCAGCAGTTGGTGCCCGGCCTCATGCAGCAGCTCATGGATGAGGTGGCGGCGCTCAACGCACGCATGCTGACCACCGAGGAGGCCTTCTACTACGCCGCTCTGCTGCACCTGGCCTTCGTGAAGATCCACCCCTTTGTGGATGGCAACGGCCGCACAGGCCGTCTGCTGGAGAAGTGGTTCCTCGCGCAGCACCTGGGCCGCATCGCATGGAGCATACGCAGCGAGCAGTTCTACATCCGCAACCTGGACGCCTGCTACGACACCCTCGCCGCCATGGGTCCCGATTGGGGCGCACTCCAATGGGACCAGTGCATCCCTTTCCTCTTGCTGCTCCCCAAAGGCCTGCGGCAGAAATGACCCCCACACCACCAGACAGCCCCGAAGACCCCGGCCGCCTGCGTCCCAGCGGCGGCTTCAGGAAGCTGCGTGCCTTCCAGACCACCACGGTGATCTACGACGGCACAGTGGCCTTCTGCGACAAGTTCATTCGCAGCCACAAACTGGCCGACCAGATGATCGGTGCCGCCCGCAGCGGGCGCCAGAACATCGGCGAGGGCAGCCGCGCCAACGCCACCAGCGCCGAAAGCGAACTGAAGCTGGTGAACGTGGCCCGCTCCAGCCAGGACGAACTGCTGCTGGACTACGAGGACTACCTGCGCCAGAAACGCCACCGCCAATGGCACAAGGACGACCCCGAGGCCATGGCCGTGCGGGTCGTGGCCAAAGTGCCGGACAACCGCGAGCTCACCTACACCGACTATGCCCACTGGCTGGACCACGACGACCCCGCCGTGCGCGCCAACTGCCTGATCTGCTTGATCCACCAGGCCAACTTCCTGCTGGACCGCCTGATCACGCGCCTGGAGCAGGACATCATCCAGCACGGCGGTCACCGGGAGCAGCTCACCGCCGCGCGCCTCGCTGAGCGCGACCGGCAGCAAGGGCGCCCGGTGGTACCCAAGGAAGAAACGCCCAACTGCCCGCAATGCGGCAAGGCCATGCGTTTACGCACCGCCAAGCAGGGCGGCAATGCGGGCAGCCAGTTCTGGGGCTGCAGTGGCTACCCGGAGTGCAAGGGGACGAGGAAGTATCAGCCGGGATCGGACGATCGGACGAATCAGGCGAAGCGGCCGGATGGGACTGATCCGGCCGATGAAGCTGATTTGTCCGATACACCTGACCAGTCAGCGCAATGACCGAAGACCAGATCGAACAGTTCGCCATTGCGCGCTTGCGCGAGCTGGGCTATGCCTACCAGCACGGCCCCGGCATTGCGCCCGATGGCGAGCACCCCGAGCGCGCGAGCTACGAGCAAGTGCTGCTGCTGGAGCGCCTGCGCGCGGCCGTGCGGCGCATAAACCCGCGCATACCGGTGGCGGCGCAGGAGGAGGCCGTGAAGCAGGTGGCGCGCATCGCCAGCCCCGAGCTGCTGGTGAACAACGAGGTCTTCCACCGCATGCTCACCGAAGGCGTGAAGGTGGACTACCAGCAGGACGGCAACACCCGTGGCGACCTGGTGTGGTTGGTGGACTTTACCAACCCCACCCACAACGACCTGCTGGTGGTGAACCAGTATACCGTGGTGGAGAACGGGAAGAACAAGCGGCCCGACCTGCTGCTCTTCGTGAACGGCCTGCCGCTGGTGCTGATGGAGCTGAAGAACGCCGCCGATGAGAAGGCGAGCATCCGCAGCGCTTACAAGCAGGTGGAGACCTACAAGGAGACCATCCCCGGCCTGTTCACCTACAACTGCGTGGTGGTGATCAGCGACGGCCTGGAGGCCAGGGCCGGCACGGTGAGCAGCGGCTTCAGCCGGTACATGAGCTGGAAGACGAGCGATGGCAAGGTGGAGGCCTCGCCGCTGATCGGTCAGCTGGAGACGCTGATCACCGGCATGCTCGATCCCGCCACCCTGCTGGACCTGGTGCGGCACTTCATCGTGTTCGAGCGCGGCCGCAAAGAGGACCCCAGAACGGGCGTCACCACCATCACCACGGTGAAGAAGGTGGCCGCCTACCACCAGTACTACGCGGTGAACCGCGCGGTGGCGAGCACGTTAAGGGCGGCGGGATTTAATTCCCCTCCTGCGGAGGGGTGGTCGAGGAACGAGGCCGGGGTGGTGAATTTTCCTGCGGAGGGGTGGCCGCAGGCCGGGGTGGTCAACTATGCAGCTGCTGTGCCTCCATTGCGCATTGCGGCAGAGGGGAGAGAAGACTACCCCGCCCTATCGGGCACCCCTCCAGGGGAGGTTATCTACCCCAAGATCCCCCGCAACTCCAAGAAGTTCTTCGACCTGCCCTTCAACCCTGCCCTGAAGGAACGCGCGAAGGAGTTGCGTAAGGCGCGCAACCTGTCCGAGGTTGTTTTCTGGCAACAGGTGCACAAGAAGAAGTTCAAGGGCTACGACTTTGACCGGCAGAAGATCGTAGGCAACTACATCGTGGACTTCTATTGCGCCAACGTGGGCGTGGTGATCGAGATCGATGGCAAGAGCCATGACCACAAGCAGGAATACGATGCAAGGCGGGATGAGTACCTGCGTTCGTTGGGGCTGACCATCATCCGTATACCTGCATCAGGTGTATTGAAGCACTTGGTGCAGACGATGGCGTGGTTGGAGGAGCATCCGGTATTCAATTCCCCTCCTGCGGAGGGGTGGTCGCAGACCGGGGTGGTGCATGCAGGCATTTCACCACCCCGCCCTTCGGGCACCCCTCCGCAGGAGGGGAATTACGCGCGGCCAAACCCTCCGGAGGAGGGGAATTTGCTCGCGGAATCACCCGAGAGCTACGGATTGCCGGGCGTGGCGAAGCAAGCCACCGGCGACCGCAAGGGAGGCGTGGTGTGGCACACGCAAGGCAGCGGCAAGAGCCTGAGCATGGTGTTCTACACCGGCAAGGTGGTGCTGGCCCTGGACAATCCCACCATCGTGGTGATCACCGACCGCAACGACCTGGACGACCAGCTCTTCGACACCTTCGCGGCCAGTGTGCAACTGCTGCGACAGGAACCCGTGCAGGCCGAGAACCGCGACCACCTAAAGGAATTGCTGAAGGTGGCCAGCGGCGGCGTGGTGTTCACCACCATCCAGAAGTTCCAGCCCGAGGAGGGGAACGTGTACGACCAGCTAAGCGCCCGCGAGAACATCGTGGTGATCGCCGATGAGGCCCACCGCACGCAATACGGCTTCAAGGCCCGCACCGTGGATGTGAAGGACGAAATGGGTGAAGTGGTCGGCAGCAAGATCGTGTACGGCTTCGCCAAGTACCTGCGCGATGCGCTGCCCAACGCCACCTACCTGGGCTTCACCGGCACACCCATCGAGAGCACCGATGTGAACACCCCGGCGGTCTTCGGCAACTACGTGGATGTGTACGACATCGCGCAGGCCGTGGAGGACGGCGCCACGGTGCGCATCTACTACGAGAGCCGCCTGGCCAAGGTGAACCTGAGCGAGGAAGGCAAGCAGCTGATCAAGGACTTGGACGACGACCTCGACCAAGAACAACTCACCGACACGCAGAAGGCCAAGGCCAAGTGGACCCAGCTGGAGGCGCTCATTGGCAGCGAGAACCGGATCAAGAACGTGGCCCGGGACATAGTGACGCACTTCGAGCAGCGGCAGGAGGTCTTCGAAGGCAAGGGCATGATCGTGGCCATGAGCCGCCGCATCGCCGCGGAACTGTACGCGGAGATCGTGGCCTTGCGCCCGGAGTGGCACGACAACGACCTGAGCAAAGGCAAGATCAAGGTGGTGATGACGGCGGCTTCGTCGGATGGTCCGGCCATGAGCAAGCACCACAGCACCAAGGAGCAGCGCCGCGCACTTGCCGAGCGCATGAAAGACCCCAACGATCCCCTGCAACTGGTGATCGTGCGCGACATGTGGCTCACGGGCTTCGATGCTCCCAGCATGCACACGCTCTACATCGACAAGCCCATGAAGGGCCACAGCCTGATGCAGGCCATAGCCCGTGTGAACCGTGTATACGGTGACAAGCCCGGCGGACACGTGGTGGATTATCTCGGTATTGCCGCCGACTTGAAGAAGGCGCTATCCTTCTATTCCGATGCCGGCGGCAAAGGCGACCCCACCATCGCGCAGGAACAGGCCGTGGAGCTGATGCTGGAGAAGCTGGAAGTGGTGGCCAACATGTACAACGGCTTCCCCTACGAGGAGTACTTCCAAGCGGACACGGCGAAGAAGCTTTCCCTGATCCTAGGAGCCGAGGAACATGTGCTAGGTCTGGAGGACGGCAAGCGGCGCTACATCAACGAGGTCACCGCGCTCAGCAAGACCTTCGCCATCGCCATCCCGCACGACCAGGCGATGGACGTGAAGGACGAGGTCGGCTTCTTCCAAGCCGTGAAAGCCCGCTTGGTGAAGTTCGACGGCACCGGCAGCGGTCGCACCGATGAAGAGTTGGAGACCACCATCCGGCAGGTCATCGACCAAGCGTTGGTGAGCGAAAAGGTCATCGACGTCTACGATGCGGCGGGCATCAAGAAGCCGGACATCTCGGTGCTCAGCGAAGAGTTCCTCCTGGAGCTGAAAGGCATGGCGCACAAGAACGTGGCCATCGAAGTGCTCAAGAAGCTCCTGAACGACGAGATCAAGGCCCGCGCCCGTACCAACATCGTGCAAAGCCGCAGCCTGATGGACATGCTGGAGGACAGCATCAAGCGCTACCACAACAAGATCCTCAGTGCCGCCGAAGTGATCGAGGAGCTGATCAAGGTGAGCAAGGAGATCACCGCTGGCGACAAGCAGGCCGCCGATATGGGCCTCACCGAATACGAGTACGCTTTCTACACCGCCGTGGCCAACAACGACAGCGCCAAGGAGCTGATGCAACAGGAGAAGCTTCGCGAGTTGGCCGTGGTCCTCACCGAACGCGTCCGCCAGAACGCCAGCATCGATTGGACGATCAAGGAGAGCGTGAAGGCGAAGCTGAAGGTGATCGTGAAGCGGACGCTACGGCACTTCGGCTATCCGCCGGATATGCAGAAGCTGGCTACCGACCTGGTGCTGCGGCAGGCGGAGCTACTGGCGGGGGAGTTCAGCGATAGGTGATCCACGATACGCCCGGACCCCCAGACTATCACGTCCCTCCGATCCATCCACAGCACCACTGGACTCTCCCCGAGGCCCCTGCTGCAACAAGTACCAGGCGACAGGATCCCTACGGAGACCTTGCCGGGGGTTTGAGGATCGGGATACGAACGGGTTATTTTCACACGCCTGAGCCACTCCGCATGCACCGCAAGCGTTTCCTCCTATCAGCCGTCGCTTCGGTGGTCGCGGTGCTCATCACCAAAGGACAGGCCGTCGCCATGAGCATCACCAAAGGACAGGCCGTCGCCATGAGCATCACCAAAGGGTTCAAGGTCGCCGCCGGCGCAACACGCCATGGCGAGCGTTTCACCATGAAGGGCGTGACCGCGAACACGCTGGACCTGAAGATCGGCAGTGCCGATACCGACGGTGGCATGGCGGTGTTCGAGCAGATCGGCCAGAGCCCACATGGGGGTCCGCCCCTGCACATCCATCCGGAGCAGGATGAATCCTTCCACGTGCTGGAGGGCGAGTACCGCTTCAGGGTGGGTGATGAACAGTTCCCGGCCTCGGTGGGCGACACCATCTTTCTGCCGCGTGGCGTGCCGCATGCATTCATCCAGCTCACCGAGCATGCGCGCATGCTGGTAACGTACCAACCTGCCGGGGATATGGAAGCCTTTTTCCGAAAGACCGCCGCTTGGCGTACGCCTCCCAGCAAGGAAGAGGTGGCCCGTGTCTTCGCCGCGCACGGCATGCGGGTGGTGGGCCCGCCGCTGACCTTGGAGTAGCACATCTCCACACAGGCATCGATTGGACGATCAAGGAAAGCGTGAAGGCCAAGCTGTAGGTGCTGGTGAAGCGGACGCTCAGGCTCTATGGCTGTCCGCCGTACATCGAAGCTGGCCACGGACCTGGTGTTGCGGCAGGCGGAGCTGCTGGCGGGGGAGTTCGCGGGGTGAACAGATACCCCCTACCCCACCCAATTCCCTACCATCGCCGCGCCCTGGGGCGTCATCACGCTCTCGGGGTGGAACTGCACGCCGCAGCTGGGAAAGGTGTTGTGGCGGACGGCCATGATGATGCCTTCGGCGCTGCGGGCGGTGATGCGCAGGCTGGGTGGCAGCGTGGCGGGGTCGGCGGCCCAGCTGTGGTAGAGGCCCACCGCGAAGCTTTCGGGCAGGCCGGCGAAGAGCGGATCGCGCGGCTCGGCGGGGATGCAGGGCACCGCCACGCCGTGTTTCACGCGCGGCTGGTTGAAGAGCGTGCCGCCGCACACCTCCACCATGGCCTGCAGGCCCAGGCATACGCCCAGGATGGGGTGCGTGGGCATCAGCTTGTGCAGCAGCTCCATGGTGATGCCCGCCTCGCTGGGCAACCCCGGCCCCGGCGAGAGCACGATGCGGTCGTAGCGCGCCGCCTCGTCCACCGTGATGGCGTCGTTGCGCACCACGTCCACCGCCCCATGCGGCGCCAGCAGGTGCTGCAGGTTCCAGGTGAAGGAATCGTAGTTGTCCAAGAGGAGGATCCTCATCGTGGCGAGTTGGTCGTTGTCGGTTGGCGGTTCTCAGTTGTTGGTTGTTGGTTGTTGGTTGTCGGTCGCAGCATGGCTTGGTCGGAAGCCGGCCAACGGACAACCGACAACTACTGGCCAACACCCGCCTGGCCGCTTGCCACTTCCGTCTTCCCGATCCACCCCAGATGCGTGTGCTGGAAGCTGTCGCCGAATTTGAGGCCGTAGCCGAAGACGCGGTCCATGCTGGCGTGGCCGAAGAGGATGACGGCCGCGAGCTGGAGGGTGTGCGGCAGGCTGCTGTGCAGGGCCAGCAGGTCAAGCCGCAACAGCAGGGCCAGCCCGGCCAGCAGCACCGCCAGGCCTTTGTGGTGGAGCAGGTTGTAGGTGAAGGCCCCCACCCGGGTGCTGACCAGGTAACCCAGCATGCCGATGTCGGGACCCAACAGCAGCAGCAGGTACACCCACCAGGCCGCATCCACGAAGTAGAGGAACGCGAGGCAGGCCAGGAATTGGGCGAGTTCTTCGAGGCGGAGGAGGTTTTTCATGGTTGCTGATGGTAGTTGCCAGTTGTTGGTTGTCAGTTGTTGGTTGTCGGTTGGCTGTTGTCGGTTGTGCAGGATGGAGATTGTCCCGAGGCCTGACAACGGACAACGGACAACTGCCCTCTACCACACAATGCCCACCGGGCAATGGTCGCTGCCCATCACTTCGTTGAGGATGAAGGCTTCCTTGATCCGCTTCTCGAAACCTTGGGAGACGAGGACATAGTCGATGCGCCAGCCGACGTTCTTGGCCCGCGCTCCGAAGCGCTGGCTCCACCAGCTGTACTTCACCTCGGCGGGGTGCAGGTGGCGGAAGCTGTCCACGAAACCGGCGGCGAGGAGGGCATCCAGGCCGTCGATCTCCTGCTGGGTGTAGCCGCTGGTCTTGTTGTAGTTGGCCTTGGGCCGCGCGATGTCGATATCGCGGTGCGCCACGTTGAGGTCGCCGCAGACGATCACCGGCCGCCGGCCCTTGGCGAGCTTGGCGACGTAGGCCCGGAAGGCCTTGTCCCATTCGCCGCGGTAGCCCAGGCGCTTCATGCCTTCGCCGCTGTTGGGCGTGTACACGTTCACCACCACCACATCCTGGAAGGAACAGGTGACCACGCGGCCCTCATCGTCGTGGCCGGGCATGCCGATGCCGAAATCCACCGCGGCGGGCTTCTCCCGGCTGGCGATGGCCGTGCCGCTGTAGCCGGGCTTCAGCGCGCCGTAGGCCTGCACGTGGTAGCCATCGGCACCCGCCAGCGCCTGCTGCACCTGCTCCGGTGTGGCCTTGGTCTCCTGGAAGCAGAGGATGTCGGCATCCAGGGTGCGGAGCGTGTGGTGCAGTCCCTTGCCCACGCTGGCGCGGATGCCGTTCACGTTGAACGAGACGAGCTTCATGGGGCGAAGATGGGGATCGGGCGGAGCATGGCTGCGTATGGCCTGGGGACCAGTTCATCAAAGAAGTGACCGGATCGGTCTTCTACCACCTTTTGCTTCGCCAAAAGGTGGAGCCAAAAGGCGACCACGATCCAAGTCCAGGTGGCTCGGCTACCGCACATGCTCCGCACACGGGCACGCCGACCACCTGTCCCGCGCGGATCGTGGACGCCCACCGCACGCCGGACCCCGGAGGTCGGTGTACGCTGCGCCCCGTTGCGCATCAACCACTGGTCGCTCTGATCCGAATGGTCATGATCCTGTTCGCGGCATCTCACCGGGATCGATCCGACCGGGGACACGACCCGGCCGCACACTGGCTTCGATGCCTCGGGCACGGTCTTGGAAAGGCGGTGGAAAATGTGCCACGCCAGGCAACGATCGCGCAACACCGTCCATCCTATCTTTCCTCGCCCATCGCGCCAGCCATGCCCCTGACACCCTACACCGGGCCCTTCGGCAAGCCCGAACGCACCCACCTGCTGCGCCGTGCGCTCTTCGGCTGCACCAACGCGGACCTCGCGCATTTCGAGGGGCAAAGCCTGGCGCAGGTGGTGGACGCGCTGCTCACCTTCACCAACGACACCACGCCACCCATCAAGGCCTATTGGGAATTGAACGGCGGCGTGCCCGACCCTGACGCCATAGACCCGGCGGTGCCCTTCGGCAGCACCTGGGTGGGCGTGCCCCTGCCGGCCGAGCCCGCGCCCAACCCCACGGTGCAGCGCATCATCAGCTGGGGCGCCTGGCGCACCGGCCTGCAGGTGCAGCAACAACGCACGCTGCGCGAGAAGCTGGCGCTGTGCTGGTACAACACCATGCCCGTGCAGGCCGTGGCCGCGCCGGTGCCGCAATTCCTCTACCAGTACGAACAGCTGCTGCGCACGCACGCCATGGGCAACTACCGCACGCTGGTGCGCGAGGCAGGCCTCAGCGGCGCGATGCTCATCTACCTCAACGGCACCTTCAACAACGTGCTGCAGCCCGATGAGAACTACGCCCGCGAGCTGATGGAGCTCTTCACCCTGGGCGTGGGCAGCGGCTACACCGAGGCCGATGTGCAGCAGGCCGCGCGCGTGATGACCGGCTGGATCGTGCAGATCGACAGCGGCGGCGTGCCGGTGGTGCCCAACACGCAATACATCCCCTTCCTGCACGACACGGGCAACAAGCAGTTCAGCGCCTTCTTCAACAACGCCGTCATCAACGGCCAGGCGGGGCCGGGCGGCGGGCTGAACGAGTTCAACGCGCTGCTGGACCTGATCTTCGGCAAGGACGAATGTTCGCTGCACGTATGCCGCGAGATCTACCGCTTCTTCGTCACCGGCGAGATCGACGCGGCCACCGAGCAGGACGTGATCGTGCCGCTGGCGCAGCTCTTCCGCGACACCATCAACGCGCCGGACCAGATCAGGCAGGTGATGACCGCGCTGCTCACCAGCGAGCACTTCTTCAGCGCCGAGGTGCGCGCCTGCCGCATCAAGAGCCCCGCCGACCTGGTGCTGGGCGCCATCCGCCAGTTCGGCATCCCCTTCCCCACGCCCGCCCAGTTCGAGGCGCGCTACCGCATCTGGGCAGAGGTCTACGGCCTCACCCAATTCGCCGGGCAGGAACTGGCCAACCCGCCCAACGTGGCCGGCTGGCCCGCCTACCACCAGGCGCCCATGTACGACAACATGTGGGTGGACGGCGCCACCTTCCCCAACCGCAACAACGCCATGCTGGCGCTGGTCTACGTGGGCTTCTCCACCGGCAACGACATCTACCAGCCGGCCAGCCAGAACCTCAGCTTCAAAGCCGACCTGCTCGCCCTGGTGGCGCAATTCTCCAACCCCTACGACCCCAACGCCCTGGTGGAGGACGCCACCCAGCTGCTCTTCGGCGTGCCGGTGTCGGCGGAAGTGAAGCAGCAGCTGAAGACCAACTACCTGCTGCTGGGCCAGCAGTTCGACCACTACTGGACCGACGCCTACGAGATCTACGTGAACGACCCGAACAGCCCGGACCCCTTCGCGCAACTGGTGCCCACGCTGCTGCTGTTGCTATTCCTGGACATGGTGCAAGCCGCCGAGAACCACCTGCACTGAACACCGCCGGTCATGGACAGAAGACGATTCCTGCAGAGCGCATCGGTGGCCACCGTGGGCGGCTTCACCCTGCGCGCCATGAGCAACCCGCTGCTGGCGGCCCTGGCCGCGCGTGGCGACACCGACCGCGTGCTGGTGATCGTGCAGCTCTTCGGCGGCAACGACGGATTGAACACCGTGATACCGCTGGACCAGTACGGCAACCTCAGCACAGCGCGTCCGCAATTGCTCATTCCCGAAGGTGCCGTGCTGCCGCTGAGCGGGCTGGGCGGCGCCACGGGCCTGCACCCCGCCATGGGCGGCATGCGCGACCT
The DNA here is from genome assembly GCA_026129465.1 of Flavobacteriales bacterium. Classification (NCBI taxonomy): domain Bacteria; kingdom Pseudomonadati; phylum Bacteroidota; class Flavobacteriia; order Flavobacteriales; species Flavobacteriales bacterium. The sequence goes on from JAHCIA010000001.1 coordinate 1,587,120, forward strand.
GTGGGAGGATGGCAAGCTGGCCATTGTGCAGGGCGTGAGCTACCCCGAGCCGGACTTCAGCCACTTCCGCGCCACCGACATCTGGGAAACTGCCTCCGGCAGCCAGCAGGTGCTCAACAGCGGATGGACGGGCCGCTACCTGCACCACGAGTATCCCAATTATCCGGCGGGCTACCCCAACGCGGAGATGCCGCACCCCCTGGCGATCCGCGTGGGCGGCGCCATCGGGCCGGGGCTGCAGCACATGGGCGTGAACATGGCCGTGGCCATCAACAACACGGACAACCCCGTGAACCTGGCCAGCAACATCTACATCGATCCCGCCACGGACGATTGCAGCGGCGACAAGCTGGCCTACATCCGCACCGTGCAGCAGCAATCCAGCTTGTACGGCAGCGCCATCAACGCGGCGGCGGTGGACGGCTGCAACATGAGCACCCTCTACCCCACCGGCAATGCGCCGGGCGCGCAACTGGCACAGGCGCTGAAGATCGTGGCGCAACTGATCTGCGGCGGACTGAAGACGCGCATCTACTGGGTGAGCATGAACGGTTTCGACACGCACGCGCTGCAGGTGGTGGCCGGCAACCCCGTGCTGGGCGCGCACGCCAACCTGCTGCAGGGGCTGAGCGACGCCATCCACGCCTTCCAGGACGACCTGCACCTGCTGGGCCTGGAGGAACGCGTGCTGGGCATGACCTTCAGCGAATTCGGGCGGCGCATCATCAGCAACGCCTCCCTGGGCACCGACCACGGCAGCGCGCTGCCCATGTTCCTCTTCGGCACCAAGGTGCTGCCCGGCATGCTGGGCGACAATCCCGAGATACCGCCCAACGCGAACGTGCAGACCAACCTGGCCATGCAGTACGATTTCCGAAGCGTGTACGCCTCGGTGCTGCGCGACTGGTTCTGCCTGACGCAAAGCGAGGTGCAACAGGTGCTGCTGAGCGACCTGCAACCGCTTACGCTGATCGATCCCGCGGGCTGTCTCTCCACCGGCATCCACCAGGCCAACCAGGTGGCGGGCGAGGAACTGCTGCTGGTGTATCCCAATCCCTTCGTGGAACGGATCACGCTGCGCTATACCAGCCATGGCGGCTATGTGTTGGTGCAGGTCTTCAACGAGCAGGGGCAATTGCTGCGCACCCTGCTGAACGCCACCATGCCCGCCGGCCGGCACCTGCTGGATACCGATCTGGGCGAACTGCCCGCCGGGCGCTACTACGTGCGGCTGCAGAACGAAAGCCGCCAGCAGGTGCGCAGCGCGATCAAGGTGCGCTGAGCGGCGTCAAGGCTGGCGCGGCGCGTCGAAGCCCGCGCGGATGAACCGGTCCGCATCGGGGAATTCCTGCTTCAGCCCTTCGCCGATGCGCTTGAGCAACTCCCTGGAGGTATCCGCTTCGCCGGCCTCTTCGGGCATCATCTCAGCGACCATGTCCCAGGCCACCTGGCAGCGGTCCACGATGTGGAGGGCGAGCTTGGCCGTGCCGTTCCAGTCGCTCTGGTGCGGGTCGTCGTCCCAGTCGCCGTCCTCCAGCTTGCCCTGCACGGCGCGCCGGCATTTCACGTGCAGCATGGTGTGGAACCAGCCGATCTCGTGGATCGCCTCGCGCAGCACGATCATCTCGGGCGTGTGCGCCCCCACCGGCAGGGTGATCTCCGGCCGCTTGTACATGTCCAGCCCCTTGCGCTTGAATTCCTCGGCGTGCGCTTCGAGCCATTCATGCACCAGTTCCATGTAGGTGTGCGAGCGGTGCGAAAGGGGATGCGCGTCGGTCTGGCGGCGCTTCTCCTCCATCCGCTTCTCCCATGCCGGGTCGGGCTCCAGGTCGGCAGGGTCGAAGTCCGACCCGAGGCCCTCCGCATCGTCCGCATCATCCTCCTTCCCGGCGTCGCGCTCCACATCCTCGGGGGTGAGGCCCATCAACTCCTCCAGGCGCTTGCGCAGGTCCTCGGCGGCGCCACCCCCGATGGGCGCATCGGGCGTGCCCACATCATCCATCTCCGCGATGCCCACGCGGCACTGCCGCACGAAGCGGCACCGCTCGCACAGGCGGTCGCAGTAGTTGTATACGCCGGGAATGAAGCCCTGCGCGTCGGGGGCGTGGATGTCGCGTTCCATGGTGCGGGGCTTGACACCCGAAGTTGCGCAACATCCCTGAAATGCGGAAGCCGGCCCTTGCGGACCGGCTTCCCATTACCAAAGTATCGTGTGGCGCTCAGGCCTTCGTTACGTTGATCGCGTTGGAGCCCTTGGGGGTCTCTTCCACTTCGTAGTTGACCTTGTCGCCTTCCCAGAGGGCTTCGCGCGTGCCGGTCTTGTGTACGAAGATGTCCTTGCCGCCCGCATCCGGGACGATGAATCCGAAGCCCTTCTCGTTGTTGAAGAACTTCACTGTACCACTTGCCATTGTACTGTAGTGTATTGGTTGCCACCGGCAAAAGCACCGATGGCGGGGGCGCAAGGTAGGCCAATTCGCAGCCGATGCCGACGATCGGGGTGGAATATCGCTGGAAGTGGAGGCCCCAGCCGAATATTGTGGGGAGTTCGAGGGGCCGGAGTCTCTGTAGGATCCCGTCGCCCTCGGCATGCGGCCTGCCTGTGCCCGATGTACGGCTGGAAACGCCGCATGTGCAGGGTATGACCGTTGCCGCCCCGCTTCACACATTCGCCAACCACGCCTGCACCATGCGCACCTTGCCGTAGGAGAACTTGTCGCCGAAATGCGCACGGATCTCGCCACTGTTCTTGCCGGGGTGTTCGCGGATCCACTCGGCGATGGCGTCGCGGTCCGCGGCTGGCAGCAACGCGTCGATCTCCAGGATGCCCTCGCCGATGCCGCGCGCCGCATGGCCTTCGATCGTGCCCAGCGACAGGCCCCGTTCCCTGGCCACCTCGTCCAGCTGCATGCCGTTCTTGATCAGCGCGTAGGTCTTCAGGTAGGTCTCGCCCTTGATCTTCGGCGGCTTGGGCTCTCCGGCGGCCTTGCGCTTCTTCCTGCGTGAAAGGCCAGGTTCCACGTGCTCGTCCGCATCCGAGGGGTCCCACGCCTCATCGCGCTTCCGTCGGCGGCCACTCTTCAGCGCGCTGGCCGGCGCATGCTCCGCCACCCAGGCCTTCACTTCCTCCACAATGGCGCTGCGCTCGGCCCCGAGCTTCCGCTCCTGTTCCGCGTCGCGCGTCACCTCCCGGCTTTCCAGGATGCAGGTGGTGACATGCACCGCCTTGGCGATGGTGGCGATCTTCTTCACCAGCATGCCGTCCAGTTCGCGCAGCGCATCGCCGTACTGCTTGGTGCGCGTAAGGAGGTCCACCTGTGCCAGGTGCCGCAGCAGGTCCTTCATGGCATCCTTCAAGAAGCCGCCATAGTAGTCGGCGCCCCTGGCGATGCGCTCCAGCAGCACCGGGCGTTCATCCTGCTGCAACAGCCGCATCAACTGCCCCTGGAACTTGCGCGTGTTGTCCTCCTCGGTGCGCAGCCGGTCGCGGAACCGTTGCAGGGCGGTCTTCATGCCCTCGTCCTCGAAGGCCGATACCTCGTCGTGGTCCTTCTGGATGTGATCGGCGCGTTGCAGCAGGTCGCCCAGGTCGAAGGTGCTCACCAGCATGTCGTGCAGAAAACGGCGCTGGTACTCCTGCAACTGCTCGGGCAGCGGCTGCTGCGCGTGGCGCCGTTCGCTGAAGGCCACCACCTCCCGGTCGGTGCTCACCACGGCGGGTTCGATGCGGGTGCGCAGGATGAGCCCCTCCAGCGAACGCAGCCGCGACAATGCCACATACACCTGTCCCGGTGCGAAGGCGCGGCCCACGTCGATGATGGCCTTGTCGAAGGTGAGGCCCTGGCTCTTGTGCACGGTGATGGCCCAGGCCAGCTTCACGGGGTATTGCTCGAAGGTGCCCAGGATGCGCTCCTGCTGCTCCTTGGTCGTCTGGTCGATCTCGTAGCGTTTGTTCTCCCAGGTCTCGCGTTTCAGCACGTAGGGGGTGTCGCCATCGATCATGCGCACCTTGATCCTGCCTTCGGCGATCGTTTCCACACGCGCCAGCTTGCCGTTGAAGTAGGCCTTCTCGGGGTCGTTGCGGGTGAACATGATCTGCGCGCCCTCCTTCAAGGCCAGCTCGCGCAGCACGGGGAACATGCTCTCGGGGAAATCACCTTCGATGTCGGCCTCGAAGCGATGCACCCGGCCGGGCAGCTTCTCCAGCGCGCGTTGGTTCAGCTCATCGGCCGTGCGGTTGTGCGTGGTGAGGGTGATGACGCCGTCGCTGGCGTCCTCGGCGAGCCGCGGCTGGTAGTGCTCGTTCAGCGCGTCCACATCGGCCTGCGTCACCGTGTTCTCGCGCAGGTGGTTGAGCAGGGCGATGAAGCGCTCGTCCTGCTGGCGGAAGATCTTGTCCAGTTCGATGTGCGCGTAGCCGCTCTCCTTCAGCGCGTGGGCCTCGAAGAAGTGCATGCTGTCGTAGTAGCGGCGCATCACGCTCCACTCCTCGTCCTTCACAATGGGTGGCAGCTGGTAGAGGTCGCCGATGAAGAGCACCTGCACGCCGCCGAAGGGACGGTCCCAGCGCTGGCGCACACTGCGCAGGCGGTGGTCGATGGCGTCCAGCAGGTCGGCGCGCAGCATGCTCACCTCGTCGATGATCAGCAGGTCCAGCGCGCGCAGCACATGGCGGCGCAGGGCGTTGAGCGGATGGCGGCGGTTCAGCGTATCGCGGTCGGTGAAGGCGCCATACTCGCCGATGTCGGGTGGCAGGCGCTTCTCCGGCACGAAGGACCCGAAGGGCAGCAGGAACTGGCTGTGCACGGTGACACCGCCCGCGTTGAGCGCCGCGATGCCGGTGGGCGCCACGATCACATGGCGCTTGTGCGTGTGCGCGGCGAGGCGGTGCAGGAAGGTGGTCTTGCCGGTGCCGGCCTTGCCGGTGAGGAAGACATTGCGCGCCGTGCTGTTGACGAAGCGCGCGGCCAGGGCGGCCATTTCGGTCTCCACGTGATCGTGCGCGTCCATATCAGGGCGCAAGATCGCTTCTGGTGGTGGTTGAGGCGTTGGAAGTGGGTGGACTACGGAAGCATCGGAGGACATGACAAGGTGAAGCGCGAAGAACGGCTCCGGTGGTTGACGACATGATCGTCACCGGCACGGAAGGAAAGATATGTGTCGGGAGTGCAACATGGATGACACATGCAGTACACATGAAAGTCGCGATGATTTGACCGAACGTTCAACCAAGCATCCGGATCGGGAAATACGACCCAGGGACTTTTGGCCCCTGGAAAAACAAACCGAACCCGATGAAGAATCTCACTACCCTGCGACTTGGGGCGCTGGCCTCGGGGCTGGCCTTGGCCATCGCCTCGCATGCCCAGACCCTCCGGATCACACCGATCGGCACCTACCAGACAGGCCTCTACGGCGAAAGCGCCGCCGAGATCGTGGATTACGACCCCGGCACCCGTCGCGTATTCTCCACCAATGCCGCGGCCAACAGTGTGGATGCGATCGATATCTCCGACCCGTCCAACCCCACACTGCTTTTCACCATGGACATGTCGCCATACGGAGGCGGTGCGAACAGTGTGGTGGTGATCGATGGCGCCATCGCCATTGCCTGTGAGGCTTTCGTGAAGACCGACAACGGGAGCGTTGTGTTCCTTGACCTGAATGGGAATTTCCTGAACCAGCTCACCGTAGGCGCATTGCCGGACATGATCACCAGGACCCCCGATGGCACCAAGCTGCTGGTGGCCAATGAGGGCGAGCCGATCAGCTACCTGGACGGCATCGACCCCGAGGGAAGCATCAGCATCATCGATATCAACGGAGGGATCGCATCTCTCTCGCAAGCCCAGGTGACCACGATCGGTTTCGAGGGCTACACCCCGGAGATGCTGCCTGGCGTGAGGATCTTCGGTCCCAACGCATCGGTGGCGCAGGACATGGAGCCGGAGTACATCGCGGTGAGTGCGGACTCGCAGACGGCCTTCGTGGTGTGCCAGGAGAACAACGCCGTGGTGCGCATCGACCTGAACACGAACACGATCGTCTCCATCACCTCGCTGGGCATGAAGGACCACAGCCTGCCGGGGAATGGCCTGGACGCGAGCGACCAGGACGGCATGATCAACATCGCCAACTGGCCGGTCAAAGGACTGTACATGCCCGACGCGATCGCCTGCTACACGGTGAACGGCGAACCCTATGTGATCTACGCCAATGAGGGCGACGCAAGGGACGACTGGCCGGGTTATGAAGAAGGTCGCCGCATCGGCAACGCGGGATACCAACTCGATCCCGATGTGTTCCCCAATGCCGCTGATCTGAAACAGAACGCCAACCTCGGCAGGCTCACCGCATCACGCGCATCGGGCGACCTCGATGGCGATGGCCTATTCGAGGAGATCCACGTCCTGGGCGCACGTTCCTTCAGCATCCGCAACGCCGCAGGTGAGCTGCTCTACGACAGCGGGGAGGACTTCGAGCGGATCACTGCCCAGCGCTACCCCACGCGCTTCAACGCGAGCAACAGCAACAACAACTTCGACAACCGAAGCGACGACAAGGGACCGGAGCCCGAGGCCGTGGAGGTGGCCCTGATCGACGGACGCCACTATGCCTTCATCGGTCTCGAACGCATCGGCGGCATCATGGTCTATGATGTCACCGACCCCACCAACGCCCAGTATCTGGACTATGTGAACAACCGGAACTTCGGCGCCAGCCCATTGAGCCCTGAGGGCCTGGACTCCGGTGTGGAATGCCTGCGCTTCGTCCATGCGGACCAAAGCCCCAATGGTGAGATGCTGCTCATCAGCGCCAACGAAGTATCGGGCACGGTGACCATCTTCCAGGTGGACCTGTTGTACTGCGAGCCGGGCGATGGCATCACACGCGTGCGCCAACAGAACGGCAACGGCCCGGTGACCACCACGCAACTGGCCAGTTTCGAAGCCCCGCAGAACGACGGGGACCACTTCACCGCCACGCTGGGCGGCCTCATCTGCCCGCCGGTGAGCGGTTACTACCGCTTCTTCATCTCGGCCGACCACCGTGCCGAGCTCTACCTGAGCCCCGGCACCACCCCGGTGAACGGACCGGCCATCGCGCGCTGCCCCGCTCCGGTGCCGCCGCATGTCTACACGCAGTTCGCACAGCAGTCCTCCGCGGCCATCTGGCTCGAGGCCGGTGAACTGCGCTACCTCTATGCCACACACCGCGAAGCCAATGGCCCCGACCATGTGAGTGTGGCCTGGGCGCGAGCCGATGGGATCCACCAGGACCCCATCCCAGGCATCTACTTCTTCCAGCCGGCACAACCCAAGGACCTGGCATCACTGCTCACAGAAACATCGATAGCACCGGCCACCTTCGGTATGTATCCCAATCCCGCCAATGACCGCCTGCACGTGGAACTCCTCCTGCAGGAGGCCGGCCAGGTAAGGTTGGAGCTGATCGACCCCACCGGCCGCCTGTTGATCGAACGGACCACTTCGGCGGAGGAAGGCCGTCACATCGAAGTGTTGGACATCACCGGCTTGCGGCCCGGCATGTACCTCATGCGGATGACCAGCGGAATGGAACAGGAAACGAAGCCCTTCGTGGTGATGCGCTGACCAGCGGTCCTTACGAACGCCCAGCGGCGGCCATGCTCATGGCCGCCGCTTTCGTTCCATCGATACCGTGCCGGGTCTCAGTGCGCCACCACGAATCGCCGCGCCGCACCACCGATGCGCATCACGTACGGTCCATCCGGCAGGCCGGAGACATCGAGGGTTTCGCGATCGGACGCGATCCATGCGTGGCGCAACATCCGTCCGGAAGCATCGCGCAGCTCGGCCCATTGTCCGCGCAGCCCATCCGCCTGCACCACCACCTGGTCGCTCGCCGGGTTCGGATACAACCGGAACCCTTCGCCTTGGGCTATTTCGCCCATGCCGATCTCCACGCCACTGATACGTGACAATCCGGTGCTGGTGGCCACCCACACGTTGTCGTCCTGGTCGATCGCGAGGCGGCGCACGTTGGGACCCGCGAGCCCATCGCTGGTCTCGATCTGGGTCCAGGCGACCCCGTTGAACCAGCTTACGCCGCCCTCGGTCACCAGATAGTCCACATACACAGCGGCCCAGATGCGTCCCTGGCCGTCGATGTCCACATCGGTGATCGGATTCAATTCATCCGGCGGTGGAAGCAGGAACACATGCGCATGGTCCGCGATATGCGTGTTGTCGCTGCTCATCAGGCTGATGCCTTCGTCGGTGGCCACCCAACGGTGCTGCTGGCCATCCACCGCTATCGCCCGAAGGCGGTTGGAAAGGAGCCCTTGCGCGGTGGTCACCGCCGTGAAGCCCGTTCCGTTGTACACGATCATGCCGCCCAGCCCACTGCTGATGAGCACATCGGTTCCGGAGAAGGCCACATGGCGGGCACCACCGAAGGGGATATCGGGCGGGCCGAACGCGGTGAAACCGCCTCCGATGAATCGCGAGGCGCCATTGCTCGTGGCGATCCACACGTCGCCGTTGGGCGCCACCTTCACGTCCTTCACCTCGTTGCCGCCAAGCCCATTGGCGGTGGTGTAGGTCTGGTAGACGCCGCTGTCGAAGAAACTCAGCCCGAAGTCGGTGCCCACCCAGGCCGTGCCGTTGGAGACCACCTCCACGGCGTAGGTGTCATTGTCCGCCAGCCCGGGATGCGAAGTGGTGTTGTGCACGGTGAAGGAGGAGCCATCGAAGACGGCCACGCCCTGGCTGGTGGCGATCCACACCTTGCCGTCGGGGCCGATGGCCACATCACGCAGGTCGTTGGAGGGCAGTCCGTCCTGGGTGGTCCAGGTGGTGATGGTCTGCGCATGGGCCGCGATGGCGAAGAGCGCGGCGAGGAGGGTCGTGGTGGTTCTCATTCGATGATGATGAAGGGTTCATGGAGGTCGCCATCGGCGCTGCGCACACGCAGCACGTAATGGCCGGCGGCGAAGCCGTGGGTGGCGAAGCGGATGCGTTCGTTCGTGGCGTGCGTCACCGGTGCGCCCATGGCGCGGCCATCGGTGCCGAACACCTGGGTCTCCAGCGGTGGCGTCATCCGCACTATGGCGTTGAGTTCCGTGGTGGCCGGGTTGGGGTAGAGCAGCAGGCGGCGGTCCACGTTGTCCTTCAGGCCGATGGTGTTCACGGCGTTGAAGGTGGGCGGCAACTCGCGGAAAGGCCCGGTGCCGTTGGGGTAGCGGCCGGTGGTGCTGATGGGGTATTGCACGCCGAAGACGATCTCGTCGATGATCGCGTCGGCGTCGTAGGCCAGCGTGAGGGTCTCGCCCTGCGCACCGAGTTTGAAGTTGGCGTGGTGGCCGCCGAGATCGTCGCGCTCATCGGCCCAGACGATCATGAATTCGCCTGGGATGAGCGTGCGCTGCGGCAGCGCCCATTTCTGCGACTGGCCGGGATCGTCCGACAGGTACAATCCTGCGGTGGACACCGTGAAGGGCCCGGGGTTGTACAACTCGATCCAATCCGCCGCCTCGTGGTCCTCGTTCAGCACCACGCCGCCATTGAGGGCCATCACTTCATTGATCACCAGGTGGCCGGGAAGGATGCGCGTCTGGATGCTGAAGTGGTCATGCTCGGCACGCTCCGGCAGGAATGCGCCCGCCGTGGCATTCTGCGCATAGATGTAGTACTGCAACAGGTTGGATGAAGCCGTGAGCATGATGCCGTAGACACCATCGCCCGCACCACCGTCGCCGTGCAGGCCATCGTCGTGCATGGCCAGGCGCTGGAACACGCCGCCATCGGCGAAGCGGTGACCGAGCATCACCTCGTCCGCGTCCACAACAGACACCGTGATCGTGACCGTCCCCCCCACCGTGAGATCCTCCGGCTCATGCACCGGCGCACCGATCTCCGGATGCCCCAGGTAGCCGGGATAGCCCAGCAGCCAGGCGGACCGCGCTTCCATCAATTGCGCGATGCCCGGATAGGTGGTGATGCCCGACACCGGCAGGTCCAGGTTGTCCAGGAATTCCTGGTGGCTGAAGAAGGCGTTCGTATCGGCCTGCACGTACGGATCGATCAGCGCGCGCATCTCCAGGGCGCGGTCGTAGTAACGGCCATTGGCGAACCAGCCCGCGATGATGGTGCGCAGGTGCGCGATGTACATCCGCCGATGCGTCGGGTCGGCGAAGAGGTTGCGCATCAGCGGGCGCGGCAGGATCGACGGCGCGTTGTGGTGCATCAGCGGGTCCATGGTGATGGCGTTGGCGATGCTGAAGCCGTTCCAGTAGAGCGAGGCGTCGGTGAGGCGAAAGCTCGCGAAGGACATGTTCAGGTCCCAGGGAATGGTGTTCCACCGGCCGTTGGGATCGCGGTACAGGTAGTAATTCTGCGCGTAGCCCACGTAGCTGTCGAAGTTGATCAGCGCGTAGTTGAAGGCGTGCATCCACAGCGCACGGTCCACGTTGAGCACCTGGTCCACGTGTTCCGCGTCCTGGTTCAACGTGGTGATGAGGTCCAGCAAATGGCTCCAGCCCTGGTCGCTCTCGATGGAGTACACGCCGTAGTAGTCCGTGCTGTCGGGTCCGGGCGAATCGCTGAGGTTGCAGTTCTCGCCACTGGGCGAGACCACCGGCGGGTTGCCCTTGAAGAAGCTGCCCTTGCGATCGCCCCAGCAGCGCTGCACGAAGTCCTTGTTCACCGCCTCCACATTGGTGTAAAGGCCGATCAGGGTGTCGTTCACATGCAGCGTGGCGAAGTTGGCGCGCGAGGCGGGCATGTGGTCCCTGGCCACCTCGTAGCCCAATGCTTCGCGCAGGCAGGAGGGATCGGAGGTGATGTTGCTGAGCTTCAGCTTGCGGAAGCCCTGGTGCCCCTGCCCCGCGATGGTGTGGTCCAGCTTGATGTTGAAGGGGTTCTTCGCGCGGCCCACGCTCACGCTGCTGTAGCCCTTGTAGCGCACGCCCACACCGGCGTAGACCTGCCCATCGATGGAGAGCGTGCCGGTCAGTCGTCCCTTCTCGCCCTGCACATAGAGGCTTTCAAGCGTCTCGCGCCAGTGCGGGTCATCGAACCAGAGCCGGATGTCGTGCACCGTGCCGGGGTCGTAGAGCGGCGGTTGCGCCTGCACGGCCAGGCCATGCGCGAGCCAGGCGAAGGCCGGCACCACGATCCGCAGCAATGGGCGCATGGCACGGTCAGCGTTGCAGGACCAGGGTACGGTGGAGACGCGTGCCGTCGCGCAGGTCCAGCATCAGGTGGTAGATACCATCCGGTCGGTCACCCAGGTCCAGGCCGGTCATCGGCGCAGTACGAAGCACCGCTCTTCCCGTGGCGTCCAGCAGGGTGATGGACAGCAGCTCACCCAGAGCGATGCCAGCGATATGCACGACGCCCGCCGTGGGGTTCGGATACACCGAAATGCCCGTGCTCGCCTCTTCCTCCACCGCCGTGCCCAGCCCGCAGGGGTCGGCCCCCAGCAGTGCGGAGATGCCCGGGTCATCGCAGGTGTATCGGAAGGCTTTCTGCGGGCCATCGGCATGCTGCCACACCACCTGTCCGCCGCTGGTCACTTCATACATGTACTGGCCGCTCAGCGCCACGAACACGTTGCCGTTGGGCATGATCTCCGCCGCGCTCTGCCCGCCGGCGTAGGCCAGGCAGGTATGCCTCCACCCGTAGTTGCCGGGGCCCCAAACGGTGCCGGGCGTCCACGGGTAGTTGTAGCCGTCGCGCTCGGGGTTGATGGCGTCGATGGCGGTGGTGTTGCCGCCGATGTTGTTGTTCACGAACATCAGCCAGCCCTCCATCGGCCGGCCGGGTTTCACCCACTTGGCGTCATGCACGGCATTGGGGATCCGCTGCGGGGCGTTCACCCCGTAGTTCTGCGGCTTGCCCCAGCGAAAGAGGAAGTCTCCGCCGCGTCCCGCATTGCCGCCGGTGTGCCCCGCGGCCTCGGCCGTGGTGGTGCTGTGGTCGATCACGAAGATCTCGTTCACGTGGCGCGAACTGAACACGATCTGGTCCAGCTCCGGATTGTAGTCGATGCCGTTCTCGTGGAACCAGTCGATGCCGCTGCCCGTGGCCGGCACGTTGATGTTCATGCGATGCGGGTTCTGCGCGATGGGCATGTAGTTCGGCTTGTTCGGGTCCACATACTGGATGAATCGGTCCTGCATCTCCCACTGCCACACCACCTGGGCGGTGCTGCCCGTGGGTTGGATCTCGATGATGCGGCCCGGGTAGCGCGCCGCGTTGCCGGTGTAGCCCAGCGCCTGCAACTGCGCCAGCGTCCGCTTCACATAGGCCAGCAGCAACACATTGCCGTTGGGCATCACGCAGATGTCGTGGTGCGTCACATGGTCGGCCGTGGAGTAGATGAAGTCCCAGACCACCTGGCCCTGCGGGTTCAACTCCTGCACCCTGCCGCTCACCGCCGCACTGTTGATCTGGTTGCCGTTGTTGATCGCCGTGCGCACGATGTTGCCGTTGGGCTTCAGCGCCATGGCGTAACTGTAGTTCGTGGGGCAGTTCCACGTGTGCACCTGCGCCGTGGTGTGGTCGCGCAGGCGGGCGATGGAGGCGTTGGAGAGGTTGTAGAGCACGTAGCCATCGAACTGGCTGAACGCGGCGGGGCCCGGACACAGGGTCAGGAGCGCACCAAGGGCAAGTGCGAGGGTTCGCATGTACAATTCAGAAAGGGTGGTTCCAGGTTTCGCAGGGCGGAAGCTTCACCGGCGGGATACCGCACGTTAACACTTCCTTGACACAAGGTCGGACGAATATCCCCTGCCGTGGTTTGATCGAGGTCCAGCTTTGGAACAACCCTGCCCGGCGATAGGAACCCTAAGGCCGTCGGATGGGGCGGTGCAAGCCGGGGTACTTTCGCGGAGCAACAGGCCATCGGGCAACGAGATGGGAACGACCCTGGGTCTCCGCCGCAACTGGAAGCAGTTCACCCTGCTGGTGATCGTCAACGCCTTCGTGGGTGGCATGGTGGGCATCGAGCGCACGGTGCTGCCGGTGCTGGCTGAACTGGAGTTCGGCATCGCCTCGCACGCGGCGGCGCTCAGCTTCATCATGGCCTTCGGGGTGAGCAAGGCGCTGGCGAACTACTTCACCGGCAGGCTCGCCGGGCGCTACGGGCGCAAAGCGCTGCTCGTCACAGGCTGGCTGCTCGCCTTCCCCGTTCCCTTCATGCTGATCTACACCGATGCCTGGGCCTGGATCGTGGCGGCCAACATCCTGCTGGGCATCCACCAGGGCTTCGCTTGGAGCAGCACAGTGGTGATGAAGATGGACCTGGTGGGCGAACAAGACCGTGGGCTGGCCATGGGCCTCAACGAGTTCGCCGGATACCTGGCCGTTGGCGGCATGGCCTTCCTCACGGGCTACCTCGCCGCGCACTACGGACCTCGTCCGGTGCCCTTCCAAGTTGGGATCGTGCTGGCGGTGATCGGCCTGGGCATGACGCTGCTCTGGGTGAAGGACACCGTGCACCACGTGGCGGCCGAAAGCGCGCAGAGCATCGTACCAAAGCTGAAGCGCGTGTTCCTGGAAACGAGCCTCACGCACCGGACTTTGGGCAGCGTGACGCAGGCCGGCCTGGTGAACAACCTGAACGATGGCATGCTGTGGGGCCTGCTCCCTGTGTTGCTCTTCAGCGAAGGTTTCGGACCCGGACAGATCGGTGCCATCGCGGCGGTGTACCCTGCCGTGTGGGGATTGGGACAACTCTTCACCGGCAAACTGGCGGACCATGTGAACCGCCGATCACTGCTCATTCTCGGCATGGTGCTGCAAGGGATCGCCATCCTGGCCCTTCCCTATGTGCATGCACAGGGCGCGTACATCGCGCTCAGCGCCGCGCTCGGACTGGGCACCGCGCTCGTGTATCCCACCTTCCTGGCCGTGCTCGCGGCGCACACGCATCCGCAGCAACGCAGCGAGGCCGTGGGCATCTTCCGCCTCTGGCGGGACCTGGGCTATGCCATCGGCGCGTTGGCTACCGGCCTCATCGCGGACCGATTCGGCATCACGGCCTCCATCCTCGCCATCGGGGTCGTCACGGTGCTCAGCGGGATCGTCGTGTGGTTGCGTATGCCCAGCGAGCGCAAGTGCCTGGAGCCCGAGGACCTGAAGCCGTTGCTCGGCAAAGCGGACGTTCGCGTGGTGGATGTGCGCAGCCCCGAGGAGTACGCCAGCGGTCACCTGCCGGAGGCGATCAACGTGCCGTTGGCCGAGCTGCTTGAACGGGCGCGCAATTGGTCGCCAGGAGAGCGCATCGTCACCGTATGCGCCAAGGGCGGCGGACGCAGCGCACAAGCCGCTCAGCTGCTGCGAGACCTGGGTTTCGGGAGGACGTGGTGGTTGTGCGGGGGGACCTTGGGGTGGCGGTGAGCAGCCCACTCCGGTTGCTGCCCTCAATAGGTGAACGCTACCCCCACGCCGAAGCCCATGTCGCTGTCGTAGTGCCCCCGCACCGCCCAGGTCTTGTCCAGCACATACCTCAGGCCGGCCATGTACTCGTAGTCGCTGTTGCCCATCAGGTCGAGGCGCAGGCGCGGCGTGAGGGGGATGTCATGGCGCATCAGTTGCGCGCGCAGCCGGCCATCCGTGTCGATGCGCGCATCGAGCACCAGCAGCATGGGCAGGGTGTACTGGAAGCCGATGTGTGCCACGCTTCGGCTGTTCTTGGTGTTGCGCTGCTGGAACATGTTCTCCTCCGGACTGTCCGTGTGTCCTTCACGGGTGCGCCAGTCGATGCCGATGTTGGGGAACCACCATTGCATCTTGCCGAAGTAGCGACCGAAGTGCGCCTCCACCTCCTGGCCGTGCATCTCGGTGTAGCCCAGGCGCCATTCGGTCTGCAAGGCCCAGCGCTTGCTCATCAGCATGGCCTCGCCATCGATGCCGTTCGTGGCGAAGTCGCTCATGGCCATGAAGTGCCAGGCCTTGTCCTCGCGCAGGAAGCGGCGCCAGGCCTTGCGGGCGTCGGGCAGCACGGGGTTCGGCTCGGCGGGCGGGTTGGTGAACACGCGGCCCATGCCGCTCATCATGTGGTAGAGGATGTGGCAGTGGAAGAACCAGTCGCCCTCCTCGGTGGCGGCGAACTCGATGGTGTCGGTCTCCATCGGCATGATGTCCAGCACGTTCTTCAGGGGCGCGTGGTCGCCCTGGCCGTTCACAACGCGGAAGAAGTGGCCATGCAGGTGCATGGGGTGGCGCATCATGCTGTTGTTGTGCAGGATGATGCGCACGTTCTCGCCCTTGCGGATGAGGATGCGGTCGGTCTCCGACACGGTCTTGTTGTCGATGGCCCAGAGGTAGCGGTCCATGTTGCCCGTGAGGGTGAACTTCAGCTCCTTCACCGGACCGGGCGGCAGCGCGGTGGGCGTGGGCGAGCGAAGCATGGCGTAGTTCAGCGTTACGATGTCGGAAAGCGCGTTGCCGTTGTAGCGGTCGTCGCCCTCGCTGGTCCGTGAAGTCTCCTTCGGACCGGTGATCTCGGGGTACATCACCACGTTCATGTCCATCTGCTGCAGGCTCATGTGCATGCCCATGTCGTCGAGGTCGCCGTTCATACGCATCATGTCGTTCATCATCTTCATCCCCTCGAAGTACTTCAGCGGCTGCAGAGGCGCGGCGAGCTGGCGGATGCCGGAGCCGAGCCACACCGAGGTGGAGCGCACGCGGTCCTCGCTGGTGGCGAGCAGTTCGTAGGCCGTGCTGTCCGCAGGAATGGTCACGATGATGTCGTAGGTCTCGGCCACGCCCATGATGAAGCGGTCCACCTCCACGGGTTCCACGTCCATGCCGTCGCTGGCCACCACGGTCATCTTCCCGCCCGCGAAGGTGATCCAGAAATAACTGCTCGCGCCGCCGTTGATGAGCCGTACGCGCACCCGGTCGCCGGCCTTCAGCCGGGGGGCCTCGTCCACCGGCCTGCCGTTCGCCAGGAGCAGGTCGTAGTACACGTCGCTCACGTCCATGGCGTTCATGCGCTTCCACTCGTTGGTAAGCTTCACGCCCAATGCGCGCTGTCCTATCGCATCGCTGTAGCTCTGTACGCTGCCGGGCCGCACTTGGTGCTTCTTGATCGCGCTCCAGTCGTTGGCCATATGCAGCCGCCGGTGCACCTCCATGGGCTTCATGTCGGTCCACTCGCTCAGGATCACCACGTGTTCGGGCATCGGCGGGGATTCGCGCTTGTGGATGATGAAGGCGCCGTGCATACCGTTCTGCTCCTGCAGGTTGGTGTGCGAGTGGTACCAGTAGGTGCCGCTCTGCACCAGCGGGAACTTGTACACCTGCGTCTCGCCGGGCTTGATGGGCGCGGTGGTGAGGTAGGGTACGCCGTCCAGGTGATATGGCAGGATCAAGCCGTGCCAGTGCAAGGAGGTCTCCTCCTTCGCCATACCGTTTCGCACCACGATCATCGCCGTGTCGCCCTCGGTGAAGGTGAGCGTGGGCATGGGGATGCCGCCGTTCACCGCGTAGGCCTTGCGCAACTTGCCCGTGTAGCTCACGAGGGTGTCGGTGATCACCAGGTCGTAGCGGGTCACCTGCGGGGTGAAGCCGCCTTGCAGGCGCGAGGTGCCCAGCGCGGGGTGCACGGTCTGAGCCATGATGCGCCCGGCAAGCAGCAAGAGCAGCGCCAGCATGTGGAACCACAGACGGATCATGCGAAGAGCAGGCATGGCATTCGTGTCGATGCTCCGTTTACCTGGCGATGGTCTCCTTCACGCTGCCGCAGGTCATCATCTGCGCGCCGTAGAAGGGATTGCGGATGGCCTTGTCGCGGCTCAGCCAGTTGGAGCCGCCCTCGTACATGGGGCAGTGGTCCAGGTACACCGGCGCGGATGCCGGCGATGCCTTCGCCAGCCTGGTCATGGGTGAGGTAAGCTCACGGAAGGCCTTGCGCTGCGCCTCCAGGTCCTTGGCGGAGCCGATGGCCGTGGCCACGTTCGCGATCAGCTCCATCTCCTGCATCCACACCGTGTGCACATCGGCACCGAGGGCGCCCATGTCCACCACACGGACGGCGGCATCCAGTTGCTGCGCCGCCGCTTTGGCCTTGGCCGCATCGGAAGCTACAAGTGCGTCCTTCAGCTGGAAGTAGACATCGAACACCGGTGTCAGTGGATCGGTCGTTGCCTGCGGCGCGGGTTGTGGTGCCTCCGCCACGTGTCCTTCGTGGTCATGGCCGTGCGCGGCGGCCTCCTGCTGCGGCGTCCGTTTGAAGCTGCGCGCATACTGGCAGCAGCCTGGCAGCGCGGCGTAGGCGGCATCGGGCGCCAGGTAGCGCTCGTTGTCGTAGCCTGCGTGGGCGATGCGCTGCAGCACGGCATCCAGCGTGGTGCGCATGGTGTCGATGGTGATGCGCGCCGTCTTGGCATCGACGTCCCAATCGGCCTCGGCCTCGCCCTTCACGTAGGCGACCTCCTCGATGGTCTTCTCGCACATCGGGCAGTCGCCGTCGATGCGGACGGTGATGGAGTGTGCGTTCTTCAGTTGTGCGCTGCATCCCGGCAGCAGCAGCCACAAGGTGGCCAATAGGGCTGTGGTTCTCATGGTCTTGTTCGGTTGAAGGTTCATTGAAATGTTCACTTGTCAAGCCGTGCCCAACGCAGCCGCAGGCTGTTGCTCACCACGCTCACACTGCTCAATGCCATCGCCGCTCCCGCGATCATGGGGTCGAGCAGGAAGCCATTGATGGGGTACAGAACACCCGCCGCGATGGGGATGCCGATGATGTTGTAGATGAAGGCCCAGAAGAGGTTCTGGCGGATGAGCGAGACGGTCCTCCGCGAAAGCGTGATGGCGCGGGGGATGGCGAGCAGGTCGGTGCTGATGAGTGTCATGCGCGCCACGTCCATGGCGATGTCGCTGCCCTTGCCCATGGCGATGCTGACGTCGGCCTTGGCGAGGGCCTCGCTGTCGTTGATGCCATCGCCCACCATGGCCACCACGTGCCCTTGCTGTTGCAGCCCTGCCACGAAGGCGGACTTGTCCTTGGGCAGCACTTCGCTGCGGAAGTCGTCGATGCCCACGGCCTTGGACACGGCCTGCGCGGTGCGGCGCGAATCACCGGTCTGCATGTAGACCTTGATGCCGGCTTTCTTGAGGCGTGCGATGGCCTCGGCGGCCGAAGGCTTGATGGTGTCAGCGATGGCGATGGCGGCGCGCACTTGCTTCCCATCGGCTAACCAGATCACCGTGTGAGCGGCTTCCTGCCAGCGTTTCTCGGTATCGCGGTACTCCGGGCCGATGGCGATGCCGTGCTCCTCCAACAGGCGGCGGTTGCCCACCAGCCAGGTGGTGCCATCGACGGTGGCCTTGACTCCTTTGCCAGTGAGGCTTTCGAAGTTGGTGAGCCGTTGTCCGTTGTCGGTTGTTGGTCGTCCGGGCGCACCGGCTGTCGCGCGAAGTGCTTGAAGTTGCCGCACCACGGCCTCGGCCAGAGGGTGCTTGGACCGGGATTCGATCATCAACAACGCACCCGCCACCTGGGCATCATCGAGGCCCATGGCTTCCACCACTTCAGGCTTGCCTTCGGTGATGGTGCCGGTCTTGTCCAGCACGATGGCGGTGATCTGGCGCGCGCGCTCCAGGCTCTCGGCATCCTTGATGAGGATGCCTTTCTCGGCGCCCTTGCCCATGCCGGCCATAATGGCCGTTGGCGTGGCAAGGCCCAAGGCGCAGGGGCAGGCGATCACCAGTACGGTGACGAGCGCCAGCAATCCCTGCGTGAAAGCATGCTCACCGCCGACCACCCACCACACGATGGCACTGACGATCGCGATGACGATGACGATGGGCACGAAGATGCCCGCCACCTTGTCCACCAGTTTCTGAACGGGCGCCTTGCTGCCCTGCGCCTGCTGCACGGCGCGCACGATGTTGGCCAGCAGCGTTGCCGCGCCGACCTTCTCTGCCCGCATGCGCAAACTGCCTTTCTGGTTGATGGTGCCGGCCAGCAGCTTCGCGCCGGGTGTCTTCGCCACGGGCACGGGCTCGCCGCTCAGCATGCTCTCGTCCACGTAACTGTCGCCACCGATCACCTCACCGTCCACCGCGATGCTCTCGCCCGGTCGGACCACCAGGATATCTTCCACATCGACATCCGCTATGGGCACTTCCGCCGTGGAGCCGTCCGGCGCTTCGCGCAGCACGGCGTTGGGGCGCAGGCCCATGAGCTTCTTGATGGCGCTGCTGGTGCCGGCCTTGGCACGTTCCTCCAGGAATTTGCCCAGCAGGATGAAGGTGATGATGACACCGGCCGCCTCGAAGTAGACGTGCGGTTCCAGTCCGCGGTCCAGCCAGAACGACGGATACAGCGTATTGAACACGCTGAAGCCGTAGGCCATGCCGGTGCTGAGGGCCACCAGCGTGTCCATGTTGGCACTGCGGTGCTTCGCCTGCTTCCAGGCGTTGATGTAGAACTGCCGTCCGAAGACGAAGACGATGGGCGTGGTGAGCAGCCATTGCACCCAGGGCGACCAGGGTGCGTGCATGAAGCCCATGCCCACGACCACCAGCGGCACCGCCAGGGCCAGGGATGACCACAGGCGCCGCTTGAGCGAGGCCAGTGCCGCGCGTTGCGCCTCCTCCAGATCGGCGGTGGCATCCTGCTCCTCACCGATGAGCAGGTCGTAGCCGATGCTCTGCACCACGGCGCGCATGCGGCGTTCGTCGATCACGCCCGGTACGTACTCCACCTGAACGGTGTTGGTGGCGAGGTTCACTGCGGCCTTCAGCACGCCCGGTGTGGCCAGCAGCATGCTCTCCACGCTGCCTACACAGCTGGCACAGGTCATGCCGGTGACGGGTAAGGTGCGCCTCAGCGTGGGCACATCATACCCGTTGTCGCGGATGGCCTTCACCACATCGCGCACGGCCTCCACGGGCGTGGTGCTCTCGATCACCGCGCTGCGGTTGTTCAATTCCACGTGGTGGGTCGTCACCGAGGGAACGGTGCCGAGGGCCTTGTCCACGATCAGCGCGCAGTGCTCGCTGTCCATGTTCTCCACGGGCACTACCAGGGTGCTCCTCTCAGTGCTCATGGCAAGTGGTGCTTAGGCGGCTTGTGCGATAAGGCCATAACCAGCGGGTTTGAGGGCGTTCAGCAGATCATCGAGCGACAGCGTGTCTTTCACCAATTCGACCTCGGCCAGATCCACCACATGATCGATGCGCGCGCTGATCACGCCGGGCAGCTTGTTCAGGATGTTGCCCACGCTGCTCGCGCAACCAGCGCAGGTGACACCGGTGGTGGTGAAGCGCTGTACCTCGGTGGCCACGTTGTAGCCGGCTTGCCGGATGGCGGCCACCGCCTCGCGCACCGCCTGTGCGGGTGCGACGCTGGTCAGGTTGGCCACGTGGGCGTTCAGGTCCACCTCGGCACCAGTGATGGCAGGTACCGTGCGGATGGCCTTCTCGACGCGCAACGCGCAGTGCGGGCTGTTCACATCGAGCAGTGGGAGGGTGATGTTCGTGCTGTCCATGGTCGTTCGTGTTCTACGGTACAAAGGACCGACCACGATGGACCGAACGCGTTACATCCTTCTGGGAGATCTTTACATCAGCCCACCTGGTCCAGCGGCAGCCTGCCGCCGCCCATCGCCTTGAAGGCCGTGGGTGTCATGCCCGTGAGCTTCTTGAACTGCGCGCTGAGGTGCGCCACGCTGTTGAACCCCGTGCGGTGGGCGATCTCGCTCATGGTGAGTTCACCGTACTTGATCAGCTCCTTCACACGCTCCAAGCGCTGCAGCAGGAAGTACTGCTCGATGGTGATGCCCTCCACCTCGGAGAACAGCACGGAAAGGCTTGAATAGTCCTTGTGCAGGATGCTGCCGAGATGATCGCTGAGCTTGACACGCCCGTCCGCCTCGCCCTGATGGTGCACGAGCTCCACGATGGCCGTCTTGATCCGGTTGATGATCGCCGCCTCGCGGTCCTCCACCAACTCGAAACC
The DNA here is from genome assembly GCA_026129465.1 of Flavobacteriales bacterium. NCBI lineage: Bacteria > Pseudomonadati > Bacteroidota > Flavobacteriia > Flavobacteriales > Flavobacteriales bacterium. The sequence goes on from JAHCIA010000001.1 coordinate 1,608,081, forward strand.
CTGTTCGCTGAGAGCGCGGGCCAGACGGTCGCGTTCGCCCCCGTCAAGTTCCTGATCCAGTTCCACCTCGCCAAGGTCCACCCTGAGCACCGGTGCGCCGAGCTCATCGAACACGCGGCGCACGGCGGCGCGGCAACGGTCGCAGACCATGTTGCGGATGGTGAGCTTGTGCGGTGCGGATGGATCGGACGGCATGAATGACAAAGGTGGACAAACAAGCTCGGTGGCCTGCTGTGCGTGCCGGATCGATCGAGCCAGGGGATCCATTCAGACCAGCACGGAAGGTGGCTTCCATTGCCTGTCCTCATCCTGGTCCGCTTTGATCCCATGCCCCACTGGTCCTTCAACACCATACGCCAAGGGCGGTGGCCGGAGCGCGGAAGCGGATAAGGTGCTTCGTATATTGCTATGGTAGGGCATGGCGGCCGGGCCGGGGACCTTGTGGTTGTCACAGTCATCGGACCGGTTGGGAGCACGAGGTCGAACATGCACCACGGCCCATGAACCATGTCGCTCTGTGACCTAAGTCATAGCGGATCGAACACGGTCGACGGTACCTTTATGTGATGCGTAGCGTTGCTGCCCTATTGGCCGGACATCTGATGCTGATGAGCTTATCCCCGGGCGGGGTGTTCGAGTTCGTCGGTGCCGGGTCATTGGCGGAACATTGGGAAGAGCATCAGGCCACGGACCCGGACCTGGGGTTCGGGGAGTTCCTGTTCATGCACTACTTCGATCCGGCGCATGACAATGCCGATCCGGTCGACCACGGCAAGCTGCCTTTCCATCACCAGAGCGTGGCGGCCATGGTGTGCATCCCCAGTGGGGATCCACTGCAGCCGACACTCTTTACACCGCGGTCGAACCCACCCTTCGTCCGGTCCATGACCGGCAAGCCCGTCGGCGTCAGCATCCCCATATTCCATCCTCCACAAGGGTAGGTCCTGGCTCCGCTGCGGAGTCGATCAGGTGTCAGGCGAACCTGCCGGCACCACCACTTGGACCAACACCTCTATTACCATGTTCCGTGTTTCGTTCCCGGCGATCATCGCCCTCATCCTTCTCTCCATCGGGCCCACGCACCAGGCCCAGGCCTGTCAATGGTACACCATCACCGTTACGGACGGCGCCACAGCGTCAGAGGTATCATGGAACCTGATCGATCAGAACGGTGTGACCTGGGCCATCGGCGGTGCTCCATACGATGCGGACATCTGCCTGCCGGACGGCTGCTACACGCTGCAGATGTTCGACAGTGGTGGCAATGGATGGCAGTATGAGGACTGGATCATCGAGGATTGGATCGGTGAGTTCGACTGGGACACCAACCTGCCCGATGGCCCGCATGGCGCGGACACCTTCGTTCTAGGGGATAACCAACCCTGCGACCCGGCGAACAACACGGGCTGCCCACCGGGATCGCAGACCCTGCAGTTCATCGTGACCAGCGGCTCGGCCCCGGCCCAGATCGGCTGGGATGTGGCATTGAACGGGGCGGTCATCGCGAACGGTGGAGCGCCTTACAACGACACGCTATGCCTCGCACCGGGCTGCTACGTGCTCCACCTGTCCGATGCGGCCGCCAACGGCTGGAACGGCGCGACTTACACCCTCAAGTACTTCGGTGGCGCCACCTTGTTCACCGGCACCCTGGCCGCCGGAGCCGCGGACAGCGTACTGATGAGCATCGGCGGGGCGACAGGATGCACCTGGCCGGGGCCGGGCGGACCCGGCGACCCGGGCGGCGGGATGTGCCTGAACAGCGGTGACCCCCCGGGCGATTGCCCATCGGTCGTGTGTGTGTGCGATCCCTTCACTTTTCCGATCACACCGAGCAGCTACGGCACCTGGGACGAGATACCGAACGCCGGCAGCCAACCGAGCAACCCCTATTACAGCTTCATGAACCCACCGCCGTGGGGAGGCACCGACTATGGCTGCCTGCTGGCGGGTGAACTGAACAGCAGCTGGATGATGTTCACCATAGAGACCGGCGGGAACCTCGGGTTCGCCTTTGGTGCCGGAGGCGAACAGATCGGCTTCTACGACTGGAGCATGTGGGCCTACACCGGCCCGGGCACCTGCGCTGCCATATCAAGCGGCAGCCTTGCCCCTGTACGCTGCGACTGGAACGCGGCGCCATGGGGCGGAACCGGACTGGCGAACACCTTGCCGCCCGGAGGAGATCCCGGGAACTACGGGCCCATGCTTCCGGTCAATGCCGGCGACCAATTCATCATCTGCTTCAGCAACTGGAGCTATGTGACCACCAACGTGACGCTCGACTTCTTCGGAACGGCCACGATCCAATGCGGTATGATATTGCCCATCGAACTGCTCAGTTTCGATGCGTGGAGGGAGAACGACCTTGTCCATACCCATTGGGCCACGGCCAGCGAACGCGACAACGACCACTTCGAGGTGGAACGCTCGGTGGACCTGATCGATTGGCACACCATCGGATCCCTCGCTGGAGCCGGGACTTCCCAGGCCATGCACGAGTACGACCTTTTCGATGAAGCTCCTCTGCCGGGTTGGAACTACTTCCGGCTGAAGCAGGTGGATCTCGATGGTTCCGCCTCCTGGTCCGAAGCGGTCCCGGTCTGGTTCGATCCTCCGCCGGACGTACTGGTGTACCCACAACCCAGCACCGGTGAGTTCCAAGTGATGGCGATACTGCGGGCGCCGGTGCTATTGAACGCCATGGGGCAGCGAGTCCCGATCGAGGTGGGCCACGACCTGGAACATGGATCCACGCGGATACGGCTCAAGGAGCCGGCCGCCGGCACTTACGTTCTCATGGATCCCGATACCAAAGGACGCTTCCGCTTGTTGATCGTGGAGCCATAGCGTGGATCGTGGTCATACTGAACACATGCCTGGCGTGCCATCGGTCCAAGTACAGAGCTCCCGATGCATCTTCGACCCATGGATCCCCGCACCGCCTCCCTCCTCGCCCTCTTCACCGAAGGCCGCACGCGCTTCACCAAGGTGCTCGACACCCTCACCGAGGCTGACCTGCCGAAGAAGCTCGCACCCTCGCCCAACAGCGCCGGTTTCCTCATCCGCCACATCGGTGATGTGGAGTTGCTCTTCGCGAAGAACGTCTTCGGCCTGGAAGGCGTGGAAGTGCGCGCCAAGACCGTGTCCAAGGGCTTCGATACCGGCGAATGGACCGACCTCGCGGCGCTGAAGGCCTATGTGCAGGAGAGCGCCGACACGCTGCGCCGCGCGGTCGAGGCCACGCCCGAAGCGGATTGGGACACCTTCATCGAGACCAAGGAGTTCGGGCGGAAGACCAAGGCCGAAGCGCTGGGCCGGATCGTGACGCACACGGCCTACCACGCGGGGCAGTTGGCGATGGTGGAGAAGTACGGCAGTTGATCACTCCTTCCGCAGCGTGCGTATCCACTTCTCCGATGAACGGTCCAACACGGACGGTCTATCCGCGCAGCTTCGTGATCCGTGATGCGATCGCCGATGGTTGCCGCTGCAACACCTCGCTGATGGCGAGCCGCGCGAGGCCTTTGTCCAGCATCTCCACGATCAGCTGATCCTCCGCCGGGCTCCAGCGCATATAGGCCCGGGGGTGCTTGCGGCGCACCTTCTCGAGATGCGCGGGCAACGCATCATTCGCTTCCAGCGGGGTAACGATGGCCGCTGCACGCCTGCTCCACGCCTCGCGCGGTGCATCCAGCTTGCGGTCGGGAATGGTGCTGTGGATCAGGTCGGCCACCCGCACGATGCTGCGCGCCTCCTTGCACATGGCGGCATAGGCATCCGCATCGCCGTCCACACTCAGCAGCACGCCCATCTCCCGGTTCTGACGCTCCGATCCGCCCAACAGGTTCAAGCTGGTGATCACGCCTTCGCGCTCGTTGAAGTAGCATTTGGCGTGCAGTTCCTTCAAAAAGTACAAGCGCATGTTCGGCAGCTCACGCAGGTCGCGGAACACGCCCTGATCCATGGGTTTCTTTCCGAAGAGGATGGTGATCTCCACCCCGCCCTCACCGGCATCCTGCAAGCGTTGCAGGTGAACGATACGGGGGAACACGAAGGCGCTGATGAGCGTGAGGGACGCATGGGCCTCGCGGATCACCCGCTCAATGGCGGCGCTGCTGTCGGTGGTGGTGAGGAAGGTGGCCATGGCTCATTTTGTCACACCACCCCCACCGTATCCACCTCCTCCATCACCTTCCCCGTTTCCGTGAGCGCCACGATCATGCGCTGGTAGTGGCGGATGTCATCGAAGGTGAGCGTGCGGCCGTGGCGGTCCTTCAGCCATTTCTGGGCGGGCTGGTAGCCGCCGATGTAGAAGTTCCAGGCCACCTCGGGCACACCGGCGAAGTACTGTGTGTCGTTGATCCACACCTTGCCCAGGCCCTTGCCGGTGGCCTCGAAACCGGGACTCTTCGCGCTCATCTTGCGCGTTACCTCGTTGCTGCCGCCCACGGGGTATTGCGTGATGTACCGGTCGATGCCCTCCCACTCCAGCAGGTGCAGTTGCCGCAGTTGGGCGCCCAGTTGCACCAGTGCGCGGAACTTCTTCGCATCGGTGGGGAACGGGATGCGCGGAAAGTCGCTCTTGAGGAACTCCTTATACTTGGCGCGGTACGCGGGGCTGTGCAGCACGGCGTAGCAGAAGTCCAGCACATCCAGCGGCGTTAGCTCCTTGGCCGTTCCATGTGCGAAGAGCCTGTCTGCCGGCAAGGCAGGCGCCTCGGGCTTGAAGGTGTACGTGAGTCCTACGCCCTTGGCCAGTTGCTCCACCAGCTTCGCATCCAAGTTGGGTTGCACTGCTTGGGCTACGGCTCTGGTCTGTTTGGTGGTTTCGGGGTAGAGGTAGAGCGGTGAAGCCATTACCCCACCGCGGTAGAACATGTTGAAGTCGGTAAGCTGATCCGTGCAGTACACCAGATTCCATTCCATGGCCCCCACGACTTGCCCTTGTCGGCCGATGACGATGCCAAGGTTCTTGCCATCAATGAAGTGACGCATGATCTTCCGTTGAGGACTTGCGTAGATGCCTCGCGAGTTTCCCGAATAGAAGGTCATTCTTGTGTCGAACGGCCGATACGCACAAGGCACAAGCTTCTCATCGCTGAAGTTCGCTATCACATCTCGCTTTGCCGTTGGCACAGCCCAGTCCCGTGCATCCTTCGCCTTCAAGCCAAAGCGTGACCGAATCGCTGCATCATCATTCTCTTTCAGGAAGAGCATGTTCGCTCTTACAACGGCTTTGTCGAAGTCAATCGTGATGCCATCCTTGCCAGTGACGAATCCAACTGTTGAATTGGTGAAGATGTCCTGAACGGAGAATCCTTTTTGATACTGCTTGGATGCACCGTCATCGACTGGCTGGAAGAAATACGCTGGATCTGAATAGTTAGCTTCTGCAAACGAGACATTCGTCAACCGCTCATCTTTCAATGTGTCGTACTTCAATTCGCGCGCACCCCAGAGGTCCGCGTGAAAGACCTTTCCGAGCTGGCCTTTCTTCTTCTGTGCGGTGCGGACGAATAGATTGATGCTCACACCTTGTTGGATGTCGAACACGTTCTCGTCCTTGCTGCCATCGGGTGCCACTTCCTTCTTCTTGCTGTTGCCGTGCAGGTCGATCACGTAGATCTTGTCGAAGGTGTTCAGCAGATGCCAGCGCATGCCCCGGAAGGTGGGGTTGTCCAGAAAGCTGTGGTTGTTGATGTAGGCCAGCACGCCTTCACCGGTCTTCTCAATGAAGTGCTCCCCGAAGCGGATGAACTTCACGTAGTCGTCACCGAGCCAGTGCTTCTTCTCGCCGAAGTGCTGCCCGTCCACGTACTTGTAGTCCTCGATCAAACTGCTGATCCACTCGCCCTTGTTGGTGCTGATGCCGCTGTACGGCGGGTTCCCCAGCACCACCATCACGGGCGTATCGCGCTTCACGGCGTTGGCCTCGTTGGCCTCCTGGCTCAGCCAACTGGCGAAGAGGGTGCCGGTATCGGGGTGGGCTTCTTCAAGAGAGTTGGTGAGGAAGACTCGTAAGCGTTGTTGGGCCTCGGCTCCGCTCGGCCTGACAACGCCTCCGCGCGCATTCGCGTTGGGTGTTCCATGCGGCTGGCCCATGTCGTAGCCGGTATCGCGCAGCACCAGGTCCAGTTTCAAATGTGCCATGGCATAGCTGGCCATCAGCAACTCGAAGCCGTTAAGGCGCGGGATCAGGTGTTGCTCCACGTATGCCGGCCATAGGCCCTGCTGCCCCTCGAACTTGGCGTAAACCTGCCGCACCACTTCGGCGAGGAAGGTGCCGGTGCCGGTGGCGGGGTCCAGCACCTGCACGCGGTGTACCTCTTCTTCAATGGCCACCTCCTTCACCTTGGCGTTCCCATGCCTCCCCTGGGTCACCACCTTCCGTTTGATCTTCACCTTGCTCGCATCCGCAAGCCCTGCCACCAGGCCGAACTCGCTCTTCAAGATCTCGTCCACCGCGCGCACGATGAAGCGCACCACGGCATCGGGGGTGTACCACACGCCGCGGCTCTTGCGCAATTTGGGGTCGTATTGCGCGAGGAAGTCTTCGTAGAAGTGCATGAAGGCATCCTCGCGGCCGCTGCCCTTGCCGAAGCCGCCGAGCAGCTTGGCGATGTCGGTGGCGCGGAAGATGTCGGCCAGCGCATCCACGATCCACTCGATGCGCGTGTCCAGGTCGTTGCCGCTGATGCTGTTGAAGAGCTTGCGCAGGAAGGGGTTGCTCTTGGGGATCAGCTTGGCGGCTTCTTCGCGGCTGAAGCTGTCCGGGCTGGGGTCGTGCAGCCGCGCGGCGAACATGCCGTAGGCGATGGTCTGCGCGTAGAGGTCGGCGAAGGCCTTGGGGGTGATGTCGTGGATGAGGATGACCTTGAAGGCATCAAGCTGCTGGCGCAGGTCGGTGTTGGCCTGGCTGGCTTCATCGCTGCTCACGGCCTGCTCGATCACATCGGCCAGCAGGCGGGCCTTGCCCGCCATCATGCTGGCGAGCTTCTTCGCGCTGGTGATGGTCTGCCCCTGCCACGCGGCGAAGTCGGCGATGAGGGCGGTGAACTTGTCGAACTCGGCGGGCAGCGGCTTCACCTTCCCGTTGCTCACCTCGCCGATGCGGATGCTGGTGGTGGGTTCGCCGTTCCGGAAGAAGCAGAACTCGAGGTAGTCGGTGATGATGAGGTTGTCCAGCGATCCCCGGTAGCGGTCGAACTGTTCCTTCAGGCTCTTGCTGCCCAGGTCCACGCCGATGTCCTTGGCCTCGATGTAGCCCACGGGGATGTCCTTGCGCGTGAGGATGTAGTCCGGCGCGCCGCAGGCGATGCGCTGGGGCTCGTTGGTGACGGCCACACCGGGGCACAGGGCGCTGAGCAGGCGTTGCAGGTCGCCCCGGTAGCTGTGCTCGGTGGCGCGGCCGCTGGCGTGGAGCTTGGCGAGGGCGGTGAGGTATTCGGGAAGGGTCATTCGGGATCAAAATATCAAAGCGGAACCGAATGCTCCGGTCGCGGCACCATCAGGACCAGGTAAACCGTTGTGATCAACGCCACCATCCCCGTCACCCCGAACGTCACCTCCGGCCCGAAGGCGAACCACAGCCAGCCCGCGAAGGCGCTGGCGAAGAGCGCGGCGATGCTCTGGAAGCCCGCGTAGGTGCCGATGGCCGTGGCCGTCTCGGTGCGCGGCACGATGCTGCCGATCCACGCCTTCGCGATGCCCTCGGTGGCGGCCGCGTATAGCCCATAGCCTGCGAAGAGCAGCGCCACTGCGACCAAGGTGCCGCCCATGGCCATGCCGAAGTACACCGCCGCGAAGAGCAGCAGGCCGAGGATGAAGACGCGCTTCAGGCCGATGCGGTCCGCCAGGGCGCCCAGCGGGAAGGCGAACAGGGCGTACACCAGGTTGTAGCCGATGTACACGCCGATGGTGCCGGTGTCGCTGAGGCCGATGTTCTTCGCCTGCAGGAGCAGGAAGACATCGCTGCTGTTGAAGAGCGCGAAAAGCAGCAGCCCGGTGGTGAGCTTGCGGTAGGCCACGGGGCTCTCCTTCCAATAACGCAGGAAGCCGAAGAACCCCGTGGGTTTGGGTGCCGCAGGGTCACCTCCTGCGTCGGGAGACCCGGTGGAGGCTTCAGGCACAGTGCGCGGCTTGTCCTTCACCAGCAGGCTGAGCCCTATGGCCGCCACGCCCGGCGCGAAGGCGATGAAGAAGAGCGGCACATAGTCGCCAGGGTTGTAATGCAGGTAGAGCAGCGCCAACGCAGGACCGATCACCGCGCCCAGCGTGTCCATACCGCGGTGCAGGCCGAACACGCGGCCTTTCGTGGCGGGTGTCGCTTCATCGTTGAGGATGGCATCGCGGGCACCGGTGCGCAGGCCCTTGCCCAGTCTGTCCAACGTACGGGCGAAGAAGATCCACAGCGGCGCGATGAGCACGGCCATCATGGGCTTGCTGATGGCGCTGAGCGCATAGCCCCATTGCACGAAGGGTGCGCGACGACCCAGCCGGTCGCTGCGCATGCCGAAGTAGCCCTTGCTCAACCCCGCCGTCGCTTCGGCCACACCTTCCAGCACGCCTATGAGCAGCACCCCGAAGCCGATCTCCTTCAGGTACAGCGGCAGCACGGGGTAGAGCATCTCGCTGGCCGTGTCGGTGAACAGGCTGATGAGCGAGAGGATCCAGACGGTGCGGGTGATGACGCGTTGTGAAGCCACTCGGCAAAGTTGACGCGTTGTCGCTGAGCACGAACGCGGCGACGATCAGGGTCCTGCCCCGATCATCGCCCCGCAAGCGGCGCATGGTGAACAGCCGGGATCACAGTTCGCCTTTCTCCGCCGCCTTCTTCATCCGCTTGTTGGCATAGATGGCGATCTCCACGCGGCGGTTGCTCGCCTTGCCGGCGGCGGTGCCGTTGTCCGCAACAGGCTGCAATTCGCCATAGCCCACGGTGGTGAATCTGGCGGACCGAACGCCCTGGCCCACGAGGTAGGCCTTGACACTGTTCGCCCGGCGTTCCGAGAGGGCCTGGTTGTGGTCCTCGGATCCGTCCGAATCGGTATGGCCCTCCACGAGGATGTCGGTATCGTCGTACTTCTTGAGCGTGGCGGCCAGGTCGTTGAGGTTCCCCTGTGCCTTGGCGTTGAGTGCGCTTTGGTCCACCCCGAAGAGCAGCCCGCTGTCAAAGGTGATCTTGATGCCTTCGCCGACACGCGTCACCGTGGCGCCTTCGAGGTCCTTCCGCAGTTCCTCCGCCTGCTTGTCCATGTGGCGGCCGATCAACGCGCCGGCCGTGCCACCCACCGCCGCGCCGATGATGGCGCCCACGGCGGTCCCGTTGTCACCGAACTGGTTGCCGATGACGGCACCGACACCGGCGCCCGCACCTGCGCCGATCATTCCGCCCTTCGCCGTGCGCGACATGCGGCAGGCGGGCAGCACAAGGGCCAGGCACAAGCCGATGGCCGCGAAACGTGACAATTGCGCTCTCATGTTCTATGGGGTTTTGGTTGTTGATGGTGGCGGAAGTGTTCCGGCGACCCGGTCCTCCACGCCAGGGATCCACGTTCGCCCACTGCGATCCCCAAGCGAGTGCCACGGACCATGCGACCGATGGAATGGCGCACCGCACCACGATCCACAGGTCCTTGGGCGTATCCAGAGCATGCGTTCCAGAGCGCCCGGATGGGGAATCCTCTTCCCAACGGTGGGGGATGCGGCGCCACACGCGTAGCATCGCCCGGCGACACCGCCCCATGCCATCGGGCCCATGTCAACGTCGTTCCGGTCCCATGGCCAATATCACCCCGACCCTACCTTCACGCCATGGACACCTCCGCCTTCAAGGCCGCTCTGGACGCCGAACTGGAGAAGACCCGTGCCTCCATCGCCGCGCTGCGCGACCTCACCGCTCCGGTGGCTCCCGACGAGGCCATCGGCCGCATCTCCCGCATGGACGCCATCAACAACAAAGCGATCAACGATGCGGCGCTACGGAAGGCCGAGGAGAAGTTGCAGCAGCTGGATCGGATGACCGTCCTGGTGGATGAACCCGGCTTCGGGCTGTGCAAGAAGTGCGGGGCGGCGATCCCCATGCAACGGCTGATCCTGATGCCGCAGAGCATGTTCTGCGTGCGGTGCGCGAACTGATCGGATGGTCAGATCCTGTCCAGCACCACCTTGTAGCTGGGGTCCTCCATGATGTTCACATCAATGACCTCCTCGGCGTCCTTCAACAGTTGGCGGCAATCGGCGCTGAGGTGCCGCAGGTGGATCCTCTTGCCCGCCTCGCGGTAGCGTTCGGTGATGCGGTCCAGCGCCTCGATGCCGCTCATGTCCACCACGCGGCTCTCGGCGAAGTCGATGATGACCTCGTCGGGGTCTCCCGTGATGTCGAACTTCTCGTTGAAGGCCTGCACGCTGCCGAAAAAGAGCGGACCGAAGATCTCGTAGTGCTTTACCCCTTGCTCGTCCACGTACTTGCGGGCGCGGATGCGCTTGGCATTCTCCCAGGCGAACACCAGTGCGCTGATGACCACCCCGGTCAGCACGGCCACGGCCAGGTTGTGGAAGAACACGGTGATGGCCATCACCACCAGCATCACGAACACATCGTGGCGCGGCATGCGGCCGAAGCTCCGCAGACTGGCCCACTCGAAGGTGCCGATGGCCACCATGAACATCACACCCACCAGCGCGGCCATGGGCAATTGCTCGATCATCGGCGCGGCGAACATGACGAACACCAGCAACATCACCGCCGCCACGATACCGCTGAGGCGGGCGCGTGCTCCACTGCTCACGTTGATCAGACTCTGCCCGATCATGGCGCATCCGCCCATGCCGCTGAACACGCCGCTGAGGATGTTGGCCGCGCCTTGTGCCACGGCTTCCTTGTTGCTGCGGCCGCGCGTGTTGGTGATCTCGTCCAGCAGGTTCAGCGTGAGCAGGCTTTCGATCAGGCCCACGCCCGCCACGATCGCCGCATAGGGCAGGATGATGGTGAGCGTCTCCAGCGTGAAGGGCACGGCCGGCAAATGGAAAGGCGGGAAACCACCGGCGATGCTGGCGATGTCGCCCACGGAGCGCGTTTCGATGTTGAGGCCGATGATGATGCCCGCCACCACCAGGATGGCCACCAACGAGCCGGGCACCACCTTGCTGAGCTTGGGCATGGCCCAGATGATGAACATGGTGAGCAGCACGAAGCCGAGCATGATGAACAGCGGCGTGCCGGTGAGCCAACCTCCGTCCGCTCCCTTGAACTGGTCCAGCTGCGCCATGAAGATCACGATGGCCAGGCCATTCACGAAGCCGAACATCACCGGGTGCGGCACCAGGCGGATGAACTTGCCCAAACGCAACAGTCCTGACGCCACCTGGAAGATGCCCGCGAGCACGACGGCCGCGAAGACATACTCCACGCCATGCCGCGACGCCAGCGCCACGATCACCACGGCGATGGCACCCGTGGCGCCGCTTATCATGCCCGGCCGGCCGCCGAAGACACTGGTGATGAGACCCACCACGAAAGCGGCGTACAAGCCTGTGAGCGGCGAAAGGCCCGCGATGAGGGCAAAGGCCACGGCCTCGGGTATCAGGGCCAGGGCCACCGTGAGGCCGGCAAGGACCTCGGTGCGGTAGTCCACTTTCTGGCTGAGATCGAACAAACGGATGTACTGGCGCATGCTGCGTCGAAAAGAGTTCGTGAAAGCTCTGGTGTGCGGACCGCCGGACGATCACGAGTGCCGCGGCCCGGAGGCCACCCTCGACCCCGGATCACCGGGGGAGCTCCACTGCAAGCGGCGGCGAAAGTAGCTCGCTTGACCGGATCCCCTTCGCGTGGGACCGCGGAACCGGAAGAAAGCTCGCCTTGTTCGGCCCTTCCTCCACACTCATCAGCGCCACGAAGACATGACTCTCGGGGCTGAGCACCTCGGACAGCTCCACCGCGTCGACCGCTTCTGCGAGAAGTATGTCCTTCGGAGCTTGCATGGCGCAAAGCTACCTGGGCCATTTGCTGCGCGATCTACGCCGGATCTATGCTTGTGTCAAGCTTGTCCCGACCTGGCGATCCAGTGGATCACCCCGCGATCAACAGCTTCACCCCGGCGGTCATCAGCACCAGGAAGAGCGCGGCCAGAATGGCCCGGGCCCCAAGGCGCGACACGCCCAGCCACGATCCGAGCAGCCCGCCCAGCACCACCGCCAGCAGCCACCAAGGGATGAAGGGGTGCAGCTCCAGCCCGGTGCTTATGCGGCCCGCCAGTCCGGAGAGGGAGTTGACCAGGATGAACAGGGCCGAAATGCCGGACACATCGCGCAGCGCCGCCCAGCGCCCCTGGATGAGCACCGGCGAAAGGAAGATGCCGCCGCCCACGCCGATGATGCCACTGACGAAGCCGATGGGCGCACCCACGGCGAGTGAAGCGGTGAACGGCATGGGCCGATGTCCCCCCTTCTCGGGCTTGCGCAACGCCCGCCAGGCGATGAGCAAGGCCGAAGTCAGCAGGAACACGCCCGCCACGATGGCGAAGACGCGTACGGGAAGTTCCAACCTTCCGCCGACGAAGGCCAGCGGAAGGGCGATCGCCGTCACCGGCCAGAAGACTTTCCAGTTGAAGCGGCCCGCGCGCAGGTAACGCCAGCTGGCGATGCCCGCCACCACCACGTTGAGGATGAGCGAAGTGGGCTTGATGGTCTCCGGCGCGAAGCCCAGCAGCGCCATCACCGCCAGGTAGCCGCTGGCGCCCGCGTGGCCCACGCTGCTGTACAGGGCGGCGATGAGGAAGAAGATGGGGAGGGCGAGGAAAGCGGGGTCCATCCGGGATCAGGCTGCCCACTCCGCCCAACTCGTCGCCGTCTCCTGCAGGCGTGCGGCCGCCAACTTCACATCGGCCGGCATCTTCGGCGCCAGTTCCTCCATGATCGCCAGCAGGATATTCTCGCAGGTGGGCTGCCAGGGCGTGAAGATCACCCGGCCGAAGAGGGCGTTGGAGAGGTCCACCGAGCCACGCTCCTTCTCATGCAGGAAGAGCGCATGGTCGTACCGGTCCACGATGGGCTTCACCAGGGCCTTCAGGTCGGCGAAGTCGATGACCATGCCGTCCTTGGGGTGGCCGGGGGCTTCGGCGGGCACACCGCTGATGGTGATGTCCAGCACGTAGCTGTGGCCATGGACATTGGCGCACTGGCCATCGTGGCAGCGCAGGGCATGCGCCATCTCGAAGGTGAAGCGTTTGGTGACGCGGACTGTGCGGGAGAAGCTCATCGGTGCGAAGATCGGACAGCGACGCCTTCATGTCCGCCGTTATGCGCCTCGGAAACCAAGGAACAGCCTCCGGTGGATAGCCCCTGACCATGGTCACCCGCGCAACACGGTGCCCCCCGGTAGCTTCGCCCCGTGGCCCAGGAATTCGTTCCCAAGCTCCTCACCACGCTTCGTTCCGGGTACACCCGGAAGCAGTTCGGCAGGGATGCGACAGCCGGTGTGATCGTCGGCATCGTGGCGCTGCCCCTGGCCATCGCCTTCGCCATCGCTTCGGGCGTGCCCCCCGAGAAAGGCCTGATCACCGCCGTGGTGGCCGGTTTCTTCATCAGCGCCTTCGGAGGCAGCCGTGTGCAGATCGGTGGGCCCACCGGCGCCTTCATCGTCATCGTGTACGGCATCGTGCAGCAACACGGGCTCGCCGGACTCACCGTGGCCACCTTCCTCGCGGGGCTGCTGCTCATCGTGATGGGGCTGCTGCGCTTCGGTGCCCTGCTGCGCTACTTCCCACACACGCTCATCGTGGGCTTCACCACCGGCATCGCGGTCATCATCTTCTCCACGCAGATCAACGACCTGCTCGGATTGGGCATCAACAAGGTGCCGGCCGACTTCCTGGAGAAGTGGCCGGTCTACTTCCGGAGCGGGACCATCGACCCCACCAGTGCGGCCATCGGTGTGGGGACCATCCTGGTCACGGTGCTCGCGCGCCGGATCACCAAGGTCATCCCCGGCTCGTTGATCGCCATCGTGCTGGCCACGGTGGCCGTGCAGATGCTGGACCTTCCCGTGGCCACCATCGGTTCGCGCTTCGGCAGCATCCCGGACAGCATGCCCATGCCGGAGTTCCATGGGGTGGACCTGTCCACGGTGAAGGAACTGCTGCGCCCCGCCCTGGCCATCGCCTTGTTGGGCGGCATCGAATCGCTGCTGAGCGCCGTGGTGGCCGATGGCTCCATCGGTGGCCGCCACCGCAGCAACATGGAACTGGTGGCCCAGGGCGGCGCCAACATGCTCTCGGCGCTTTTCGGCGGCATCCCCGCCACGGGCGCCATCGCGCGTACGGCCACCAATGTGAAGAACGGTGGCCGAACTCCCGTGGCCGGCCTGGTCCACGCCATCGTGCTGCTGGTGATCATGCTCGTGGCCGGGCAATGGGCCGCCATGATCCCCATGGCCTGCCTCGCGGGCATCCTGGTGGTGGTGGCGTGGAACATGGCCGAGTTGCACGGCTTCATCGCCGTGTTCAAGACCAGCCGGCACGACATGGCGGTGCTGCTCGCCACCTTCCTGCTCACCGTGCTGTTCGACCTGATCATCGCGATCGAGGTGGGCATGGTCCTCGCCGCCTTCCTCTTCATGAAGCGCATGGGCGATGCGCTTGTGCTGAAGCCGCTGTCCATGGACCCGAACAATGGCGATGCGCTGCTGGAGGCGGAACTGGGGCGCATCCCTGCCGGGGTGATGGTCTACGAGATCAACGGTCCGCTCTTCTTCGGTGCGGCCCAGACCTTCGTGGACGCGCTGCGGACGATCGGGGACAAGCACCACACGCTGGTGCTGCGCATGCGCCACGTGCCCTTCATCGATGCCACCGGGCTGCACCGTTTGGGCGACATCCGGGCGACGATGGACCAGCGCAAGGTGAAGCTGTCGCTCACGGAGGTCCAGCCCGAGGTGCTGCAGGCCATCGTGAAGGCTGGAACGCTGGATGCCACGGAGGTGCATGCCACCGTGCAGGAGGCCATCGCCAAGGCGGGCGCGCGGGGTGGCGCGTGACGACCGCCCGTCAAAGCCACTCCACGTGGCCGTCCTCGATGTGGTACACGGCCCCCACCACCTTGGCATGCATGGGGTTCCCGCCCTCCTCGATCTCGCGGAACAGCCATTCGATCTCCTGGACGCCATGCGCGATGTTGGCGCGCGTGGCCTCATCGATCGTGAGGCCATCCACGGATGCCTCCTGCTGTTCCGACTCCGCCTCCAGGTAGGCCACCAATTGCTTCATGTGTCCGTTGCAGGGGTGTTCGCTTTCGTTCAGGTAAGCGTTGATCGCCCCGCAATGCGTGTGGCCCATCACGATCACCAGCGGTGCGCCCAGGTGTTCCACCGCATACTCCACGCTGGCCAGCTCGTACTCGCCCACCACGTTGCCCGCGGTGCGCACGGTGAAGAGGTCGCCCAGCCCTTGATCGAACACCAACTCGGGCACTACGCGCGAATCGGAGCAGCTGATCACCACGGCCCAGGGATGCTGGCCACCCAGCAGTTCCTTGATGCGCTCCGGGCCCTGGTCCGGGTGGATGGCGTGGAAGTCGTGGAAGCGTTCATTGCCGGCGCGGAGCATCCGCAGCACTTCATCGGGGGTGCTTGGCGCACGGGCCGGGGTGGCCTCGCCAGGGCGGGTGCAGGCCGCCAGGAGCAGCGCCGGCAGCACCAGAAAGTGTATCGGTCTCATCGGGGATCGGTTCTTGAAGCGCGCCCGGCCAACGTGCACCGGGCGCTTCGTCCTGCAGGTTCCTTGTTGCTTAGAGCAGGGTCGTGGGGCACACGTATTCCGTGCGTTTCACATCCGTGTTCTTGATGGCGTTGAAGCCACCGGCCACGTCCACGAAGTTGTCCCAGCCACGCTGTTTCAGGATGGAAGCGGCGATCATGCTGCGGTAGCCGCCGGCGCAGTGCAGGATGAAGGGCTTGTCCTTGGGGAACTGGGCCAGGTGCTGGTTGATCCGGTTCAGCGGCACGTTGATGGCGCCCACCACATGCTCGCTGTCGAACTCGCTCTGCTTGCGCACGTCGATCACCACGGGATCCTGCTTGTACCGCTTGGCGAACTCGGCGGCATCGATGCGCTGCACCGTGTCCACCTCCTTGCCGGCCGCCTTCCAGGCCTCGAAGCCGCCCTTCAGATAGCCGATGGTGTTGTCGTAACCCACGCGGCTCAGGCGGATGATGCTCTCCTCCTCCTTGCCGGGCTCGGTCACCAGCAGGATGGTCTGTTTGATGTCGGGGATCATCTCCCCCACCCACATGGCGAAGTTGCTGTCCAGCCCGATGTTGATGCTGTTGGGGATGAAGCCCTTGGCGAAGACCCCGTTGGCACGGGTGTCCAGCACCAATGGGCGTTCCTCGTTGGCCACCACCTCGAACTCCTCCGGCGTGTAGCCCCGCTTGGCGCGCTCCATGATGCTGTCCAGGCTCTCGTAGCCCTGGATGTTCATCAGCACGTTCTTGGGGAAGTAGCCCGGTGGCGGGGCGAGGCCGGAGAGCACCTCCTTGATGAACTCCTCCTTGGTCATGTCGGCACGCAGGGCGTAGTTGGTCTTCTTCTGGTTGCCCAGCGTGTCGGTGGTCTCCTTGCTCATCATCTTGCCGCAGGCGCTGCCGGCCCCGTGGTTGGGGTACACGATCAGGTCGTCGCTCAGGGGCATGATCTTGTTGCGCAGGCTGTCGAACAGGTGGCCTGCGAGCTTCTCCTCGGTGAGGTCGGCGATCACGTGCTGGGCCAGATCGGGGCGGCCCACATCGCCGATGAAGAGCGTGTCTCCGGTGATGATGCCGTGCTCCTTCCCATGCTCATCGATCACCAGCCAGGTGGTGCTTTCCATGGTGTGGCCGGGCGTGTGGATGGCCTTCACCCTGGCCTTGCCCACGTGGAACACCTCTCCGTCCGAGGCCACATGCGCCTCGAAGCCTGGCCTGGCCGTGGGGCCATACACGATGGTGGCGCCGGTCTTGGCGGCCAGGTCCAGGTGGCCGCTCACGAAATCGGCGTGGAAGTGGGTCTCGAAGACGTACTTGATCCTGGCCACGTCGGCGTTGGCCTGGTCGATGTAGGGCTGCACCTCGCGCAGGGGGTCGAAGATGGCCACCTCGCCATCGCTCTCCAGGTAGTAGGCGGCGTGGGCGATGCATCCGGTATAGATCTGCTTCAGCTTCATGGTCGTGGTCATTGACGGGTCCGTGGTGATCGTGACGGCACAAAGGTCCGCCCCGCCCATGGCCTTGCGCAGTGATCTCCGTCACGTGACGATCGTCAGATCCAACGCGTGGAGCACGCGGAACGTCGGCAACGAAAAAGGCCCGGATCGCTCCGGGCCTTTCGATGTGATCAATGCGGGATCAGTGGTTCGGCTGTTCTGCCGGAGCCTCTTCGGTCCTGGTGTCACCGTGGTTGTGGGCTTCGGCCTTGCCGGAGCATCCGGCCTTGTCGGCGGTCTTGCCGGCGCAGCAGGCTTTCTTGTCGGCATCGGCCATACCGGCGCAGCAGGCCGCTTTGGGCGCGGCGGCGGCTTCGGTGGTGGCGGCCGCATCCATGGCCGTGGAAGCATCCGTGGACGCTTCGGCCTTGCCCGCCTTGCTGGAGCACGACGCGGCGGCGGTCTTGCCAGCGCAGCAGCCGGCCTTGGGCGCAGCATCGGTGGTGCTCACCGCCGTGGTCTTGTCGGCCTTGCGGGCCTTCTTCTCGGTGGAAACGTCTTGTGCCGACGTGGAGGCCATGAAGGCCACAGCGGCGATGAAGGTCAACAGGATGCGCATGGTCTTGAGGGTGTGTTGGATGACCAAATGTACGGGGATCGGCCCGCGCCGTTTCCCAACAGCTTGTTAAGGTTCCCCGTGGATGGGGATCCTGGACGGCCTTACTCCTTCATGAATCGCCCCTGGAAGCCGCGTCCATCGGCCCGGGCCACATAGCCGTAAAGGCCTGGCCGGGCACCGGGCAGCACTATGCGGTGTTCGCGGCCCGTGCGGCCCTCCTGCTCCAGAACGACCCTGCCGGCCATGTCGAAGATCAGCAGGTCCACCCGCGCCGAGGCGGGCACGTTCAGCAGCAGCGTGGCCTCGTCGCGCATGGGCGAGGGAAAGAAGCGCTGGTCACTGGTGGTGAGCTGGGCAAAGGCCACGGACTTCACCGAGCTGTAGCCCTCCAGCCCCAGGCGTATCCGGTAGGACACCGTGCTCAACTCGGGCGGCGACGCGTCCATCCACAGGTAGGGTACATCCAGGGCGGCATCCCCGCAGATGCCTTCCAGCCGGTGGACGGGGGTGAAGTCCACGCCATTGGTGGAGCGGAGCACCTCGCTGCCGTCGCAGGTGCTGCCGCCCTGCATGGTCCAGGTCACCAGGATGCGGCCATCGAGGACGGTCAATTCGAAGGTCTTGATGAAGGGATGCTCCACTTCCTGCCCGGACGCGGCCCTCCAAGGCATTCCTGCTGCAAGCAGAACCAGAAGAACGGCGGAGCGGCTGGGCATCAGGCAAAGGTATCATGCAAGCTCCCGGAGGGGATGGCCTGCCCCGCTGGTGCGGACCGACCCGCCCACTCTGCCGATCATGTCGCACCCAATTGAACTGCGGACTACCTTCCCCTGCTTTCATGTCGTCTCCCGCCAACCCCTTCCCCTTCACCGGCCTCACCCAGCAGGAGGTGGAAGCCGCGCGCGCCGCACACGGCAGCAACACGCTCGATGGGCAACAGGGCAGCGGCTTCTGGAAAGCCCTGCGCACGGCCGTCACCGAGCCTATGTTCCTGCTGCTGCTCGCGGCGGCCACCATCTATTTCATTCTCGGCGAGCTCAGCGAGGCCTTCTTCATGGTCGGCGCCATCGTGCTCATCAGCGCCATCTCCCTCTACCAGGACCACCGCAGCCGCCGCGCGCTGGAGGCGCTCGAGCAGTTCACCCACCCACAGGCGCGCGTGATCCGGGGCAATGAAGTGATCGACATCCCCTCCGACGACATCGTGCTCGGCGACCTCGTGGTGGTGCAGGAAGGCGAGCTGGTGCCGGCCGACGGACAGGTGGTGCATGCCAACGACTTCTCGGTGAACGAGTCCATCCTCACCGGCGAGGCCTTCAGCGTGCCCAAGGAAGTGAGCGATGACAAGCCCGGACGCGTGTACCGCGGCACGCAGGCCGTGGGCGGGCTCGCCGTGGTGCGCGTCGCCGCCGTGGGCAAGGCCACCGAGATCGGCCGCATCGGCACCTCGCTGGCCGCCATCGAAGAAGGGCGCTCGCCGCTGGAACGGCAGATCCAGCGCTTCGTGCGCAACATGGCCATCGTGGGCGCGCTCTTCTTCCTCATCGTGTGGGGCCTCAACTTCATGGACTCGCACGACTGGCTGGACAGCCTGCTGAAGGGCCTCACCCTCGCCATGAGCATCCTGCCCGAGGAGATCCCCGTGGCCTTCACCACCTTCATGGCGCTGGGCGCCTGGCGCATGATGCGCGCCGGGGTGCTGGTGAAGCACGCCAAGACCGTGGAGACCCTCGGCGCCGCCACCGTGATCTGCACCGACAAGACCGGCACCATCACCGAGAACCGCATGGAACTGGTGACGCTGCAACTGCGCAACGATGCCACGCCGCGCACACCGGAGCAGTGGTCCACACCCGAGGTGCAGCACCTGATCGAAACCGCCATGTGGGCCAGCGAGCCCGTGCCCTTCGACCCCATGGAGACCGCGCTGCATGCCGCCTACGCCCGCAGCACCGCCACGGATCGTCGTCCCGCCTTCCGCATGGTGCACGAGTACCCGCTCAGCGGCAAGCCGCCCATGATGACGCACGTCTTCGCCAACGACGCGGGCGAACGCATCATCGCCGCCAAGGGCGCGCCCGAATCCATCCTCGCGTGCAGCGACCTGCCCGCCGCCGAGCGCGACGCAGTGCTGCAACACGTGCATGCCCTTGCCACGCAGGGCTACCGCATCCTGGCCGTGGGCGAGACCACCCATCAGGGCAGCGAATGGCCCAAGGAGCAGCAGCACTTCACCTTCACCTACCTCGGGCTGGTGGCCTTCCACGATCCGCCGAAGAAGAACATCGAGCGCGTGTTCCGCAGCTTCACCGAGGCCGGCATCCGCACCGTCATCATCACCGGCGACAACCCGGTCACCGCCACGGCCATCGCCCGGCAGGTCCACTTCCCCATCGCCGGCGAACCCGTCACCGGCGATGCCGTGCACGCCATGGACGATGCCGCACTGGCCAACACCGTGCGCACCAGCAACCTCTTCACCCGCATGTTCCCCGAGGCCAAGTTGCGCGTGGTGAAGGCCCTCAAAGCGCAGGGCGAAGTGGTGGCCATGACGGGCGATGGCGTCAACGACGGTCCCGCGCTGAAAGCCGCGCACATCGGCATCGCCATGGGCAAGCGCGGCAGCGAGCTGGCCAAGGAGGCCGCCGCGCTGGTGCTGCTGGACGATGACCTGGGCCGCATGGTGGATGCCGTGGCGCAGGGCCGCCGCATCTACGGCAACCTCAAGAAGGCCATCCAGTACATCATCAGCATCCACATCCCCATCATCCTCACCGTGGCGCTGCCCCTGCTGCTCGGCTGGCTCTACCCCAACATCTTCACGCCGGTGCACGTCATCTTCCTGGAGCTGCTCATGGGCCCCACGTGCAGCATCGCCTACGAGAGCGAACCGCCCGAGCCCGGCAGCATGCGCCGTCGCCCCCGCCGCATGGACCTCACCTTCCTCTCCTGGACCGAGCTGCGCACCAGCCTCGCCCAGGGCCTCATGATCACCGCCGGCACCCTCTTCTGCTACCAGTATGCCGTGCATGACGACCTCGGCGAAGAACTCACGCGCACCCTCGTCTTCACCTCCCTCGTGGTGGCCAACATCGCCCTCACGCTCGTCAACCGCTCCTTCGAGCATTCCCTCCTCGACACCCTGCGCTACCCCAACGCCCTGCTGCGCGGCATCCTCGCGGGCACCGTGGTCATGCTGCTCGCGCTGCTCTACGTGCCGCTCTTCCGCGACTTCTTCCACCTGGCGTCTCCGGGCATCGGGCTGCTGGCGCTGGCCAGCGGTGTTGGGCTGGCGAGCGTGCTGTGGTACGAGGGGGTGAAGGGGTGGAAGCGCAAGAGGACCTTGGCTGCTTGAGCCGTGGGGGTTGGGAGTTGGGTGTTGGGTTGGGCGTGTCGGCGCTCAAATGCAGCGCCGTCGCGTGCTCCGCTGTAGTTGCCTTGTCCCGGTCCGCATCGCATCGGGCTGCGGGGCCTGCTCGTTCCTCGCAGTCTCCTCGCTCCGTGCGCTGCTGGCCCGGTCCGGCAGCAAGCTGCCGCTGCGCCCGCTCACGCAGCTTCCGCCACTACACGAAGCCTTCTCTATATGCTCAGGTCAACTCGCCAAGCACCTTGGACCCGCAACCTTGCTTGAGGGATCCATTCGCATTGAACAGGTCCGCATAGGCCATCCCGCATCCATGCGGCCAATCGGCCAAGGGCCCTGCCAGATGATATCCCGATGAGATGCTCGAGTTTCCCGGTACGGCTGGATACATCAACACGCTCCTCCCCGCATCGAACTGCACATTGTACACGAACATCTGTTTCAGGTCCGCATCGTTGGGCTTGCCGTTGGGCGGCACCTTCCACTTCGTATCTACGATGACGCGTTTGCGTTCATTCGCCTTCGTGTACTCCAGCACCATGTCCGGGCGGATGGTCTTGCGGTTCCAGAAGCGCATGGAGCGCTGGTTGCGGATGGAAAGGTCGAGCGCGCGGAACTCCGGCGCTTTGGCAGCATTGCGCAGCACGCGGAACACGAACTCCTCGAAGAGCCGGTTCATGTCGAACATCAGACCGATGAGCGGCATGTTCCCGCCTTTCACGTCCGGAGCGTGGTTCAGTACGATCATTTTGGCAAGCTGTACCGCACGGGCATAAGGCGCGGTCTTGCGGTCCAGTATGATGCGGTCGAGGGCTTGGGGCGTGAGTGCCCTGTCGGCGACGGTCTCAAAAGCCCAATCCAAACCCTTGGCGCGGCCGGTCACCTCGGTGTCGCGGCCTAAGTCGGACACAAGGACCAGAGCGCGTTTGAGCAGACTGTGCAACAGGTGGTCGGTGTCGTACACCTGATGCTCCACATAGAACCGTTCCTGGTGTATCAGGTTTTGTTGGATGTGGCGCGGGAAGTCGATGCGGCCTTTCAGCGCCATCTGGTTGCCGCGGGTGCGTCGGTAGCGCTTCACCAATCCTTGGTGCACCAGTTCCTCCACTTCGCTAACGAATAGTCCGAAAAAGAAGTCAAGGATGCTGCTGCTGCGCTTGTGCAGGTCAGCCTCCGTGGTGCTGGAGAGAGGTAGGTCGTACACCTCGCGGAGCATGGTAAGCAGTGCGTTCTGCCACTTGGCCTTGGCCGCAAGACCATTGTCTTCAGAGCGATCGGCTTTGGGCAGCACTTCAATGACCGTGCGTCCCACCTGCACCACGCCCACATGCTCGGTGAAGGTGAAGCTCTTGTGCCCCACGGTGAAGAAACGGTTGCCGCTCGACTCGTTCCAAGCGATGAGGCGGTCCACTTGGGCAACGGTCAAACCTGCCTCCTTCCACGAGAGGCGTTGATGCTCGAAGACCTTGATGGGCTCAGACCTTCTCATGGAGCGAACGGAAGGCCTTTTCGTCCCACGTGCTCATGGGGGTTACCGCATAGACCATACGCGGCTCATGCGACACTGCTGCTTCATCGCCCAGGAACAGGTCATCGGCGGGGTCTGTGCCTTGCACGAAATACTCGCCGAGGACGAGTTGGAGCTTGGCCCTGTCGCGATGGAAGTACTCTTCCAGCTGTGGGATCACCTTGTCCTTGAACACGCGGCGCAGTGCGGGTAGTGGGTCCGCCTCCTTGTGCAGTTCCCAGAAGTGGCTGTGGCCGATCTGGTGGTCCTCGTCCAGCAGTTGCACCAAACGCGCGTTGATGCGGTCCAACATGGCGGTGATGTTGATGGCCGAACCCTGCAATGGCTTGAGCATATCCGCTTTCGGCATCATGGCCACGAAGCTGAAGCGACGGCGCAAGGCAGCATCGAGCGCCTCCACGCTGCGATCGGCGGTGTTCATGGTGCCGATGATGTAGAGGTTGTCCGGAATGCTGAATGGTTCCTGGGAATATGGCAAGGTCACTTCTAGCGCTTCCGGACGGCCTTTGCGTTTGTTCTCTTCGATGAGCGTGATCAGCTCTCCGAAGATGCCCGCAACATTGCCGCGGTTGATCTCGTCGATGATCAACACGAAGTGCTTGACCTCAGTTGTAGCCTGTGCAGATGCGGATGCCCGTACGAAGAAGTCGCGCTTGATGTCCTCCTTCCTCAGTTTATAGATGGTCTGCTGAGAGAACTGCTTGTTGTAGATCTCTTGGTACGGAATGTCCTCGTCGACGACCAGCCACTCCACCGTCCGGAAGTGAGGGTAGCCGATGGGTGAGTCTGCGTGGTAGGTGTAATCGCCGGTGACCTTGCCTATCGCACGCACACTGTAGAGGCCGTTGGTGATCACGACGTAATCATCCTTACGCAAATGGTGTACGAAAAAGCTCATCGCCTTGGGGCCGTAAATGGTCTGATCTGACCGCCTTTCCAATGCTCTGATCTCCTGTTCGCTTTTACCGGTCAGGTCGTGCTGGTCCAGAAATCCGATAGCGATCACGTTGTTCTTGATGCAATACTCGTAGATGAGCTGGTCTTCGGGGTTCTGTGAATCGCCCAAGGAGATCTTGTAGAATTCGGGCTTGTCGTACTGATCCGGAGTGAAACTCAATATGGTCCTCACTTTAGCCGCCTCGCCGCTGGCGTGGTAGTCGGCCAGGCGGACCATCTGCTTCAAGATGCCTGGTCGCACATCATACTTCACGAACGTATCGCCCTCTTCCGGTTTCAATGGCTTGATGCCCTCCACAAAGTCCTCATAACTGAAGCTCTGGTGGAAGGTGCAGAAGCCGATCCGCCCATCCGCCTTCCCCCAGTCCCGGATCAACAAGGCGTTGAACCGCTCACGCAGCTTGTCGTGGTCGTCCTTGTGCTGGGCATAGTAGGCGGGGTCGCATACGGCCACAGCGGCGCCCACGGTGTGGAAGGTCTTGCCGGTACCGGGTGGACCATAGAAAATGCGGTTCAGGGGAGTGCTCATTCGCTTCTGCTCAATTGCGGTGCTGTTCGTTGGCTGCGGCGATCCCTGGCTGACGACCCAGTTCCGCAACTTGTTCAATGTTCCTGCCTGCGCAGGATTGAGACCAATGGCCTCATCAATGATCCGTAGAGCCGTGTCGGGGTGCTCCAGGTAGATGAAGCCGTTCTGGCCCATGCGCTGCTTGTCCTCCAGGTAGCCCTTGGCCTTGATGTCGTCCAACTTGTTCGGCAGGACCAGGGATAGGGAGCGGTCGCCGATCACGTTGTAGAGATTGCCATCACTGGCTTGTGGCTTGTCCTTCAAGAACCGCCCCTTGCCATAGAAGCCCACCACCTTGCCTTGGCTGTGGAAGATGACCAGGTTATTTTCGCCCTCCAGCTTTGGTGGAGCCGTATGCTGCACGAACCCAAGAACCTGTCCAGCCGGGTTGCGGGCGTTCTCCAGGTCGAAGTTCCAGCTCTCCATGGGCGTGTTGCCCGCCTTCACGTAGTCATGGTTGCTCTTGTCCTGACTTGGTCGCGTCCAATCATTGCTGTTCCACGTAAGGTTCACCATGATGAGCCCCAGTGGACCCGCCAGTTCCGACACCGCAACACCGTTCACCACCGCATACCGCAACGCTTCGTTGTCCGTGCCGGAACCCCGACGGATCTCCACCAGCTTGGTGCCCTTGATCTTCTCATACTCCCATCGCATGGCCTTCTCGTTCAAGGCCAACAGTTCAGGCGGAATGTCCGCCCAAGTGGGCACGGTGAACTTCACGATGGCCGTTTCGCCCCTGGGCTGGAAGTAGTGCACGTTGGGATTGAGTTCCTGCGGTACCAAAGGCACATCGGCCTCCATCAACAGCAGGCCCACACGAATGCCACCCACGCCCTCGCTATGCCGGAAGGCCGCCCTCACGCCGAACTCCATCAGGCTCTTGCCCCGGTGCAGGGCCATGCGCACATGGTAGGGGTCCGCGCCGATGCGCTGGAACAGATCGTGAGCGCTGCGGATGAAAGCATCGTAGCTGGCCTTGTCCTGAAGCCCAGTATAATGCGCCCGCAAGGCTCGCAGGTGGTCCTCCGTGTAGTCCATGGCAGGCTAAACTAGGCCTCATCCATTTACCAGCCGCTGGTGCTCAAGACATTGCCCTTCATCCACTTGTGTACTTTTGACCGCCATGCGCATCCGCAAACCCACGCACAGCAGGAACAAGGCCCGGCGTATCAGCCCCTTGGCTGGTGTGGACTATGCCGCGCTGTCGCGCAAAGCGAAATTCGTAGGAAGCCCCGTGCATAAGTCCGTGCATACCTGGCTGGGCAACCCGCAGCTCATCCCAAAGGCCAATCGCAGCATTTGCCCGGAACAATGGCGCACAGAGAAGGACAGGAAAATGTTGGAGAAGCAATTGAAGAAGGCCATCAACGATGGAAAGGTTTCCGCCATGCATCTGGGCGGATTCCCCAAACAGGTGTGGTGCCGCATCGAGGGCCGGGTGTACGAGGGCTTCCTGATCGAACAAGGCCAGGGCACATACAAAGGCTATCCATTGGACCAGGAAGAATGCCCACCGGGCTTATGAACAGGCTATGAGCGGATTGAAATTCGAACACGGTTGGGAAGACCCAGCAGGGGCCGAGGGGGCCGAATACCGAGCCACCTGGGGCAGCCTTACGGTGCGTGTGAACGACTGGCCGGTATCGAAGTACTACGACCAGGAAGTGCGGTCCGTATCCACGCGGCTCTACCTGCCGCTCTATCCGGTCGCGGAATGGATGGTGGAGAACTGGTGGTCCATCCTGCACGAGGTGGAGAACGGCCACAACCTATCCGATCCCGAATATCCCGTACGCCACGACCTGAACCGCGCCACCGGAGCCTTTGCGCTGCCGCCATTGCGCTTCAGCTCCCTGGGCGAGGCGATCGAACTGCGTTGGCGGCGGGCGGAACTGCCCTCCAAGCGGGTGGAGTTCCTCTCCTACGGCAAAGCCATTCTGGACCTGCAACAAGTCGAGGACGAACTCACGCGCTTCATCTCCATCGTCATCGAACGGCTGCATTCCTTCGAGGTGAAGAATACACCCCTCCAGCAGGATTGGGCCGCCATCCAGGCGCTGGATGAGGACGAGCGCGCCTTCTGCAAAGCCGCAGCCTTGGCGGGCATGGACCCCTTCGCCATCAGCAAGGCCGATGTGCGGCGGCTCGAAGAGGCGGCCAAGCTGCTGCCCGAGCACTTACTCGAAGACCTGCTGGCCATCCTGCGGACCGACGAGTTCAGCAAGGCCCGCAAGGAATTGGACGCCTTGGACCAACTCACCCAAACGAACGCCGCGCCCCAGCGCCGTCTGGCACGCCTGAGGGGTTCCTTGAGCCATGGCTCAGGACCAGTGCCCTACCGTGTGGGTTATGCCCGCGCCGGTGAGGTACGCGAGGCCTTGGGCCTCAACGGCGATCTGCTTGCCACCACGGACCGCTTCATGGAAGCGGTGAAACTGCAGGCCCAAGGCGGCGTGCAAGGGCACCGGTTCCAATTGACCGAGCTGGAAGGCTACCTGGGCTACGCAGGCAAGGACAACGCCTGCTTCGTGCTGGGCTCCGAAACGGACAGCCCGCGCGGCCGCTTCAAGCTGGCCCGCTGCCTGCACGATTTCCTGTACGGCTCACCGGGCACCGCCCAGGTGGTGACCAAGGCTGACAGCTTCCAACAGCGGGTGAACCGCAGCTTCGCCGCGGAACTGCTGGCGCCAGGGCGCGTGCTGGCCAAGCGTGTGCGCAAGCCCTTCGTGGTGCCCAGCGAATTGGAAGACCTTGCCGTGGAGTTCGGCGTCTCATCCTGGCTCATCAAGCACCAGTTGGAGAACCACAAGATCGCCAAGGTGCACAGCGGGTATGACGACGGCGACGGTTTCTACTGATCGGCGCCCGGCTCACCCGGCCACCCTATACCTCGCCCCCTTCTTCTCCCCCTGCCGCTCCACCTTCCCTTCGGCCAGCAGTTGTTTGATGGTCGGGTTCCATCCATCGGCACTTACGCCGCTGCCTTCCAGTATGGCGCTCTTGCCGTGCCAGCCCGTGTTGGCCCGCAGGAACTTGAGGATGGCCGCTGAGCCTGCCAGCCGGGGCTGGGCTTGGCCGTTGCTGTGTGCGCTTTCCGGGGCACGACTTGCCGCGCGTTTCGGTGGTGGCGGTTCATCCAACACCTGCCCGAACAAGGTGCCCTCATCCGTCAACCCCGTTACACCGGGGTCGCTCACCATGCCGCCAGGTGCCTCCTCCTCCTGGGGCAGCTCAATGGCATCGTACTCCTCCTTGCTCAGCGCCAGCTCCGGGTCCACCACCTTGGCCTGCTCCCAGCTCAAACCATACAGCTTGCACACCAGCGCGTCGATCTCGCGCTCCAGGGCGGTGGTGTCTTGCTTCTTGCGCTTTCCGTTTAGAATACCATCGACAAGAGCCTCAATTGGCTTCGGGTTGTAGACTCGGAGCAATGGCGCATCCAACAGAGGCTCGCTGTCAATCTGAAAGTTGGAGCCTTGTAGCTTCCCTTGGGTACGAAACCAGAACTCCATCAATTTGGAGTTAAGTATCGCGGTCAGGAACTTGGGGCTGTTGCGCTTTGTCTTGATGACGTTGAATGCCATCATCACATACATCTCAGCCTCTGTGTAGGTGAAGCTTGGCCGCTCGCACTTTCGAATCGATAGTATCCTCGGTCCACTAAAGAAACCCTCTGTCCGTGGCCAATGAAGATGGTAGTACTCCAAACGCCCGTTGAGATTTTCCCTGCGCGCAGCCATAATGCTGCGATAAGGGGAAAGATGCTTCACAAGGGATGGTGCGTCACCCTTGTATCCGGTTTTCGTCAGGTAGAGTAGTTCTTGGCGATAGCCTGCGACATCGAGATAGCGGCCCGTATCGCTCGGGTCGATGCACGGCTTCACATAACTGCGTTCCTTCGGGGACAGGTGGTCAAATGCTCCGCGTTGCACAACGAACACGCCGTCTCCAATGCGAATCTTCGATTGCTCAATCAGTTCTGGCGAGATGCGCTTAATGTTCCTTGAGTTGACAATGTCCGGATTAGGAACAATCCCCTGCGCTATTTCAGCATCCTGTAGTCTGAAGTTCGAAGCATTCCGAATTGCTGCAACGACATCGGCCTCGCTGACATCATCAAACGTGATGTACCTACCTTTAAGGATGGCTGGCGTAACGACAACACTTGCCTTGCGTGCTGGAATGCCCCGGTCCGTGAAGTCGAGAAATTGGACGAGCTCTGAATCACTTATGTCTGGTGCAGTAAGCAGAGAGTACTTCACCGGGTATGATGCACGCGGAATTGATTTGGATAGTACAAAGACCATCGTTTGAACACCCGCCGACTTGAAGACTTTGCGATCTCCAAAATCGGTGAAGGTCAGGATCTCCGTTTCGGCTAAAACCTTTGCTCGAAGGGTCGATGCGCCTGCGCTGGTAATCCAGTTGTTCTGTGCGATAAAGCAAACAACACCCT
Source organism: Flavobacteriales bacterium (assembly GCA_026129465.1). Lineage (NCBI taxonomy): Bacteria > Pseudomonadati > Bacteroidota > Flavobacteriia > Flavobacteriales > Flavobacteriales bacterium. The sequence continues at coordinate 1,636,754 of JAHCIA010000001.1, forward strand.
CGGGTCGAAGCTTGTCGATAGCGCTACAGGCAAATGCGTACCACAGGTCCATCTTTCCCTGATAGTAGTAGCCCTTGGTTTTGATGCCATCAAAGGCCTCTCGATTCGTGTACTCCTTAATGTAGGGCGGATTGCCGATGAGTATGTCAAAGCCAGGGATAGCCGTTGCAACTGGGTTGAGTATCTCGGGAAAGTCCAGTTGCCAGTTGAAGTAATCCAGCGGCTTGTCCTTCTGCTTAGCGAGTCTCAATTGACCCAACGTTTCCTCAAATGCTGCCAGTTCCTCCTTCTGCTCGGTGGCTTTCACCATTTCTGTCTTGGTGAGGTCACCGATGCGGCCCACGCTGCTCATGTGTGCCTTGAACCTGTCCCTGTTCAGTTCCAATTGCTTGCTAAGCAGGTCGATCTTCAAGGCGCGCACCTCGGTCGCCAACTTCTCCTTCTTCGCCTTTGGCTGGTCCCGGAAGTAGAGCTCTGTCTTTGTGTGCAGGGCATCGATTAACGCACGCATTTGCTTTACGCGATCGGTGGTGCCCTTCAGTTCCCAATCGATCTCAAGCACCTTGCCATTGAACTTGCCCAGCAGGCTGTCGCCCACCACGATCTTGTAGTCCAAGTTGGGCAGGGTGCGGGGCCGCGGCTCATCCACAATAATGCTGAGCCAGAAGCGCAGCCGCGCGATGTCCACCGCGCCGCGTTCGATGTCCACACCGTAGATGCTGTGCTGGATGATGCGCAGCTTCACCTCGGCGGGCTCCCATTCCGCCAAGCCCCAGGTGCTGCTGAACTCATCGGGGCTGAACTCCTGCAGGTGGTACACGGCCTGGAACACCTCGTGCAGGATGCCCATGGGGAAGGCGCCGCTGCCAATGGCCGGGTCGCACACCTTCACTTCGTAGAGCGCCTTCAGCAGCAGGCCGCTGTAGCGGCTCAGGCCCGCGCCGGTGCCGTCCTTCAGGAAGCGGCGCAGTTGGTCTTCGAGGCTTGGGCTTTGGTGAGACTCCGGATAGGCGGGTCCCGCAGCGCTTTCGCGCTGCCCGCCTTCCGGAGTGACGGCTGCGCCGTGGCGCTCCAAGTAGTTCTTCAGGTACTGTGTCAGGCTCTCCTGGCACATGTAGTGTACGATCTCCTTCGGTGTGTAGAAGGCGCCCTTGTCCTTGTTGTCCTCCAGCAGGTTCTCGAAGATGTGCCCGAGCATCTCGGGATCCACGGCCAGGGTCTGTTCCTCCGGCCCGGCCTCGTGTACCGTGAAGTTGTAGGCGTTCAGGAAATCCAGGAAGCCGCGCTTGTCGGGGTCCTCGGCCTGGGCGGGTTTGCTGAAGAGCTCGGGTGGGAAGGTGAGCAAGCGCGTCTTGCGGTCCAGTTCATCCATGTCAAACAAGCCGCCATTGAGGAATGGCACCTTGCGGATCGTGCCGTCGGGCATACGGTATTCGTCCTCCTTTCGGTCACCGTTGTTGAGCGTATCGAAGAAGAGGTCCACCAGTACGTTCGGGTAGAAGCCATCGTTGCCGCCGCTTTCGCCAAAGAGCTTGAAGACGAAGTCGTGTTCGCCGTCCTTATAGTTGGTAGCCGTGGCGCCGAGCCAGCGCTTCTTCTGCAAAAAGTAGAGGAAGACCAGCCGGCCCATGAGCTTCTTGCAGAAGTCGCGGGCGTCCTTCTCGCTGCCGTTGAAGTAGGTGGCCAGCTTGGGGCTGGGTGCGCCGGTCTTCTTCTCCACCCACTTGCCCTTCTCCTTCACCATGCGCTTGCCGGTGAGGTGCTCCACGAAGGCCTGGTAGTGCTCCTTGTATTCTTTGAAGAAGGCCTTGCTCACCTTCTCCACGCTGAAGGCATCGAGCAGGTCCTTCAGGATGGACCTTCCGGCCTTGTCGGTGAGCGCCTCGAACTGGCGCGCAGCGGTGAGGCATTTTTCGCCCCGGCCCAGCAGATAGGTGTAGCGCTTGGGGTTGGTGGTGTCCCAGGTGCCATCGTCCTTCAGCGTGTTGCTGTAAAAGCTGAAGCGCCACAGGCCCTGGGCGCTGTCCACAAAGGCAATGAGTGCGCCGCTGAGGCCGCTTTGCTTCACGGGCTGCTCAATGGCCTTGCGCACGGCCACGCGGTTGCGTGTGAGGTCCACGCCGGGCATCACCTCCACCTCGAAGAGGGCCACCTGGTTGCCATCGGCCAGCTGCACATCGCCGAACTGGAGCATGCGCTGCACCTGTCTGCGGCCCTGCTGGGTGGTGGCCGCGTGCTCCACGGGCCGGGCGAACACGTCGCGGCCGGGGAAGAGGGCGGTGATCAGCTGCTTCCAGTGCTCGCGGTCGTAGGGCTTTTCCAGCAGCGCGCGGATCTCTCTCTCGGTCATGACGGTCAAACGAACGATTCGGAAATGATCACTTGGGGCATGGGCTTGAGGCCACCGGTGCGCTCCACCTTGTGGCGGTCGGCCTTGGCGCCCTTCAGGGGCAGGTGCTCATCATCGGCCGCCTCCAGCAGGGGGAACTCGCGCAGGATGGTCATGAGCTTCTTGAAGGTCTGCTCGCGGGCGGGCACCACCACGCTGGGCAGCTCGCCCGGGGCCACCGCCACGGGCTTGCCGGTGTGGATGCTCTTGAGCAGTTTGTTCAACTCGCGCGGCAGCTTCTGGAAGCGGCCCCGGCGGATGCTCACCTTGGCGTTCTCCAGATAGACCTTGTCCTCGCCGGTGGCGTACTCCATCCATCCGGCCTGGTTCAGGAAGTGCAGGGCCTTCTGCTCGTTGGGGCCCAGTTTGGTGCTGGCGCGTTCGCCCAATGCGGCCACCTGCTGCTCGGTGTGGAAGCTGTTGAGGGCGGCCTCGATCTGCGCGTGGTGCTGCGCGTGCAGGGGCCTGGCCTTCTCGGTGGCGTGCGCCTCGAAGATCTTGGCGGCCTCCACGAAGGTCTTCTCGTCGATGCCGAGGTCTTCGTTGATGAAGTAGAAGGCGTCGCGCTTGCGGTCCTTGATGAAGGCGATGGTGGTGCCGCTGGTGAGGGGCAGCTTGCGGCCTACGCGGGCGCGCAGCGGCACGGTGGCGCGGATGCGCAGGTACTCGTCCGGGCTTTCGGCCCGGAAGCGGCGCAGCACTTCCAGGTAGTGCAGGCGTTCGTCGCGCTCCTCCTCGGGCACGCGCTCGAAGAGGCCGAAGGTGCCGTAGGTCTCGCGCTGCGAGTAGATCTGGCTGTCCTCACCCAGCGCGCTGTGGAAGGCCTGCAGTTTCATGAAGGCCTTCTTCTCCAATTCGATCTCCTTCTCGGTACGTGCCGTGGGGAAGAAGTTGAAGATGTGGATGAGATCGCTGCGTGTGCCGATGCGGTTCACCCGGCCGATGCGCTGCATGAGGCGCGTGGCGTTCCAAGGGGTGTCGTAGTTCACGATCACGTTGGCGCGGTGCAGGTTCACGCCCTCGGCCAGCACCTCGGTGGTGAAGATGATGTCGATGTCATCGGCCTGCTCCTTCACCGGCGCATTGGCATCGAAGTTGGCGCGGATGGTGGCCTCCAGCTCCCTGCGGTTGCTGCTGTCCACCGCCAATACGCGGGTGATGCCGTCCTGCCGCATGCGCTCCACCACGTAGCCGGTGGTCTCCTTGCTTTCGCTGAAGATGACCAGCTTGTGGTTGTCGTTCACCTCGCGCTTGAAGAGCTCGGCATCCAGCCGGCGCTTGAACTCGTCGTACTTGGGGTCCACGGCCACAAGGTCCCACGCGGCCACCAGTTCGTCCAGGATCTCCTGGTCGCGCGCCATGCCCTGGATGAACTCCTCCATGAAGTCCTCGCGCTGGTACACCTGCACCTCCTTGCTGTCCTCGGCCTCGGCCAGCAGGCGCTCCAGGGCGGCATCGTCCTCGTTCAGCACGTATTCGTTCACCTCGTACTTGGGCGCGATGAACACGCGGTCGCTGGCCAGCATCATCAGCATGGCCTTGTTGGCCTGCTGGTAGCGGCGCAGGGTGGCCTTGAAGGCGAAGAAGCTGCTGTCGATGCGTTTCACCAGCAGGGTCTTGATGATGAAGGCGAGCTGCTCGCTGATGCGCACGGCCTGCTGCTGTTTCACCCCGGTGGCGCGCTCGTGGGCGGCGCGGGCCTCGGGGTTCATGTAGCGGATGGCCTGGTAGCGGAAGAAGCCCAGGCCGTTGATGCTGTCGCTGGCGTAGAGGATGGTGCGGTCGTAGAGGGCGTCCAGCTCGTCGTCCAGCTGGTAGAGGATCTGGTGCGGGGGCACCACATCGGGGAAGCTGAGGCCCTGCTCCTGGATGTCCTGCTGGTACTCGGGCGTGTTCTTGATGTCCGTGCGGGTACGGCGCACGATCACGGGCTCCAGCACCTTGGTGCGGATCTTCTCGCCCATGATCTTCAGCTCGTGGGCGAGCGTGCGGGGGTCGGCCTCCTTCTTCAGCTTGCGGTAGTGCTCGATGAGCGGGGTGAAGAAGTTCTGCAGGTTGCCGATCTCCAGGGTGCTGCGCTTGCTGTCCTGGAAGAGGTAGAGCTGGTTGCGGATGTCCTCCGGCCGGTTGTTCAGCGGCGTAGCACTGATCAGGATCACCTTCTTCTGCACGCTGCCATCGGGCGCGGGTCGCTTGCGGGGCGTTTTGCAGATGCGCTGCAGCTCGTGGAACATGCGGGCCTCGTCGCTGCGGAACTTGTGCGCTTCGTCCACGATGATCAGGTCGTACTGCTCCGCGCGGTTGATGCTGTGCAAGCTGCCGTTGGTGACGAAGTCCACGTTGGGCACCTCGAAATCATCCTTGATGGTGCGCTTCCAGGAAGTTTCCAGCGCGGGCGGATGCACCACCAGGATGCGCGTACGGTAACCGTTGCTGAAGTAGAACTTCTTGGCGATGATGCTGGCGATGATGGTCTTGCCCAGGCCCACCACGTCGGCCAGGAAGAAGCCGTTGTGCTTCATCAGCTTGGCGTAGCCATCGTTCACCGCATCGATCTGGTACACCAGCTTCTTGTAGCCCTTGGGCAGGTCGGTGATGCTCTCCGGGTCGTACTCGATGGCCGTACCGAAGTACTCCATCAGGAACTTGATGTACACCTCGAAGGGCGTGAAGCCATCGCTGAGGTAGGTCTTGTCCTTCAGCTCGGCGATGTTGCTGGACAATACCTCCACCGCCTCCAGCCACAGCTGCTCGAAGGTCTTGGTGGCAAAGGCGACATCGTCGTAGTCGCGGATCTCCACGTTGAACTCGAAGTTCGTTTCGAGCCCCTGCACGCTCAGGTTGCTGCTGCCGGTGATGACGCAGCCACCGCTGTGCTCATTGAAGGGCTCCGGCCGGAAGATGTAGATCTTGGCGTGGATGTTCTTGTCCGGGTGCGCCTTGATCTTGATGCGCCCGTTGACCACATCGGTGATGAACTCCAGGATGCCCTCCTCCACCTCCTGGGTGTAGGCGCTTTTCTCGATGTCGTCCCGCAGCTCGCGTATCAACTCCTCCTGCGTGACCTCGGTATTGAAGTTGAACTCCAGCCCCTTCTTGGCCGCCTCGCTGATGAGGTGGTCCACATCGATGCCCACCAGGATGCGGATCTGCCCCACCCCCCGCAGGTGCTCCCTGAGCCTGAAGTAGCCGCTGCTCCGGAAGAAGCCCACCAAGGCATCGAACTCCGCCACGCGAACGTGGCTGAAGATGCCCTTGAACTTGTTCAGGAGGGTGTTGTCCCCGGTGTTGGTGAAGAAACGCGTCGACATGGGCGGTGAAAATAGGAACCCCATCCCGTCAAAACAGGACGTTGTGCGGGGCATGGGGCAAAAAGGTGCGCAGCAATTGGTCGCCGCAGGCGAAAGGGCGTGTGGCAGATCGGGGGATCGGGCAATCAGATGATCAGAGAATGTGGGCGCGTACCTCGATCCCGATCTCAGCGGTGGCCGGTGGGCCTCAAAGCCTGTGGCCCAAAAGCCAATCCGCCTTTGGTGGCCTGATGGCCCTGTTTGCCTGGCGTGCAGCAAGCGGTCGCCGCACGCGGAAATGCTTGTGGACTGTTGACCTCTCCGCCCTTGGCGGCCTGTGGCCTGATGGCCTCAAAGCCTTTGGCCGCTCCCTGCGGGCCAATGCCGACCAGGCGCTCTCTTCCTGTTTCGGCGCCCTAAGGACGATCGGATGCTCCCACGCTCCCCCACCCTGATCCCCATCAAGATAAGTTCCCGTTCCCTTCCAGACCTTCGGCTTTCATGGCGCACTTGAAACACCTCTTCACCACCGCATTGCTCGCCGCGTTCGCCGCGCCCCTCGCCGCGCAGGACGCCACGGAGATCGTGCGCCGCGCCGATGCCCACGCGCGCGGCAAGACGAGCCAGGGCGAGATGACGATGACGGTGGTGCGGCCCACCTGGCAGCGCGAGATGGGCATGAAGACCTGGAGCCAGGGCAACGACTTCGCGATGGTGCTGATCACCGCGCCGGCAAAGGAGAAGGGCATCGTGTATCTGAAGCGGGTGCGCGAGGTGTGGAATTGGATCCCGAGCGTGGAGCGCACCATCAAGATGCCGCCCAGCATGATGAGCCAGAGCTGGATGGGGACCGATTTCACCAACGACGACCTGGTGCGCGAAAGCAGCATCGTGGAGGACTACACGCATGTGCTGGCCGGCGATACGGTGATCGACGGGCGCGCCTGCCACACCGTGGTGATGACGCCCAAGCCGCGCGCCGCCGTGGTGTGGGGCAGGGTGCTGCTGTGGATCGACAAGAAGGACTTCCTCATGCTGCGCGCGGAGTACTACGACGAGTACGGCGAGCTGGTGAACACGCTGGTGAGCAGCGAGGTGAAGCTGATGGGCGGCCGCCTGCTGCCCACGCGCACGGAGATGATCCCCGCCGACAAGCCCGGGCACAAGACGGTGATCGTGTACAAGTCGCTGGTGTTCGACCAGCCGATCCCGGAGGGTTTCTTCACGACGCAGAACATCACACGGGTGCGGTGAACCATGACGCTCGACGACCTTGGATACACCGATGCGCTGGAGCGCTTCAGGACCGAACAAGGTCTTGAGGGCTACACCGTCGGCCGCGTGGTGGCGGAGCACCGGGAACGTTACGTGGTGCGGACCACCGAAGGCGATCTGGAAGCGGAGATCATCGGCAAGCTGCGCGCGGAGGCCCGTGACCGGATGGACTTCCCGGCCGTGGGCGACTGGGTGGCGCTGCGGTTGCACGAGCCGGGGCATGCCACGATCCATCGGGTGTTCCCGCGTTCATCGGCGATCACCCGGAAAGCGATCGGTGAATACGGCGGCACCCAGATCATCGCCACCAACATCGACCATGCCTTCCTGGTGCAGGCCATGGACCGCGACTTCAACATCAACCGGCTGGAGCGCTACCTCACCATCTGCCACGCCAGCGGGGTGCGGCCGATCATCGTGCTCACCAAGACCGACCTGTTCGGAGCGGAGCAAGTGGACGAGCTGAAGGAACAGGTCCGGGCACGCATCGCGCACGTGCCCATCATCGCGCTGAGCAACTTGACCACGAATGGCTGCGATGCCGTGCGCCGGATCATGGAAAAAGGGAAGACCTATTGCCTGCTCGGTTCTTCCGGCGTGGGCAAGTCGAGCCTGCTGAACAACCTGGTCGGCACGGAGACCCTGCGCACCGGCGCCATCAACGCCAGCACCGGCAAGGGCCGGCACATCACCAGCCACCGCGAGCTCTTCGTCCTGGGAACGGGCGGCATCATCATCGACAATCCCGGCATGCGGGAAGTGGGCGTCACCGATGTGGAAGGCGGACTGGAGCTCACCTTCGAGCAGATCGCTTCACTCGCCCAGGACTGCAGATTCTCGGATTGCACACACACTCAGGAGGTCGGTTGCGCGGTGCTGGCGGCGTTGCAGCGCGGCGAAGTGGACGAGGCCTCCTATGCGAACTACCAGAAGATGAAGAACGAGGCCGCGTTCTTCCGATCGACCCTTGCCGAGCGCAGGAAGAAGGACAAGCAATTCGGGAAGATGGTGAAGCGCTACAAGAAGGACCTTGGCAAGATGTGATCCGCAACGACCGAACGACCACCCATGATCGCCAAGCTCATCTGGCGGAACCTCTGGCGCAACAAGCGGCGCACGCTGATCACCACCTCGTCGGTGACCTTCGCCGTGCTGCTGGCCGTGGTGACGCAGGCGCTGGTGAAGGGCACCTTCGGTAACCTGATCGACAGCGTGGTGGGCGGCTACAGCGGCCACATCCAAGTGCACGCCACCGGCTATTGGGACGAGCCCTCGCTCGAGCTGCTGATGGACGACGACGATGCGCTGCGCGGAACGCTGGAGGCCATCCCCGGTGTGACGGCCGTGGTGCCGCGCATGGAGACCTTCATGTTGGTGAGCGCGGACAGCCTTACGCGCGGCGCGATGGTGATGGGCGTGGACGGTGCGCTGGAGCAGCACCTGATGAAGCTCGACGAGCGCATCGTGCGCGGGGCTGCGGTGCGCAACGGCGTTCACGGCGTGGTGATGGCCGAAGGGCTGGCGCGACGCCTGGCCGTGGACGTGAACGACACCATCGTGCTGCTGGGCCAGGGCTACCACGGCAGCATGGCGGCAGGCAAGTACCCGGTGCGCGGCATCGCCCGCTTCGGCGCGCCCCAACTGAACGACGGCCTCGTCTACCTGCCGCTGGCCACCGCGCAAGAGTTGCTCTCCACGCCGGGCATGGTGACCACCTGGGCCTTCGCGCTGGACGAGCCCAAATTGATGGACGCGGTGCAGGCAAGCGTGGTGTCCACGATCGGCGAAGGGCGCAGCGTGATGAACTGGAAGCAGATGATGCCCGAGGTGGACAACCACATCCGCAGCGACCAGGCCAGCACGGGCATCATCATCGGCGTGCTCTACCTCGTGGTGGCCTTCGGCATCTTCGGCACCATCCTGATGATGCTGCACGAGCGCACCTACGAGTTCGGGATGCTGCTGGCGGTGGGCATGGGACGTCGACTGCTCGCGTTGGTGATCGTCATCGAATCGGTGCTGCTCTCGCTCTTCGGCGCGCTCATGGGCGTGCTGCTGGCCTGGCCGGTGGTGTGGCTGATGCAGGAGCGGCCCATCCGCCTGAGCGGCGCCATGGCCGAGGTGTACGCCGACTACGGCTTCGCACCGATCATGCCCGCCGTGCTCGATCCGCGCATCTTCATCGACCAGACGCTGGTGGTGCTGGCGATCGCGCTGGTGCTCGCCATCTACCCGTTGCGGCACGTGCTGAAGCTGCTGCCCCTCACCGCCATGAAACGTTGATGTTATTGCGGCTCGCCTGGCGCAATGTGTGGCGCCACCCCGGACGCAGCGGCATCATCATCGGTGCAGTGGCCATCGGCCTCTTCGCCTCGCTCTTCCTCATGGCCTTCTACCAAGGGATGATCGAGCAGCGCATCGACAGCGTGGTGCGGCACGAGACCTCGCACATCCAGCTGCACCATCCGGACTACGTCGCCGACCAGGACATCAACTTCCGCATCGCCGGTGCCGATTGCCTGGTGCACGAGCTGGCGCAGCTGCCGCGCGTAGTGGGCGTGGCGCCGCGCGTGGCGGTGCCCGGCATGATCCAATCGCCCACCGGCAGCGCGGGGCTGCGCATCAACGGCGTGGACCCGGAGCTGGAGGACCGCACCACCGGCCTGTCGGCCTTCGTGAAGGAGGGCGAATGGTTCGGTCCCGAGCGGCGGCACGGCATCCTCATCAGCGCCAAGGTGGCCCGCCAGCTGAAGGTGCAACTGCGCGGCAAGGTGGTGCTGATGGCGCAGGGTCCCAGCGGCGAGATCGCCAGCGGCGCCTTCCGCGTGATCGGCATCTACGGCACCCTCAACGGTCCACGCGATGATGCCAACGCGTACATCACCCGAGAAGATGCCGCTGAGATGCTGGATCTGGGCGATGAGGTGCACGAGATCGCGATCCTGCTCGACCACAGCGATGCGGTCGATGCCTCGGTGGCGCGGCTGCGAACGGCCTATCCCCAGCTGCTGGTGCGCGGCTGGACCGAGTTGAGCCCCGAGATGGAGATCCTGATCGGCACCTTCGACCAGATGATGTTCATCATGCTGGGCATCATCTTCATCGCGCTCGCCTTCGGGCTGGTGAACACCATGCTGATGGCGGTGCTCGAACGCACGCGTGAGATCGGGATGCTGATGGCCGTGGGCATGGGCCGCGCGCGCATCTTCGGCATGGTGGTGCTGGAGACGCTGCTGGTGGTGCTGGCCGGCGTGCCGGTGGGCGGCGCGTTCTCGGCAGCGGCCATCGGCTGGGGCGCCGCGAAGGGCATCAACCTGAGCGCCTGGGGAGAGACCGCCACGCAGTTCGGCTACGACCCCCACGTGATCCTCGCCCTCAAGCCCTACCATGCGTTGGTGGTGCTCGCCATGGTGGTGGCCATCTCGCTGCTCTCGGCGATCTACCCCGCCGTGAAGGCCCTGAAACTGAACGCCGCTGAAGCCATCCGGAAATGAAGCACGACCCCGCAAGCCATTTGGCCTCGAAGCAGAACAGCAACGTGGTGATCGACGCACACGAGCTGGTGAAGACCTATGACGCGGACAAGATCCCCGTGCATGCGGTGAACGGCGTGCACCTGCACATCGAACGGGGCGAGTTCGTGGCACTGCGCGGACCCAGCGGCAGCGGCAAGACCACCGTGCTGAACATGATCGGCGGGCTGGACCGTCCCACCAGTGGCCACGTGTCGGTGAACGGCGTGGACATCGGCAAGCTCACCGACAACCAGCTGATCGACTTCCGCCTGCGCCACATCGGCTTCGTGTTCCAGAGCTACAACCTGATCCCGGTGTTCACCGCGCGGGAGAACATCGAGTTCACCATGCTGCTGCAGGGGCGGCCGCGGAAGGAGATCGATGCGCGTGTGGACGAGCTGCTGCGCGAGACAGGGCTGACGGACAAGGCGGACAAGCGTCCGAACGAGTTGAGCGGCGGTCAGCAGCAGCGCGTGGCCGTGGCGCGGGCCCTCGCCCCCAAGCCGCAGTTCGTGCTGGCCGACGAGCCCACCGCCAACCTCGATTCGGTGGCCGCCTTCAAGTTGCTGGACACCATGGCGAAGCTCAACGCCGAGGAGCACATCACCTTCCTGTTCAGCACCCATGACCAGCGTGTGATCGAACGGGCGCGGCGGGTGATCACCTTGGAGGATGGGAAGGTGGTGGATGATAAGATGCAGTGAAGGCGATGCGCACCGCAGAGAAGCAGGGACGCAAAGGACGCAGAACGCAGAGGCGCGGAGAATGCAAAGGTTTTCCTCTGCGAGCTCCGCGTTCTCTGCGGTTGACTGCATTCCACATCGCGCTCCGGTCGCTCCGCGTCTTTGCGCCTCTGCGGCTTATCGCATTCCACATTGGGCTTCGTTCGCTCAGCGTCTCTGCGTCTCTGCGGCTAATTGCATTCCTGCTGTTCTCTTCCCCCGCAAACGCCCAGGACACCACCTCCTTCAAGCCCACCCTCACCGCCGGCGGTTACCTGAAGTACCTGCACGGCACGAGTTGGGTGAACGCCATCGACCAGCTCACCACCAACGAGCTGATCCACCACCGCCTCAACCTCAGCAGCGACATCGCCCCGCACACCACATTGCGTGTCGGCATGCGCAACCGCTTCTTCTATGGCGAGGCCGTGAAGCTGCAGCCGGAGTTCGGCACCATCGTGGATACCGACACCGGCAACGTGCGCATGAGCATCCTGTGGGTGGACGAGCCCGGCGCGGTGCTGCTCACCACCTTCGACCGGGCCATGGTGCGTTACGCCCGCGACAAGTGGGAGGCGCACATCGGCCGCCAGCGCATCAACTGGGGCATCAACAACGTGTGGAACCCCAACGACCTCTTCAACGCCTTCAACTTCCTGGACTTCGACTACGAGGAACGCCCCGGCAGCGACGCCGTGCGCGTACTGCTCCACCCCGCCATGGACCACACCGTGGAACTGGCCTACGCGCTGGGCAACGGCCCGGACGACCACATCGCCGCAGGGCTCTATCGCTTCAACCGACGGCGTTTCGACTACCAGGTGCTCGCCGGCTTGTACAGGACCGACCTCGTGCTGGGCGGCGGCTGGGCGGGCCACATCCGCGATGCGGGCTTCAAGGGCGAGGCCTCGTGGTTCCTGCCGAAGGACAAGCCGCTCGACAGCACCGGCGTGTTCACCGCCTCGCTCATGGCCGACCGCACCTTCGGCAACAACTGGTACGTGTCGGCCAGCTACCTCTACAACTCGCTCGGCGATGCCGCACCCATGACCGGTGCCGGTGCGGGCGACATCCAAAGCCCGCTGCTCAGTCTGCCGCTCACCGCCAAACGGCTCCTCCCCTTCGAGCACACCTTCTACGCCGGCTTCAACAAGGCCTTCTCACCCATCACCGGGCTGAACGTTTCCTTCCTCTACAGCCCCTACAACAACACCGTCGTGTTCTTCCCGGCCTTCACCTGGAACGTGGCCACCGGCTTCGACCTGGACCTCACGGCACAATCGTTCCTGAACGATGATGGGGAAGCGTGGCGCACGCAGGGGAATGCGGTGTACTTGAGGATCAGGTGGAGTTATTGAGGTCGCTCAGCAGATCTCCTGAACACAGTATCAGCAACACTTATCCATTCGTTCGGCCCAGCACCCATGCCGCGCAAGCCGCCGCGATGGTCATGATCAATGAACTGCTGATCAGGTCCGCAAAGACCGCCACCGTGGAGAAGTGGTTCGAGGAGGAATAGAGGCCGAAGTTCACGGCGCTCCAGAACAGGAAAGCGAAAAGCCCGCCCTGTTTCACTCCCTGCGGAAAAGTCCTGGCGCCCGACCATTTCATGACCAAGGCGATGAGGAAGCCCATCGCGATGGAGGTGGCGATCATGGCCCACACGATCATCTCCTCCATCGGTCGTGAGAGCTGCGCTTGGAACTCCGCGGAGACCGCTGGATGGGTGCGGTAAACGTCGTTCAGCACCACCGTGAAAGCCACCGCATGGAGCACCAGATTGACCACGGTGGCAAGCAGGCCGCTGAGCAGGAAGGACTTGTTCATGATGCTGAACGACCAAGTTGGCGCCGACCTCGATGCCATGGAATGATCGTCGTCACCTGCTGCGAACGAGTGATCATTGACCTTTCCGTGCAATGCATGCACATGAGGAAGCCGGAACAAGGCCGGTGAAGTGGCTCGTCTCCATCGGCAGCGGGATCATGATCGCGTTCGGGGTGTGGCATTTCTTCGTGCCGGGCATTTGGGATTGGTATGCGCACATCGATGCGGACGCCACGGAGCTGGTGATCGCGGTGCGGGCCATCAATGTCTTCTTCTCGCTCTTGATGGTCCTGCTCGGCCTGGCCAATCTCCTGCTCACCTTCCGCGAACGGCAGGACCGGTACTCCCTGGCCGTGCTCCTTTCGGTCTCCACCGTGCTCTGGGCCGTGCGGTGCATCCTGCAAGTGATCCATCCGCAAGGGTCGCAGCAGCCCGGCCTGGCACTGGGCATGCTGCTCACCTTCGTGTTCGTGTTCGCCTGCTTCGCTGGTGCGCTTGGGCTGACGATCGTGCGCAGGGCAACGCGGAGCACTTGAGGGTGAGGTGGCGTTATTGAGAACATGGATCGGGCGCGCAAGTCGGTCGTTCGATCCAACCACTGACCACCCGCTCGGTAACTTCGCAATGCCATGGCCCCTGATATAGATGGACTTCTCGCCCCCAACGCTTGACCTCCATCCCGACCACCTCGCCATGGTGCGCGCGATCCTGGAGCACCATGCCCCCGGTGTACGTGCCTGGGCTTTCGGTTCGCGGGTGAACGGCACGGCCAAGCGCTTCAGCGACCTGGACATCGCGCTAAAAGGCGATGGGGAATTGCCGCTGATGACCCTGGCTGACCTGCGCCATGCCTTCGCGGAAAGCGACCTGCCGATGTGCGTGGACCTCGTGGACCTGCACAGTGTGCGGCCAGCCTTTCGAAAACTGATCGAGGCCGAACGGGTGGCCTTGACTGCGCGATCATCCACCAAGGGAAGAGGGGTACGCCAAGCGGTCTGAAGACTCCCGCCTACTTCTACCTGCTCCGCTCGACGAATTCCTTGAGCGCCTTCAAGCTCACCAATTTCCCGTGCTCGCCTTCTGGAACAGGCACCCCGAAGCGTTCGCTCACGGCCGTCATGATGCGCAGGTGATCGAAGGAGTCGATCTCGAAGGCCTCGCGGAAGTTCTCCTCGGGCGCGAGGGTGGCGGGGTCGGTGTCCGGCGCCACCTGCTTGAGGATGGCGCGCAGGGCGGAGAGGATCTCGTCGTCGCTCACAGCTGGTCGGGGTGTTGCAGCAGTTCGCCCAGGGTCTGCAGGAAGCGGCTGCCGGTGGCGCCGTCGGTGGCGCGGTGATCGGCGGCGAGCGTGGCGGTGACCACCGGCCGCACATCGAGCATGCCCGCCTCGGCCCACGGTTCCTCGCGGATGCCACCGAAGCCCACGATGGCCACCTGCGGCGGATAGATCACGCCATACACGGTGTTCACGCCCCGGTCGCCCAGGCTGGTGAGGGTGACGGTGCTCTCAGAAAGCTCGGAACTGCGCAGCTTCAAGGCACGGGCGCGGGGGATCAGGTCATTGAGCACGGCCATGAGTTCGGGGAGTGACTTGGTGTCCGCATCGTGGATCGCGGGCACCACGATGCCGCCCGTGCGCAACGACACCACGAAGCCCACGTTGATGCGCTCCTTCGGCACGGGCCCGTCCACCCACCAGGCGTTGAGGGCGGGCACCTTGCGCAACGCGAGCGCCGTGGCCTTGATCAGCAGGACGGCGGGCAGCAGCTGTTCCTGCACGGGTCGTTGCGCATTGGTGGCCCGCAACCAGTCCATCGCCGCGTGCAGGTCGATGCGCGTCTCCAGGTAGTAGTGCGGGATCTCGCGGTTGCTCTTCGCCATGGCGGCGGCCACGGCCTTCCGCACGCCCGACGCGGCATCCTCCTTTGCGGCGGGTGTCCGCGAGATGGCTTCCACGAAGGCGTGGTGCTTCCCGGCGGGCTTCTCCTTCGCTGCAGGTGGCGGGGCCATGCGCGCGGCGATGGCATGCTCCACATCCTCCTTGGTGATCGCGCCCTCCGGCCCGGTTCCGCTGAGCGTGGCGAGGTCGATGCCCTGCTCCTGCGCAAGGCGATTGGCCAAGGGGGATGCGCGCACCCGTTGCGGCGCGGCGACCGGTGCCTGTGGCGTTGGTGCCTGTGGTGCAGGTGCCTGCTCAACAGGTGGCTTGGGTGTCGCTTCCTTGCCGGGCGTTCGCTTCGGCGCAGGCTGCGTTGGGGTCACCTCCTCCCCTTCCCCACGCAGCAACGCCAGCACGGTATCCACGGGCACCTTCTCGCCCTCCTTCACCACCAGTTCGTGCACCACGCCCTCATCGAAGCATTCCACCTCGATGATGCCCTTCTGCGTCTCCACATCGGCGATGATGTCGCCGCGCTTCACCGCATCGCCGGGCTTCACGCGCCATTCGCGCAGCGTGCCGTCCTCCATGTCGGCACCCAGGGAGGGCATCTTGAACTCGATCATCGCTTGCGTTGGGGGGCTTGGCGTTGGGGCGCGGGAGCAGGCCTTGGCGCGGGTGCCGGGGCCGCGGGACGCTGGCGGTAGTGCTCCAGGTCCCGCACGCGCTGGTCGCCACGATCGCGCTGCTCGAAGATGGAACGCGGTATCGTGCGCGGCGGCGTGGGATCGGTGCGTGGCTTCTCGCGTGGGATGCGCTGCCAGCGACCGTCATCGTAGCGTTCGATGCGGTCCCTGTTGTCGCGCCGGAAGATGTTGCCATCGCGGTCCGGGATGTGGTCGCGCTCCTTGGATGGACGCACCACGGGCTTGGTGGGCCTGCCTTCCACCTGCATGGAAGGGCGATCCACCGTGGTGGGCCGAACCCCAGGTCGCTTCACATTGCTGTAGAGATCGGCCTGCGCAGCCGTGGCCGGCGGCCGCGTGGACGACAGCGATGGCCGGTGACCATAGTACACCGGCCGGGGCTCGGGACGCCATGGCGGGCTGTAGGACCATGGCCCCCACCAACCCCATGCGCCCCATCCGTACCATGGCCCCGCCGGACCGTACCAGCCCCAGTACATCCAGCTTGGGTAGTACCAGTACCAACCCCAACCGTAGCCGAAGGTCCAGCCGATCCAGGGGTCGTAGTACATGGGGAAACCCCAGGTGAAGGGCCGTGGGTACCAGAAGCGCGGCCAGCGGGGATAGTAGAAGCCGGTGCCCAGGATCACCACACCACCCTGCACATAGCAACCAAGGTATCCCGGCGTGTAGCCCACGAAGACCACGTCCGGTGTCCAGTCGTAGATGTACACGTAGCGTACATGGTAGGCCGGGCTGCCGGGCGGTATGTCGTTCACTGCGGAAGGCACCTCGGTGCTCACCATCCATGGACCGAAAGGCGACGAACTGTCGAACCACACCGCGTTGTGGCAGGCGTGGTAGTGCCCACCGATGCGCAGGACCGTGGTGTTGGCGTTCACGGCGAGGTGTACGTTGGTGCCGTCGATGCGCTCGAAGACCGGCTCGCCATCGTACTTCACTTCCAGGGTGGCGCTCTGGCGATCCACCGATGCGGTCTGTGGGATGTAGGCATCGCGCACCGCCTCGCGCGCAGCGTTGGTGCCGGGCACGTGGGCCAGCACACCATCCTTGGCCGAGCCCTCGGGAATGCGTGCGAAGACACCGGGAAGTTGAGCAGCGGGCACATGGCGCCATGGCCCGTTGCGTGGATCACGCGTGCTGTACCAGCGGCCCGAGGCCACGAGGTAGTACTCCTGCGTGGCGATCTCCAGGAAGAGGTCCTTGTCGGTGTTGGTGGCGTAGAGCAATTCCACGCCCTGGATGGGTTGCATGGATGGCGGGCCGTTCAGATCGAGCAGCACCGCCGGTGTGGTGCGGACCACGATCTCCGGCACCACGCCACCCGAGGCGATCTCGGCGGTCTTGTCCACCTCGCGGGCCAGTTCCTGCAACGGGATGGGCACGCTGCGCTCCTGCGCATAGGGTCCGGTGATGGATGTGGACCTGAACCAATGACCGCTTCCATAGAGGTAGTGCTGGTCCTTGCGGTAGCGCAGCAGCAGGTAGGGCGTGTTCAGCACGCGTTCGATGTCCTTGGAGATGCCCGCGTAGACCGGATCGCCCAGATGATCGCTGCGGCGTTCCAGCACGAGGTACTCCGGTTCGCCATCGATGAACACCAGCACCGAAGGCCGCTCGGTGTAGATGATCTCCGGCGCATCGTTGAGGTAGGTGGTGCCCATGTCCAACTCGCTGTCCAAGGCGGCCACCAGCCAGTCGATGGCGATGGGCGGCGCATGGCGCGGGATCTCGCGTGAGAACATGGCCTTCAGGGCCTCCTTGTCGCGACCCGCGGCTTCGGGGAAGCGCACATCGCCCACCTCGAACTGCGTGAGGGTACCGAGGCGCGTGGCGCGGTCCACCGCCAATTGGCCTTCACCCCAGATCGCACCGAACACCGGCACCTTCTCGCCGGAGCGAAGCAGTGATACCGCCGCGCGCGCCTGGAAGCGGTCGCCGTCGATGGCTTCCGGCTGCGGGGTGTAGACCTTCACCTGGTAGCCATCGGCCTCGAAGGCGATAGGCCATTGGCTGAGCTGCACCTGCTGCGCAACTGCGCCCATGCCCAGCGAGAGCATGGGGATCATGATGAGAGGGCGGAAGGTTTTCATGGTGATCGGGTTGTTGGTTCACTTGCCCAGCAGGGCTTTCACTTCGCGCACGATGTCCGCCACCTGCGGGATCGACGCGTCCTCCAGATGTTTCGGGTACGGGATGTGCACCTCCACGCCGCACAGCCGGCGCACGGGTGCGTCCAGGTCGTAGAAGGCTTCTTCGGTGATGCGTGCGCTCACTTCCGCAGCGATGCCCACCGAGCGCCAGGCTTCCTCCACCACCAGCGCACGATGCGTCCTCCGCACCGAGGCGAGCACGGTATCCATGTCCAGCGGACGCAGCACGCGCAGGTCGACCACCTCCACGTCGATGCCCTCCTTCGACAAGGTCTCCGCCGCTTCCAAAGCCTTGTATACGCCGGGCCCATAGGTGATCACCGAAAGGTCCTTGCCACTGCGGCGCACCCTGGCCTTGGTGATGTCCACCGCACCGGCATCAACTGCTACTTCGGCCTCCAGGTTCAGCATGGCGGTATACTCGAAGATGATCACGGGATCGGGTTCCTTCAGGGCGGAGATGATCATGCCACGGGCGTCCTCGTGCGTGCCGGTGCTGAGGATGCGCAGACCGGGGAGGTGGGCGAAGAGCGGCTCCCAGCTGTGGGAATGCTGCGCGGCCAACTGGCGGCCGATGCCGCTGTTCATGCGGACCACCACAGGCACGTTGAACTGCCCGCCGCTCATGTGGCGCAGCGTGGCGGCGTTGTTCACGATCTGGTCCAGCGCCAGCAGGCTGAAGTTGATGGTCATGATCTCCACGATGGGACGCATGCCACCCAGCGCGGCGCCGATGCCCGCGCCGGTGAAGCCGGCCTCTGAGAGCGGCGCATCGAGGATCCGCTCCGGACCGAATTCCTGCAGCAGGCCCTTGCTCACGGCGAAGGCCCCGCCGTAGCGGCCCACGTCCTCGCCTACGAGGAACACGCGCTCATCGGCCAGCATCGCCTCGCGGATGGCCTGCTTGATGCATTCGCGGTAGGTGAGCTTCATCATTCCGTGGTCATGTGGCGTATCAGTTCCTGCACCGGCTCCCAGGTGCCGGCTTCCGCGAAGGCCACCGCGCTCTTCACGATGGTCTCCACCTCCTGCTGCACGTCCTTCACCTCCGCCTCGGTGATCAGCCCCTGCTCCTGCAACAGTCGCTGGAAGGCCGGGATGGGGTCGCGCTGCTTCCACTGCTCCACCTCGGCCTTGTCGCGGTACAGCTCGGCATCGAACATGGAGTGCGCACGGAAGCGGTAGGTGTTGCACACCAGGAAGTAGGGTTTGCCGGTGTCGCGGATGTATCGCACGGCTTCGTTCGCCGCGGCGATCACCGTGGGCAGGTCCATGCCATCGATGCCCCTGCTCTCGATCCCATAGGCCGGACCCTTGGTGGCGAGCTCCTCCACGGCATGCGAATAGTGCAGCGCGGTACCCATGGCGTAGCGGTTGTTCTCGCAGAGGAAGAGCAATGGCAGCTCCCACAGCGCGGCCAGGTTCATGGCTTCGTGGAAGGCGCCCTCGGCGGCCGCACCCTCACCGAAGATGCAGCAGGTGATGCGCGGCTCCTTCAGGCGTTTGGCGGCCAGCGCAAGGCCCACCGCCATGGGCAGGTGCCCGGCCACGATGGCGTTGCCGCCGAAGAAGCGCGTGGCCTTGTCGAAGAGGTGCATGGAACCGCCGCGTCCGTGGCTGCAGCCCTCCTGCTTGCCGAACAGCTCGGCCATGATCACATCGGGCGAGATGCCGCGCACCAGCGCATGTCCGTGCTCGCGGTAGGTGCTCAGGATGTTGTCGTCCGGACCCAGCGCGTGCAGCACACCCACGTTCACCGCCTCCTGCCCGATGCACAGGTGCAGGAAGCCGCGGATGTGGCCCTTGGTGTACTGCTCGGCGCAGGCCTCCTCGAAGCGCCGCACCAGCATCATCTGCTGCAGGTACTTGCGGCCCGTGGCCTTGTCGAAAGTGATCGTGGCGTCGCTCATGCTTTCTCCAGAGTTGACAGGTCGCCTTCCGGCAAACCCAGCTCGCGGGCCTTCAGCAGGCGGCGCAGCACCTTGCCGCTGCGGGTCTTCGGAAGGTCTTCCACGAAGTCGAGTTCCTTGGGCGCCACGGCCGGGCCGAGCGCCTTGCGCGCGAAACCGATGACCTCCATCCGCAACTCCTCGCTGGCCTGCTGTCCGCTCCTCAGCACCACGAAGGCCTTCACGAGTTCGCCGATCAGCGGGTCGGGCTTTCCGATCACCGCCGCTTCCGCCACGGCGGGATGCTCCATCAGGCGGCTCTCCACCTCGAAGGGCCCCACCATGTGGCCGCTGGTCTTGATGATGTCGTCCGCGCGGCCCACGAACCAGAAGTAGCCGTCGGCGTCGATGCGCGCGAGGTCGCCGCTGAGGTACCAGTCGCCGCGGAAGCACTTGGCGTAGCGCTCCTCCTCGTGCAGGTAGGTGACGAACTGCGAGGGCCAGCCGCGCTTCAGCACCAGGTGGCCGCTGCGATCCGGGCCGTTGAGTATCCGTACGGCGTCGCCCTCCACGTCGGCCACCTCGGCGGTGATGCCGGGCAGGGGCTTGCCCATGGAGCCGGGCTTCACGGGCATGTCCTTCGTGTTGCTGATCATGATGCCGCCGGTCTCGGTCTGCCACCAGTTGTCCAGCACAGGCACGCCGAAGGTGCGCTGCGCCCACACCACGGCCTCGGCATGGAGCGGCTCGCCCACGCTGAGCATCAGGCGCAGGGCGGAGAGGTCGTGCGTGCCGCGCACATCGATGTCCAGGCGCATCAGTCTGCGGATGGCGGTGGGCGCGGTGTACCACACGTTCACGCGCTGTTCGGCAAGGATGCGGTACCAGCGCACCGCGTCGAACTCCTCCTCGTCCACGATGTTGAGCGCGCCGTGCACCAGCGGTGCGATGATGCCGTAGCTGGTGCCCGTGACCCAGCCCGGATCGGCGGTGCACCAGTACACGTCGCCGGGATGCAGGTCGAGCACGGCGCGGCCGGTCATGGCGTGCATCTCCACGGCGCGGTGCACGTGCAGGGCACCCTTGGGCATGCCCGTGGTGCCGCTGGTGAAGTGCAGCAGCGCAGGGTCATCAGGACGGGTGTGCACGATGTCGAAGCGCTCCGGCGCCGCTGCCATCAGTTTCGGCAGCGAACGCACGCGATCGTCGATATCGCTCTCGGCATCGGTGAGCAGCACGTGCTTCAGCCCGGGCAGGCGCTCGAGCAACTGGGCCACCTTGCGGGTGTAGAGTTCGCTGGTGGTGACGAGCACGCGTGCATCGCCGCGCGACAGGCGTTGGAACACGGGTTCCGGGCCGAAGACCGAGAAGAGCGGGCAGAAGACGGCACCGGCCTTCAAGGTGCCAAGGGCGGTGACGTAGAGCTCGGGGATGCGGCCGGTGAGGTTGAAGACGCGCTCGCCCTTGCTTACGCCCAACGCCGTGAGCACCCCGGCGAAGCGGTCGGTGCGGGCCTTCAGTTCCGCGTAGGTGAACTCTTGAATGCTACCGCCCTTGCGGAGGCAGCGCACGGCGGTGCGGTCGCGTAGTTCGCCTTCAGCATGGCGGTCCACCGCTTCATGGGCGATGTTGAGGGCGTCTGTATCCAGACCAGACAAATGGCCGTGCCCGATCGCATCACCTGCCTTGCGCGGACCTTCCTGGGAGTTCAGCAGTGGAAATGGGTCATTCATGACCACATCGGGGTCAGAAGTATCAACGATGAAGGTCACTCCACAGGCCGAAGTATCACCTGACGCATGTCAGGCATTGATAGGACCTCCAATGCCTGAATGGAACGGAACGGAAGCCGGTCACTGAGGCGATGTGACCAGGCATGATGGAAAATGCGGTGCTGGAAGGCTCCCTCACCCACACTTCGTCCCCCCGCAGCTCTTGCACTTCAAGCACCCTTCCTCGTAGTACAGGCCGTCCTTATCGCCACACTCCTGGCACTTGCGGCCCTTGGCCTGGGTGCCATCGGGGATATAGCGCGAGAGGGCGCGCACCACGCCGTTCTTCCACGTATTGAGCGTGGCGTCGTAGAGGTGCAGATTGGCCACCACGTCCACCACCTGCGGCACAGGCATGCCTTGGCGCAGCATGCCGCTGATGAGGATGGCGTAGTTCCAGAACTCGGGGTTGAAGGTGCGGCTGAGGCCCTGCACGGTGACGCGATAGCCATCATCATCGGCGTACTCCAGATCATAGCGGTTCTTGCCGCGCTGCTCGTCGCGGCGCTTCACCACCCAACCCTTCGTGACCCATTTGGGCAGCTCGAAGCCGCCGTTGGCCTTGCCGGTGAAGATCTCGTAGGGGTTGCCATCGAGCAGGCCCACCACGGCCAGCCAGGGTTCTGTCTCGTTGTTGAAGCGCAATACGTCGGCCTCCAGAACTTCCGGCCGCTTCACGTGGCCCGCCTTCTCCTCACTTTCCCCCTTCTCACCTTTCTCACCCGTATTGGCCACCAGCACGCCGCTGCGGCTGCCGTCGCGATACACCGTGATGCCCTTCAACCCGTGGTGCCAGGCCTCCAGGTAGATGCCGCCCACCTCCTCCACCGTGGCGGTTGCGTGCAGGTTGATGGTGCTGCTGATGCTGTGCGTGGTGTACTTCTGGATCACCGACTGCATGCGTATGCGCTTGTGCCAGTCGATGTCGTTGGCGGTGGCGCCAGCGTAGGGACTCTCGGACGTGTCTTCCTTGCCGGTGGCCTTCATCCAGTCCAGCACGCGCGGATGGTGCACGGTGAACTCCTCCCACTGATCGCCGAGATCGTCCGTGAAGCTCACCTTGGCCTTGCTGTCCGCGTGTGTGATCTTGCGGCGACGGGTGTAGCCCAGCATGTACACCGGTTCGATGCCGCTGCTGGTGCGGGTGAGCAGGCTGAGCGTGCCGGTGGGCGCCACGGTGCTGAGGCTGATGTTGCGACGGCCGTGGCGCATCATGCGGTCGTGCACCTCGGGCAGTTCACGCTCCAGCATGTCGGTGAATTCGCTGGTGCGCTCCACGGCGGGCGAGAAGCCTTCGAAGGCGCCGCGCTCGATGGCCATGTCGATGCTGCTGTCGAACTCCGCGCGGCACTTGGTGCGCATGATCTCCTCGGTGGCCTCCACGGCGGCATCGCTGTCGTACTTCAGGTTGAGCCCGGCCAGCGCATCGGCCAGCCCGGTGAAGCCGAGACCGGTGCGACGGCCCTTCTTCCCGGTGTCTCGCAACAGTTCCCAAGTCTCGCGCTCGGTGCGCTTCAGCTCGTCGGGCTCGGGGTCGGCGGCCACCTTGGCAAGGATGCGGTCCACGGCTTCGAGCTCCAGGTCGACAAGGTCGTCCATCAGGCGCTGCGCCTCGTACGTGACGGCCGCGAAGCGCTCGTGATCGAACCAGGCCTTCGGCGTGAAGGCCTCGTTGACGAAGCTGTACATGTTGATCGCGATGAGGCGGCAGCTGTCGCCGCCCTGCATGGCGATCTCGCTGCAGGGGTTGGTGCTCTCGTTGCGGAAGCCGGGGTACACGCTGCTGGTGCTGTAGCTGTGCTGGCGATCCCAGAAGATCACGCCGGGCTCGGCGGTGGCGTGCGCGCAGGTGATGAGCGTGTTCCACAGCTCGCGGGCCTTCACCACTTTGGTGACGCTCGGCTTCCTCGCATCAATGGGCCAACGCAGGGTGAAGTCGGCATCGGCCTCCAAAGCCTTCAGGAACTCGTCGCTGACGCGCACGCTGACGTTGGCGCCGGTCACCTTGCTGAGATCCTGCTTGATGGTGATGAACTTCTCGACATCGGGATGGGCGATGTCCATGGTGAGCATCAGCGCGCCCCTCCTGCCCTTCTGCGCCACTTCGCGGGTGGTGTTGCTGAAGCGCTCCATGAAGCTCACCGCACCGGTGCTGGTGCGCGCGGCGTTGCTCACGTGCGCGCCTTCGGGCCGCAGGGTGCTGAGGTCGAAGCCCACGCCGCAGCGCCGCTTGAAGAGCTGCGCGAGCTGCTGGTCGTTGTGGAAGATGCCCGCGTAGCTGTCCAGTGGTGAAGGGATCACCACGCAATTGCTCAGCGAGGCCAGGCGGTAGCGATCGCCGAGGGAGGCCATCACGCTGCCCTGTGGCACCACATCGCGGAAGCCGTCGAAGAGTTTGAAGATGCGCTCCTCGTCAAGGCGTTCGCGCTGTTGCCCATAAGTGGAGAGCAGGGCGCGCTTCTCGGCCGGCACCGCCGTGTACTTCGCTTCGATGCGCGCGAACTCCTTCGCCATGCGCCGGTGCATGTCGGCCGGACCGCTTTCCACCAGGTGGCCGTCCCCATCACGCAACGCGTACTTGTTCAGCCAGGTGGTGGCCGCCAGGTCATCGCCTTTGAAGTACGCGAGCGCGTTGCGCAGCACCTCCTCCTGGGTGAAGGTCTTCTTCGCTTCGGGTTCGGGTTTGCGCTTCATATCGGGGGTGGCGGAGGTGCTGGCGGCGGTGATCGTGGCCATGAGGTGATGCGGATGTAAAGTTCGTGGGTGGCGAAAGTGGACCGT
Source organism: Flavobacteriales bacterium (assembly GCA_026129465.1). Taxonomy (NCBI): domain Bacteria; kingdom Pseudomonadati; phylum Bacteroidota; class Flavobacteriia; order Flavobacteriales; species Flavobacteriales bacterium. Next base: position 1,660,953 of record JAHCIA010000001.1, read on the forward strand.
GAAGCAACGGCGATCGGTGACATTCATCATTCGAAAAATGGCGGCCCGATCCCACATCGTTTTCCACCGCGGACACAAGCGCCGATCGGTGCGGGGATCGGGAGCAGCACGGCTGGAAATCACCGTCAACGTTGATCTTTCCGGGCCGACCGCACATCCATGGCCGCATTGCGGAGGCTTTCAACAGGCTGTGGATGGGCAAGGAAGTTTCCACCGGGGATCGTGGGATCAGATGGATCAGGATGAGGCACTTTGGCATGGCCTCTTCGCACAGCAAGTCGAACAACAAAGGCGCCCTTGCGGACGCCCTTGCTGCCTTTCACCATGCCGCACGGCCAGGCCCTTGGTGCGAAGCGTGCGGGACACAGGAACACTTCAACTGCCGGGTGGCAAAAGCACCTTGTCGATCACCACCACGATGCCGTTGCTGGCCTCGGCCACACCAAGCACCTTGGCGTCATTGATAAACACGGTGCCATCGTCCTCCACCTTGAACTGCGTGTCCTTCAGGTTGGCCATGTTCAGCTTGCGCCCCGTGCGCATGTTGTCCGGCCGGAAGACGCCCACGGCGACATGGTACTCGAGAATGTCTTCCAGCGTGGCTTTGTTCTCAGGCTTGAGCAGGTTGTCCAAGGTGCCCGCCGGCAGTACCGCGAAGGCCGCATCGGTGGGCGCGTAGACCGTGAAGGGCCCCGCGTTGGAAAGGACATCCTGGTACTTCACGTGAAGAACGGCCGTCACCAAGGTCTTGTGGTCCGGGGAATTCACCGCGATGCCCACCACATTGGGAACGCTGGTCTCGTCCACCACGGCGCTTTGGCCGGGAGCGGGGGCGTTCGTGGAAGTGGCCGCGGCCGGTGCGGAAGCCCCCTCACCGCCGCAGGCGACCAGGAAGGGGATCGCGAACACCGCCATCAGGGACGTATTCGGGAAGGCTTTCATTTGAAAGGGTTTGAGGGTTGATCTCTACGCGGCGAATATCAATGGACATTTCCATCCGCTACATGACCGGGATCACCCTTTGACCTGTGGTCCATCAGGTTGGAGGATCGGCCGGCCGATCACTCGAAGTAGCGGTCGAACAAGGTGTTCGAGCGATCCAGTTCCGCCAGCACCTGCGCCACGCTGTCCGGGTCGGACGTCCGCTCCAAGCGTTGGAGCAGCGACATGTGCGGCATGAGCCAATCGTGCAACACATCGTGCCCCTTGCCCTTCATGTCGCAGGCCCGCACCAGCTCGTCCATGTCTGCGAACAGGCTGTCGGCGAGCCGCGCCGCGGACCCTTCGGCGGTCAGTTCCCGGGCCGAAGTTGCGGAGAGGCGTTCCTGCATGCGGCGAACGGGGCCCATCATGTGCGGACCGAGACGCCATTTTGAACCGTCGTCCAGTTCCAGGCCGCCCACCTCCTGTGCGGCCACCTGCGGAACATCGCCATGCCCGGCCTTTTCCCCACCCCCGCAGCCCACGAAGCAGACACCGCTGGCCACCAGGAGCATCAGCACCAGCTTGTATTTCTTGTTGCGCAACATCATCAAAGGTCTTTTTTGCGGAACACGCGGAAAGAGGCCCATGCGGGCAGGCCCACCCAAAGCAGCAGGATCAGCCCGGCGACGAACATGCCCATGGTGCTGCCGAAGAAGTTCCTGTAGATGGCGCCGCTGTATCCCATCATGGCGGCCAGGTCGATCTCCAGCATCACCATGATGCGCGCCAGATCGATGGGGTTCAGGCCGGCGAGTGGCACGATGAAGGGTTCGATCGGATGGTCGCTGAAAGCGAACATGCCCCACATGAGCAACGCATCGTACACCAGCACGAAGAGCAGCCACACGACCAGTGCGATGCCCACCCCGCGCGCCTTCTCCCGCTGGCGCAGCGCGATGAGCGCACCCAGCACGGCGAAGACGAGCACCAGGCCGGAGCCGGCCACCGAGAGTATGAAGGAGGCCATGACCGGCGCGTGCACCAGCAGGGGCAGGCCCAGGCCGAACGCCTGTGCGCACAACAAGGCCACGGCCAGCGCCAGCAACTGCCCGCCCAGGATGGAGCCCCGTGCGATGGGTTGCACGGCCAGCAACTGGGTGAACTCCTGGATGTCGTACATGTACACCACGGTGAAGATCAACGCGATCAAAGGCACCAGGGCCATCACCACCTGCACCAGGCTGAGCAGGGCTTTCATGGGATCGTCCTCCAGCAGGAAAAGACCCTGCCCCACCAGGAGCATGAGCAGCGCATAGCCCATGACGAAGCGGTTGCGCGCCAGGTCGATGAGTGTGTATTTGAAGACTTTCAGCATGGGAGTATTGTCCTATGTCCAATGACGGTTGACAGTTGCGGGAAGTACCCGGCCTGGGGGACAGTCGTCAACTGTCATTGGACATTGGACAATGCATTGGTCTCCAACAACCTGGGCAAGGCCTGCGACAAGCGCATGGCGCCCGTGCTTTCCAGGATCTCCTTCACGGGCAGCAGGAAACGCAGCTGCCCATCCTCCAGGTAGGCCACCCGGTCGGCGAAGGATTCGACCTCCTCCATCAGGTGCGAGGTGATGAGCACGGTGCCGCCCGCATCGCGCACCGCCTCGGCCCGCCTCAGCACGCGCTGGGCCGATACGGGATCGAGTCCGGCCGTGGGTTCGTCCATGATCAGGATCGTGGGCCGCGTACGCAGGGCCAGCACGGCGCTCACCTTCTGCTTGGTTCCACCACTCAGCGTGGCGAGCCGCTTGTCCAACTGCGCATCAAGACCCAGCTCCTCCACCAGGCTGTCCTCGGGTCCTTCCGGACCGAAGCGGCGGATGTCGGCCATCATCATCAGCAATTGGCGCACGGTGAGCGCGGCGGGGAACTGGGAGATCTGCGGCATGTAACCGATGGCCCCCCTGTAGGAAGGCTCCGGTATGGGTCCGTGCGAGTCGATCACCGTGCCATCGATGGCGATGTTGCCTTCGGCAGGATGCACCAGACCGAGCAGGCATTTGATCAAGGTGGTCTTTCCGCTCGCGTTGGGTCCTATCAGCATCACCACCTCCCCGGGCATGAAGGCACAATCCACACCGCGCAAGGCCCACAACCGGCCATAGCGCTTGCCGACACCGGCACAAGTGATGCGTGCCTCAGCCATGGGCATGGAGGCGTGTTTCCCCGGCACGGATCGCGACCAAGGGCAAGGTGGTCCGTTCCCCATGGTGGTCCTCCTGCCGGCCGGATGTCACGGACCGCGTAGGATTGGGCGGCCTCATCAACGGCCGTTCATCCTTCAAGGCCTCCGGCCCAAGCGAGGGGATGAGGCGTTCGGCGCGGTCCAGGAGCGACACGAAGAGGCTGCGCGAGAACACCAGGGCGTGCGGCATGCGCTCCACCAGCAGCGTGAAGAAGCCCAGCGGCCGGTGGGGCACATCACCGTGGCCATCGCGGTCCAGGTCGTAGCCGCTGTAGCGGTCCCAATAGTTCCCTTCCATCACGTTGTCCTTCAGCGATCCGTTGGTGCTCACATCGAAGGTATTCCCCGAGAAGGTGTTGCCCGTGAAGCGGCAATCGAAGGCGTTGGCGAAGAGCCGCAGGGCCCAGCCGTTCATGCGGAAGACGTTGTTGTGCACGTCGATCCGGTTGCAGCCGTCCACCATGATGCCCGTGGTGTTGTCGGTGAAGAGGTTGTCGTGTATCACGCCATCGTTGATCTCCTTCAGCAGCAAGCCGTAGGCGCTGGCGCCGCGGTTGGCGATGAAGCGGTTGCGGCGCATCTCGATGGTGTGGCTGAACATCACCGCCACCCCGGCGCCATTGTCCTCGAAGTGGTTGTCCTCGTATGCGTCGCGATGGCTGAACATGAAGTGCAGCCCGTAGCGCGTGTTGCGCACGGTGGTGTTGTGGTGGATGCGCGAATCGGTGACGAACTCGAAGTAGATGCCGTCGCGGTGATGCTCCACCCGGTTGTGGCGTATGGTGGCATCACCGCACTTCCACAGGTGGATGCCGTTGGCCATGCGGTCCTCATCGCCGGGCTCGCCGCGCACGGTGTTGTTCTCCACCACGGCACCCCGTGAGCCGCTGAGGTAGATGGCGAAGAAGCACTTGTCCAGGATGTTGTCGGCGATGACGGTGCGGCGGCATTCATTCACGAAGATGCCCGCCAGATCGTCCATGCTGCTGTACCGGGTGCCGCGGATCGTGAAGCCCCGCACGGTCACATCATCGGCCGTTATGGCCAGCACATGTCCTTCGCCCCCGCCGTCGATCACGGCATCCTTCCCGGCCAGCAGCACCAGCGGCTTGTCGATGTGCACCAGTCCTTCATCCACCAGGCCGTGCACCACGATGGTATCACCCTCGGCCACGCGCCCGATCAGCGCTTTCAAGGTGCCACCTTCAGCCGGCCTGTAGGTCCATGTGCGGGCGTTCAACGCGTTGGCGGAACAGAAGAGAAGGATGGCCAGCAGGGATGGGCGCATCTCAATCCTTCAGGAATTCGCGCACGCGCCGCCAATCCATCGCTTCGTCCTTGTCCTTCACTTGCGCCCGGCCGCGCTTCTCCTCGCTGGCGAAGGCCGCCACATCGCCGCGCATGGGGCTTCGGAAAGAGGGGCCGTGCAGGTAGAAGGCGGTGGTGGCGTCGATCAGGGTGCCCGGCGCACTGTGGTCGCACACGTACCAAGCGGCCACCTGGCCTTCGGCGATGGTGCCGGCCTGCACATGCTTCACCATGCAGCTGATATCGTCGAACACGTACTGCCGGCCTTTCAGCGTGATGAGCGCCGCGCCGAACTGCTTGTCCACCACGTTCATACGGCAATGCGCGCATTCGGCCTGGCCGAAATCGATGCGTGCTTCGGACTGCCCGCACGACAGCAGCGCCATGGACAGCAGAAGCGAGAGGATGGAGGTTCTCATGTTCGTTCAGGTTTCGCGCACGGCCCTTGAACGGCGGCGCATGTCGCGTATCTCCATGAAATACACGCCCGCCAGCAAGGCCATCACCCCGAAGAGGATCCAGCCACCGGTGTCGGGGGTGCTCCAGGCGTCGAAGTTCAGCAGTTGCTTGTGGCCGATGAGTGGCGGCTGGTAGGCCTGGTCCTCGATCTTGATCGCAGCGCGCGGATCGAGGTTGTGGCCGTACTCGTAGCCCCAGTCCCACATGCGCCACAGGGCCCAAAGGCCGAAGAGCGAAAGGGTGACCAAGCCCAGGAAAAGCAGGATGCGCCTGCCCCACGCTGCCGCCACCAGGCCCAACGCGGCGAGCACCATGATGATCCTGGGCAGGTAGATGAACTCCTTGAACATCTCGTTCTTGATGTGGGCCATGCCGATGTAGTGGTTCAGGCCGTTGATCTTGTCCACGTCGCCCTCGAAGCGGTCCGCGTAGATCTGGAGGTAGAGGCCCTCGGGGTATTGCGGCGCGGCCAGGTCGATGCGCCAGATGGGCACAGTCAACAGCACCAGCAGCGCCAGTGCGGCGAGGGCGATCATTACGCGGGAGATGGGTCTCATGATGTGCAAGGTCAGGCTTGCCGGCTCCGAGGACGACGGCCCCGGCTGTTCACCGGGGCCGTCCATCGGTCAGGCATGTTCAAAGATCACAACTCGGCGTCCACGCTCACGGTGTAGGCCTTCAGAGGTACGCTGCTGCCACGGGGGCTCACGCGCAGGTAGCCCTGCATCTCCTGGTGCAGCGCGCTGCAGAAGTCGGTGCAGTAGAAGGGCACCACGCCCACCTTGGTCGGCACCCATTTCAGCGTGGCGGTCTCGCCGGGCATGATCAGCAGTTCAGCGTTGGCCGCCCCCTTGATCGCGAAGCCGTGCGGCACGTCCCAATCCTGCTCCAGGTTGGTCACGTGGAAATACACCGTGTCGCCCAACTGCACTCCTTCCACGTTGTCCGGCGTGAAGTGGGACCGGATGGTGGTCATCTTGATGTGCACGTTGCGGCCGCGGCGCTCGATGCCGCTCTCCTTTTCGCCCTTGGCCACCCAGGGGTGGTGGTTGTCCTCGATGCGGAAGAACTTCACCTCGCGCGGCTTGATGAGGTCCGCCGGGGCGGCCTGTGCGTAGTGCGGCTCACCCGTGGTGGGGAAGTCCAGCAGCAGCTCCATCTTGTCGCCGTCGATGCTGTAGAGCTGGGCGCTCTGCGTCAGTTCCGGTCCGGTGGGCAGGTAGCGGTCCTTGGTGATCTTGTTGTAGGCCACCACGTATTTGCCCCAGGGTTTCGCGCTGTTGCCGCCGGGCACCATCAGGTGGCCGATGCTGTAGTAGGTGGGTACCCGGTCCAGCACCTCCAGCTTCTCCACGTTCCACTTCACGATCTCGCTGCTCACGAAGAAACTGGTGTAGGCGTTGCCGTTGGCGTCGAACTCGGTATGCAGGGGGCCCAGACCGGGCTTCTTCACCTCGCCGTGCAGCACGCTCTCGTACTTCAGCACGGGGATGCCGACGAAGTCGCCCTCGAAGTCCTTGCTGGCGATGGCCTCCTGGATCTTCTTGAAGGAGAACACCGGCAGCAGGGCGGCCAGCTTGCCGCTGCCCACGATGTACTCGCCGGTGGGGTTCACGTCGCAGCCGTGCGGGCTCTTGGGGCAGGGCATGAAGTAGAGCAGGCCGGGGTGTTCCCGGTAGTCGAGTTGCAGCACATCCTCATAGATGGTGCTTTCCACCGTGTGGGTGTGCTCGTTCAGCCAGTTGCTGTAGTGCTTGCCGGGAGCGCGCTTGCCCTTGCCCTCCTTCGCCAGTTGTTCGGCGAGCTTCCAGTTCACGGCCATGATGAAGTCCTTGTCGCGCTGGCTGGCGTTCACCTCCAGCAGGCTGTAGGCCTTCTCGGTGTTGTAGCAGCTGAAGAAGAACCAGCCATCGCTGGCGCCCTTGCCGGTACGTGCCAGATCGAAGTTCACCGGCGGGGTGAGGATCTGGAAGGCGATGCTCATCTTGCCCGTCTCGGGTTCGGGCTTGATGAAGGACACCGAGCCCTTGAAGTTCTCCTTGTAGGTGTTGATGGGCACATCGCGTTCGGCCTCGCTGCCCACCGGCACGCTGAAGCGGGTGCCGGCCACCACGTACTCGGTGTTCGGGGTGGCGAAGGGCGAACTGTGGTTGCCCGCGCTGTGCGGGATCTCGATCATGCTGTGGGTGCGGAAGGTGCCCAGGTCGATCAGCGCGATGCGCGGCGTGTTGTTGCCGTTGATGAAGCACCAGCGCCCATCGGGCACCGCATTGGTCATGGACAGTTCGGGATGGTGGCTGTCGTCCCATGGGATGAAGCCGTGGCTGGTCGTGAGCATGGGCTTCGTCTCCTCGCTGAAGCCATAGCCGCTTTCGGGATCCACGCTGAACACGGGGACCTCGCGGAGCAGACGCCCGCTGGGGAGTCCGTAGATGGCCAACTGGCCACTGAAGCCGCCGCTCACGAAATTGTAGAACTCATCATGTGTTCCTGGCGCGACGTATACCCGCGAGGCGGCATCGCCCGTCACGGCCGTGCGCGTGGTACCCGGCCGGCAGCCGGGGCTGTTCATCATCAGGAACGCCATGGCCGAGAAGCCGATGACGATGCCGGTGATCTTGAAGGACTTGTTCATGTTGCTTGGTGTATGGGTGGTGTCTCTTCGTCAAAGGGTGCGCATGTACTCGAGCACATCACGGCCATCGGACTTGCTCAGTCCCTGGTTCGGCATGCGCACGAGGCATTCCTCCAGCAGCCGCTGAGCTTCGTCGTCGGTCTCCAACATCGCATCGATGTTGAGGATCATGTTCATGATCCATTCGGGTTTGCGGCGCTCCAGGATGCCTTTGAAGCCCGGGCCGACCACCCGGTTGGCACCGAGGCTGTGGCAGGCCTGGCACTTCATGTCGTATATCCCACGGCCCTTGTCCACCATGCCCTGGTCGATGTCGCCCATGGTGATGTCCGCGGCGGTGAAAAGTTTCGCCGTGCTCTTGCCCGCTCCGCCCGCTGCGGCGCCCGATGCGCCCGGCGGACCGGCCGGGGCGCTTTCGCCACCGCCACAGGCGGCCATGGTCAGGATGAACGTCGCGGCCAGGATGTGTTTGATCTTGCGTGTCTTCATGGTGATGGGGTGTTCTTTGGCCGGGCCAAAAGTCAGTGGATAAAGATATCCGCTTCATGACAATGGTCACCTTTGCCGATGATCCATGGCATCTCCTTGCGGTGTGAAGCGACGAACATCATGACCTCCACTTTCCGCCTCTGGTTCCTGGTGGCCCTGGCCGATCTGCTGGCCGCCGCCGTGATCGGCGTGCTGCTGCGCGGCATGTTCCTGTGGGAGATCCCCTTCGTGCGATTCCGGCCCTGGCTGCACGGCCATTCGCACGTGGCCATGCTGGGCTGGCTCTTCATCGGTGTGGTGGTGGCATTGCTGCACGATGGTGGGAAGCGCGGTCTCACGCGGACCACCGGGGCGCTGCTCCTCGGCCTGCAGGCCGCCGTGGTGGTCATGCTCTTCAGCTTTCCGGCGCAGGGCTACGGACCAGTGAGCATCGGCTCCTCCTCGGTGCACATGGTCCTCGCGTACATCATCACGGGTTCCCTCTGGCGCGCCAGCCGCGCCTGGCCGGCAGCGGGCAGTGGCAGGCTCGTGCGCTGGGCGGTGGTGTTCTTCATGCTGTCCACCCTCGGTGTGATCGGCATCGGCCCCATCATCGCCCTGGGCCATCAAGGCAAGGAGATCTACTACTGGGCCGTACAGTTCTTCCTGCACTTCCAATTCAACGGCTGGCTGTGGTTCGCCGCCATGGCGCTGGGCGTGCGCTGGGCTGAACGCCAGGGCATCGACCTGCGGCTCGACCGCCTGACGCTGGCCCTCTGGGTGGTCTCGGCCATCCTCACCTATGCGCTGGCCATCGCCTGGAGCGAGCCCCTACCGGCCGTATTCGCCACCGTGAGCATAGGCGTGCTGCTGCAGGTCTGGGCCGCCTTGCGCACCTTGCGCATTCTGCGGCGCCTGGAGTCGCGCGCCCGCGACCGCTTCCCGGCATGGACCAAGGTGCTCATCGGGGTGGCGCTGGTGTCCATGGCGTTGAAGGTGATGGTCCAGGCCGCCGTGGCACTGCCCGATATCGCCGTGGTGGGCTTCACCCTGCGCCACTATGTGATGGGCTTCATCCATCTGAACACCCTGGCCACCATGAGCAGCCTGCTCCTCGCCTATGCGCTGACGCAGGAGTGGCTCGGCATCCATCGGACGATGGTCCGCATCGGCCTCATCCTGTTCATCGCCGGAGTGCTGCTCAGCGAACTGTTGCTCTTCGTCCAGGGCACCTTCTTCTGGGCGGGCCAGGGCCTCATCCCCGGCCACTACTGGCACCTGTTCATCACTTCCGCCCTGATGCCATCAGGGATCGCCTGTCTGCTGGCCGGAGCCTGCCGGCCGGAGAAACGTGAACAAGTCGCCCAGTGAAGGTCAGGCTTCCGATACCTTCGCGCGCCGCCATCGACACATGTTCTCCAAAGCCTGCGAATACGCCATCCGCGCCACGCTCCACATCGCGCAGGCCACCGCCGCCGATGAGCGCGTCACGGTGAAGGATATCGCGAAGGCGACCGGCTCCCCGGAAGCCTTCACCGCCAAAGTGCTGCAGCATCTGGTGCGCGATGGGCACATCGGATCCATGAAGGGCCCTGGCGGCGGATTCACGCTCACCGAGGCCCGGGCGAAGAAGCTGAAGCTCGCCGCCATCGTGAAGAGCATCGATGGCGATGATGTGTACACGGGCTGCGCGCTGGGACTGCACCAATGCGACGACAAGAAGCCCTGCCCCCTGCACGAGCGGTTCAAGGACGTGCGGGATCGATTGCGCCAGCTGCTGGAGAACACCACGGTGCATGATGTGACCATGGGCCTGGGTGTGGCTGTGGGCACGTTCCGCCTCAAGGGCTGAGGTCCCGGTTAATTTCTCGGCATGGAGCCCATCCCGTTGCCGGATACGCTCGCGGAGATGATCGCGCTGCATTGCGGCAAGAGCTGGCAGGACCGGATCAAGCGACATCGCCTCACCCAGCGTTTCGATGCCGGACAGGATGTCTTCCGGGAAGGCGACCCCGCCGACCAGCTCTTCATCGTGCGCAAGGGCAAGGTGAAAGTGTTCTGCACCTACGGTCCGGACGCGAGGCGGATACTCCGTTTCGCGCGCGATGGCCAGGTCCTGGGCCATCGCGGGATCGGTGCGGGATTCACCTACTCGGTCAGCGCCACCGCCCTCACGCCCACCACGGTCGACGCCCTGCCCATGCCATTGTTCATGCAAGTGCTGGAGGCCAACGCCGCGTTCAGCTTCCACTTCATGCTCTTCTTCGCCGAAGAGTTGCGGCGCAGTGAGGAGCAGACCAGGGCCATGCTGGACCTGAGCGCTGAACAACGGGTGGTCAAGGCCCTGCTCGCCACGCTGCGTTGCTTCGGCTTCGACAAGGACGACAGGACCCTGCTCGCGTTCACGCCCAGCCGCCAGGACCTGGCCGACTACGCGGGCACCACCTACGAGAGCACCATCCGTGCGCTATCGGCGCTGCAGAAGAAGAAGCTCATCAAGTCCGTGGGGCGCGAGTTGCGGATCGTGGACCGCGGGAAGCTGGAAAGTCTCATGCGCGGCTGACCGGCGCTCCCTGCGCGTCATCGCGACTGTCAAAGGTCATTTTTACAGGATATTTTTGTCCGTTATTTTGCGCATCATCCATCCAGAAAAGCGACCATCATGGACACCACCACCATCACACCCGACCGCACCATCGGCTCCATCGTGGCCGAGGACTTCCGTACCGCTGCCGTATTCAACCACCATGGCATCGACTTCTGCTGCAAGGGTGGCCGCAGCCTGGCGGAGGTATGCCGCTCCAAGGGTCTCGATCAGGCCACTCTTGAACGCGAGATCCGGGATGCGGTCGACCGGAACATCGGCGCCAGCGAGGATCACCGGACCTGGCCGCTGGCACGGCTCATCGAGCACATCGAACGCGTGCACCACCGCTATGTGGAGAGCCGCACCACCACCCTGCTCCAGTTCCTGGACAAGTTGTGCAAGGTGCATGGTGACCGCCATCCGGAGTTGTTCGCCATCCAGCGCGAGTTCCAGGAATGCGCCGGTGCCATGGCCGCCCACATGAAGAAGGAGGAGCTCATCCTCTTTCCCTTCATCAACCAGTTGGAGAAGGCGAAGCAGCATGGTACCACCCCGCCCACACCCGGATTCGGTGCGGTGGACAACCCCATCGCCATGATGGAGGACGAGCACACGGCCGAGGGTGATCGCTTCCGCCGCATCGCCGAACTGAGCGATGGCTACACCAATCCGCCCGACGGCTGCACCACCTACGCCACGGCCATGGCCATGCTGCAGGAGTTCGAGCAGGACCTGCACCGCCACATCCACCTGGAGAACAACATCCTGTTCCCCCGGGCGATGGCGCTGGAGAAAGTTTTGCGTGCAGCCTGAACGGTTGTCCCAAGCCTGCACACACGGACCACATTGGCAAGCCGCCTGCCCATGGATGTCAGCTACACGTTCTCAAAATGCGCCGTGAAGTGCCGGAGGAACCTCGGCTCCTTCACGATGCGGAAACCACGCACTTGCTCCCGCGTGCGCATGACCTCCTCGAAGGTCTCGGCCACGTACTCCATGTGGCTCTGGGTGTACACCCGCCGGGGAATGGCGAGGCGAACCAGTTCCATGGATGAAGGCTTCAGTGAGCCATCAGGCAGGTAGGTGCCGAACATGACGGAGCCGATCTCCACGCTGCGGATGCCGCCCAGCCGGTAGAGTTCGCACACGAGCGCCTGGCCGGGATACTGGTGCGGCGGGATGTACGGGTAGAGGGCCTTGGCATCGATGTACACCGCGTGGCCACCGATGGGGCGCATGAGGGGCACACCCAATTCGTGCAGCTTTCGGCCCAGGAAGGTGGTGCTGCGGATGCGGTAATCGAGGTAGTGCGGATCGAACACCTCCTGCAGGCCAATGGTGATGGCCTCCATGTCGCGCCCGCTGAGGCCGCCGTAGGTGGTGAAGCCCTCGGTGATGATCAGCAGGTTGATGCAGGCCTCCGCCAGGGTGGCATCGCGGAGGGCGAGGAAACCGCCCATGTTGACGAGCGCGTCCTTCTTGGCGCTCATGATGGCACCATCCGCAAGGGCGAACATGTGCTGGGCGATCTGACGGTACGTGAGGCTTTCCATGCCCTTCTCACGGTCCTTGATGAACCAACTGTTCTCCGCGATGCGGCAGCAATCCAGCACCAAGGGCACACCGTGACGCTTGCAGATGCTGGCCACACCCTCGGCATTGGCCATGCTCACCGGCTGGCCGCCACCGCTGTTGTTGGTGACGGTGAGGATCACTGCTCCAACATTCCCCTGGTGCTCCTTGAGCAGATGGTCAAGCGCGGCCACGTCCATATTGCCCTTGAAGGGGTGCTGCAAGGACGGGTCCCGTCCCTCGGCGATGGGGATGTCGATGGCGGTGGCACCTGTGAACTCGATGTTGGCACGCGTGGTATCGAAGTGCGTGTTGCTGATGAAGACCTTGCCGGGACCGCCCAGGTGGCCGTAGAGGATGCGCTCGGCGGCACGGCCCTGGTGGGTGGGCAGCACATGCTCCATGCCGGTGAGGTCACGCACCTCGGCCAGCATGCGCTCCCAACTTCGACTGCCCGCATAGGCCTCATCGCCTTCCATCATGCCGGCCCACTGGTGCGCGCTCATGGCGCTGGTACCGCTGTCGGTCATCAGGTCGATGATCACATCGCGCGAGCGCAGCAGGAAGGGATTGCAGTGGGCCTCCTTCAGATGGTCCAAGCGCTCCGCTTCGGAACTGAGGCCGATGGGTTCCACGGTCTTGATGCGAAAGGGTTCGATGATGGTGCGGTGCTGCATGGGCATTGCTATTCGGGACAAATATGTCCGCTCTTGCAACACCACCGGATGACCCCCATCAGTCGAACCGGCTGGATAGGAAGTGGAAACACGCACCTGGGATGGTGATCCTTCACCAAGCGAACCGCGCGCGCATCCCCTCCAGTTCCTTCACCAAACCTCCTGGGCGTTGTGGCTGGATGCCTTGCAGCCGTGCATCACGCGGCACCTTCAGGCTGAGCAACTCCAGGTGCTGGTCCACGAAGAGGAACTCCAGCTGGGGATAGAGCGATCGCAGCGCCTCCACCAGGTCCAGTACGGAGAGGTCGTGCTCCACCAGGTCGAAGGTGCCCGAAAGCGGTGCACCATGGACCAAGGCACCGAGCGTACCGATGACACCATCAATGTGGATGAAGGGCCGCTGCTGATGACCACTGCCGCTGATGGAGATGCGCCCCTTGTGGTGGGCCTCGAAGAGAAAGCGGTTGATGACGGCATCGAAGCGCACACTGCGTCCCGGCCCGTACACGTTGCCCAGGCGCAGTATCGTCACCGGACGGCTGTGCATGAGGCGTTCCATGTGCGTTTCGCCACGCCGCTTGCTGTTGCCGTAGGCTGATCTCGGAGCAGGCCGTGAGCCATAGCTGGCCGCCGCCTCGCCGGAACCATAGACCGCCGTGCTGCTCAGGTACACCACGTGGGCATCGGGCGCCACGTCCTCTATGGTGTAGACCACCTCGGCCGTGCCCCAGTGGTTAACCTGCTCGAAGTGGTGGTGGCCCGCCTCCGCGAAGGGCGTGGTGACCTTGGCCGCCAGATGGAACACGCGGTCCATGCCCGCCAGTTCCTTCCGCAGTTTGCGCGAATCCAGGATGTCGCCCTGCACGATACGCACGGGTACCTTGCCCAAACGCGGCCCCATGAAGAGCCCGTGGTGCCCCCGGCTCAGGTCATCATACACCACCAGCTCGGTGATGCGCTCATCCGTGGAAAGTGCGGCCACGAGTTCCGCACCGATGTATCCGGCCCCGCCGGTGATCGCGATCTTCATGGGTCAGCTTGCGTTGCGCCGTCCTTCAGCAACTCCGTGTTCAACCCGCACTCCGTCTTGTTCAGTCCGAACCATCGGCTGGTCCGCTCATCGTAGCCGTCCATCAGCTTGCGTGTGCAGGGCTCGCAGCCGATGCTGCCATAGCCCTCGGCCTCCAACGGGTGCTCGGGCAGGTCGTGCGCCTTGCGGTATTCGTACACCATGCGGGCGTTCCAATCCAGCATGGGGTGGTAGCGCAGGCAGCCGAAGCCGGCGGGCTGCTCCACCTGCATGGCGCGACGCGCGGCGCTCTGGTCGGCCCGCACACCGTTGATCCACACATCGAACTCCGCGAGCACCCGCTCAAGGGGCTGCACCTTGTTCAGGTGGCAGCAGCGGTCGGGATCCCAGGTGTACATCAGCGCACCGCTGGCATCGCGCTGCTGGCTCTTGGGCACGGCGGGCCGCAAGCCGATGAACTGCAAACCGAGCCGCTCTTTCAGCACATCGCGGAAGCGAAGCGTGTCCGGGAAGAGATAACCGGTATCCACGTAGTACACCGGAATGCGCGCATCGATCCGCGACAGCATGTGCAGCATGGGCACGCTATGCCCTTGGAAGCTGGTGCTGGCGAAGAGGGTCTTGCCTTCGGCTTGGAAGGCATGGACACGATCGCGGAAAGCGTCGAAGGTGGGCATGGGGCAAAGGTGGCCAATGTGACCTTGAACGACACCTGACGGACGGCAGGGAGAGGCGATCCACATGGGATGGCATTCACGGCTTGAGACCAGGAAGCGCACCACCAACACGTCAAGCGGTCGCACTCGCTCACGACCTTTGCGCCATGGTACTCCCGCTATGGAAGGTCGCAAGCACCCTGGCCTGCGTTGTGTCGGTGGTCCTCCACAGCCCCTTCGACCTGGCGAAACCGTCACGCACACACATCCTGCCGGCCGAGTTGCAGGAGATCAGCGCCCTCACCGATGTGGATGAACACACGGTGGCCTGTGTGCAGGATGAAATGGCCATGATCTACTTGATCGACCTGCGCACCGGCAAGATCGTCCGGCGCATCCCTTTCGGACCGGCCGGTGACATGGAAGGGCTTACCCGCGTGGGCCAGGAGTATTTCGCCTTGCGCAGCGATGGTTTGATGTACCGCCTTTCGCTCTTGGAAGGGGTTGCGGTGGTCCAGGACTCCATGCGCCTTCCACTGCCCGATCGTGACCTGGAAGGCCTGGGCTTCGATGAACGCAGGGGGCTGGTCCTGATCTCCCCGAAAGACTTCCTGAAAGGGGATGCGCACCAACGCGACCAGCGGTTGATCCATGCGTTCGACCCGGTGACGCGGCGCCTGCTGCCGGAGCCCGTGCTCTCGCTATCCCTTGCGGACATCACGGCCCAGGCCGAAAGCAAAGGCATGCAGGTGCCCCGGCGCACCACGAAAGAGGGCCGAAGCGTCAACGCGCTGAAACTGCGTTTCTCCTCCGTGGCCGTGGATCCGATCACCGACCGCTACTACCTGCTTTCCGCTGTGGACAGGACCCTGCTGGTATTGGACCGCCAGGGTGCACTGGTCGCTCTGGAACAACTGCCCCCCAAGCTCTTTCCCAAGCCTGAAGGCATCACTTTCATGCCTTCCGGGCAGATGGTGATCAGCAATGAGGGCAAGGACGGCCGTCCCAACCTGCTGGTGTTCGAGCGCCGCTAACGGTCAATACGTGCCCGGCACCGCCTCATCCACCACCAGGATGAAGTCCGCCTTGCCCTTGTGCTCCGCTTCAAGCTTGCGCGCATCAGCCTGTGTGGTGGTGGCGATCGTCACGATGCGCAGCTCCGGTCGCGCGCGCTTCAAGTACCAGCCGATGCCCTCGTAGTTGTCCGAGTGGTAGGTGCCGTTGAAGTGCAGGAAGCGTGTACCGGGTTTGAAATTCTCCAGGATGAAGTGCGCCATGGTGGCATCCTTCAGCGCCTGCGCCATGGGCATGGTGGGACTCGTGTGACCGTGGCCCATGTCCAGCATCGCCTTGTAGCCAGGCAGCTCGGGATCGTAAGCGATTGGCAGGGGGGCGATCCACTGCTTCTCGTTCTCAGGCAGTGTATCCAGCGCAGCGAAACCGCCCTTGTACACCATGGACGCGTAACGGCGTGGCACGTTGGTGGCGACGAACCGCAGACCCTTGTCCTTGGCCAGATCCACCATTGGGGCATAGTCGCTGTGGTTATTCCACAGGCGGGCAAGTGTGTCGAAGGCGGCCTGGTCGATCTCTCCACGCAGGTAGCGGTCCAGCGTGGCCTGGTCATCGGCCTCGATCATCTCGGCACCCATGGTGAGCGGACCCTTGGCGGCCAGCTCGCGCGCCACCACCAGTTGCAGCCAATGTGCGATGGCGCTGTTGTGCTGCTCGCCGAAAAGGATCACATCCGCCCCACCGAGCGCCTTCATGAACGCCTTGTGCTTGGCTGGTTTGCCTTGGCCGGTGAAGAGGCTGTAGGCCACGGGATCTGACTGGGCCTGCACGGCACCGCAGAGGAACAGGAATGGCAGGATGATGCTTCGCATGGTGCGAAGGTGCGGAGATGGGATGGAATGCAGAAAGCGCAGCCGCAGATGGCGCAGATGCCGCAGATGAATTCCAATAAGCGCCGACCTGTCCGAGGCCTGGCTCTACAGCCATCTGCGAGATCTGCGTCATCTGCGGCCTCATGGTTAGCTGCGGTGAGCGCAAGCTCACAGCTTGAAAGGACCGCATCAGCGGATCACCGCAGCCACAGGTACAGCCATGCCGCAACGGCCGCACCCAGCAACGGGCCCACTACTGGCACCCACGCATAACCCCAGTCGCTCAACCCGCCGATGCGCATCACGGTGTGCATGATGCGTGGGCCCAGGTCGCGCGCGGGATTGATCGCATAGCCCGTGGTGCCACCCAGCGACAGACCGATCACCCAGACGAGAAGCGCCACAGGCAGCGCACCGATGGAACCGAGTCCGATGGCGACCTCCCGTTCATCGCCCAGATCCAGCGTAGGCCCCACCAGGAACAGCACGGTGAACACCAGTACGAAGGTGCCCACAGACTCACTGATCAGGTTGCTGAGCGGCTTGCGGATGGCCGGGCCGGTGGCGAAGCAGGCCAGCTTGGAGGCCTCGTTGCGTGTGGCCGCGAAGTGGTCCTTGTGCGTGAGCCACACGAGGAAGGCGCCGAGCATGGCACCGATCATCTGCGCCAGCACATAGCCGGGCACAGCCTCCCACGCGAATTTGCCGGTGATCGCCAGTGCCACGGTTACCGCCGGGTTGAGGTGCGCGCCACTGAACGGCCCCGCCACCACCACGCCCACGAACACGGCCATGGCCCATCCGGTGGTGATCACGATCCAGCCCGATGCATGGCCTTTGGTGCCTTCCAACAGGGTGTTGGCCACCACGCCGTTGCCCAGCAGTATCAGCAGCATGGTGCCGAGAAGTTCAGCGGTGAAGGGGGTCATTGCTGGCTGGAACGCTTTCGTTGGGGACTGACATTTTTCGCTGCTTGGTGATCACTGCTGTCCGATGTCTTATGTCCAATGCAAATGCCCTCGTCCATCGGGCATTTGCATTGGACATCGGACAGCCGTCATCGGACACCGTCTACTTGCATTTACGTTCACTGATCCCATTTCCGCACCCCATTCACCGCACGTTGCCAGCGTTGGATCTGCTGTTCAGTAGTTACCTCATCGGCAGCTGGTTCAAAGCTGCGGTCGGCGGTCCATTGCTCCTGAAGGGCCTCGATGCTGGGCCAATAGCCCACAGCAAGTCCCGCGAGGTAGGCGGCACCCAGCGCGGTGGTCTCGATGGATGCCGGGCGCACGATGCGCGAGCGCAGCAGGTCGGCCTGGATCCGCAGCAACAGATCGCTGGCGGAGGCGCCCCCGTCCACGCGAAGCTCGGTGCAGGGTGTGTCCGCATCGGCCTCCATGGCCCGCACGATGTCATGCACCTGGAATGCGATGCCTTCGAGCGTGGCGCGTGCGATGTGCGCATCGGTGGTGCCACGCGTGATGCCGAGGATGGCGCCCCGGGCATGTGGATCCCAGTAGGGTGCGCCCAGTCCGGTGAGGGCGGGCACGAAGACCACGCCATCGCTGTCCGGGACGGTGGCGGCCAACGTGTTGATGTCGGGTGAGGCATCGATCATCTTCAATCCATCGCGCAGCCACTGCACGGCCGCACCGCCCACGAACACGCTGCCTTCCAACGCGAAGGTGGTGTGCCCCCCGATGGTCCAGCCCACGGTGGTGAGCAGTTGGTGCCGCGAGGCGACGGGCTTGTCGCCGGTGTTCATCAGCAGGAAGCAGCCGGTGCCGTAGGTATTCTTCACCATGCCGGGGCGTGTGCACAACTGTCCGAAAAGCGCCGCCTGCTGGTCGCCTGCGATGCCCGCGATGGGGATGGCGGCGCCGAAGCGTTCGGGGTCGGTGTGGCCATATAGCTCGCTGCTGGGGCGCACTTCGGGTAGCATGACGCGCGGCACGTCGAAGAGCGCGAGCAGCTCATCGTCCCACTGCAGGGATTGGATGTTGAAGAGCAGCGTGCGGCTGGCGTTGCTGGTGTCGGTAACGTGCAGCTCCCCTCGGGTGAGTTTCCACACCAGCCAGCTGTCCACCGTGCCGAAGCAAAGTTCGCCGCGTTCGGCGCGATCGCGGGCGCCGGGCACATGGTCCAGGATCCACCTCACCTTGGTGCCGCTGAAGTAGGCGTCGAGCACCAGGCCGGTCTTCGCGCGGATCAGGCCGGCATGGCCTGCGGCCTTCAGTTCATCGCAGAACCCGGCGGTGCGGCGGTCCTGCCACACGATGGCGTTGTACACGGGTTCTCCCGTGGCGCGGTCCCATACCACGGTGGTCTCGCGCTGGTTGGTGATGCCGATGGCGGCGATGTCCGCACCACCCAGTCCGCGTTTGGCCAGCACCTCGGCGGCCACGGAAACCTGCGAGGACCAGATCTCCTTCGGATCATGTTCCACCTGGCCGGGCTTGGGAAAATGCTGCGGGAAGTCGCGTTGCACCACATCCACGATGCTGCCGGCGCGATCGAAGAGGATGGCGCGGGAGGAGGTGGTGCCTTGGTCGAGAGCGAGGATGTAGGGGCCTGGCATGGGAGGGATGAAGATGGGGAAAGGATGGGAACCCAAATGAACGTTCAGCCCCGGATACAAGAGAGGCGCCTGGCGGCGCGGTCGAATTGCAGCCGCAGATGGCGCAGATGACGCAGATGAATGCACTGATGTACCGGGCAAACAGCTGTATCAAATGAGGATCCCATCTGTGCTATCTGCGCCATCTGCGGCCCCAAGCATTTCCCAAGGCGTCATGCAGGAGGCGTCAAGCGTTCATCCGATAGCCCGCGGCGAGCGCAGCAAAGGTGGCAAGCTGCTCCGCGACCCACGCTTCATCCTCGCCAAGCTCATGGGCCATCAACAGCGCCACCTTAGGTGCGGAATCACTGGCCGCTCGTGCATCAAGGAAGAGCAACCTCACACGACGCGCCAGAACATCCTCCAACGTACTGGCCATCTCGAAGCGAACGGCATAGACCACCTCTGCCAGCGTGTAAGGGAAGGTTGGATGCAAACGTTCGGACAACGATGGATCTGCTTGCATCATCGAACGGATAAAGGCCGCATCGCTTCCGTAGATCGCAAGATGCCCCTTGGCATCCACGGCCCCTGCGGGCTTGCCATGGATGGGCAGCTGCGCAGTATTGCATGGCCCGGCCTTCAACCCGAAGCGTGCCATCGCCTGGTCGAGCACATCCTCGGCCATGCTGCGGTAGGTGGTCCACTTGCCACCGATGAGCGAAACCAACCCGCTGTCCGAGACCAGCACCCGATGCCCGCGCGAGATCTCCGATGTGCGCTGGCCTTCGCGCTGTTTGGCCAGGGGGCGGAGACCGGCGTACATGCTGAGCACATCGGACCGCAAGGGTGGGCGAACGAGGTACCGGCCCACGGTCTCCAACACGAAGGCGATCTCCTCTGGCAAGGGCTTCGGCTCCTCGCTCACCCCGGCCACGGGGATGTCCGTGGTGCCCACCACCAGCTTGTCCTGCCAGGGGATGGCGAAGAGCACACGGCCATCGGGGGTGCGCGGGATCATCAGCGCGGCATCGCCGGGCATGAACGAACGGTCCAGCACCAGGTGGATGCCCTGGCTGGGAACGATGTGGTCGCGCGTATCGGAGCTGTCCATCGCCAGCACCGCGTTGGTGAATACACCCGTGCAGTTCACCACCACCTTGGCGAGAATGGTGTGGCGCTTGCCATCGAGCGCATCCTCCATCACCGCGCCGATCACCTTGCCTTCATCATCCTTCAGCAGTTGCACCACCCGCGCATGGTTGAGCACACAGGCGCCGTGCTCCACAGCGGTGCGGGCCAGTGCCACGGCGAGGCGTGCATCATCGAACTGGCCATCGTGGTAAAGGATGCCGCCGCGCAGTCCTTCCGAGGTGATGCCTGGCAGGTGCTGAAGTGTTTCCGCCTTGTTCAGCATCCGTGTCCGGCCCAGGCTGAGCTTGCCCGCCAGCAGGTCGTACAGGCCCAGGCCGATGCGGTACCACGCGGCCTCCCACCAGCGGTAGCAGGGGATCACGAAGGCTTGGTCGTGGCATAGGTGGGGGGCGTTGCGCAGCAGGCGGCCGCGCTCGCGCAGCGCCTCGCGCACCAAGCCGACATGCCCCTGCGCCAGATACCGCACACCACCATGCACCAGCTTGGTGCTGCGGCTGCTGGTTCCCTTGGCGAAGTCATGCGCTTCCAACAACACCGTGCGCAGGCCGCGTGCGGCGGCATCCACGGCCACACCAAGGCCGCTGGCACCACCACCGATGACGAGGATGTCCCAGGGACCTTCTGCATCGCGCAAGGTTCTGAGTTGAGCGGGTCGGTCCATGGCAGTGCTACTTCACGCCCATGCCTCGCCGGTACACCAGGTGGTACACCAGCGCCACGAAACCGCCGCCACCCACGATGTTGCCCAGGATCACCGGCAACAGGTTGGTGAACATGCCCTGCACGGTGACGCTGCCACCCGAATCGAGCAGGAGGCCCATGGGGATGAGGTACATGTTGGCCACGCTGTGTTCGAAGCCGGCCGCCACGAAGGCGGTGATGGGGAACACGATGGCCAAGGCCTTGTCCACCACGGTGCGCCCGGCGTAGGTCATCCACACGGCGAGGCACACCAGGGCGTTGCAGAGAATGCCACTGAAGAAGGCGGTACCGAATGGCAGGTCGCACTTGGCCGCAGCGATGCGCACGTAGCTCTCCCCCACCGCGCCATCGGCCATGGCGGCATGACCGGAAAAGTGTACCAGTGCCGCGAGACCGGCCGCACCCACGAAGTTGGACAACAGCACCACCGTCCAGTTGCGCAACAGTTCTCCCGTGGTGATGGCACGATCGGCCCAGGCCATCACCAGCAGGTTGTTGCCGGTGAACAGTTCGGCACCGGCAACCACCACCAGCAGCAGCCCCAGGCAGAAGACCAGACCACCGAGCAGGCGTGTGGCCGCGAAGCCGAGTTCGATGTCGGCCGCCACGATGTTGTAGAAAAGCGCGCCGAACCCGATGAAGGCGCCGGCGAGAAAACCCAGCACGGCCAAGGGTGCAAGTGATAGTCGCGCCTTTGTGACACCCACACGCTGTACACGTTCGGCGATCTCACGCGGCGAAAAGGCGTCCGATCCGAAAAGGGGTGGCTGCTCCATGGTCGCGGCCACAAGATCGCACGCGTATCGATCGTCCGTTGATCGCCGACCCCGATCTTTCCGACCCATGCTCGCCGACCGACTCCTCGAACATGTCCTCTCCTTCTCCCTCAAGGACACCAAACTCCCCAAGGGCATCGGCGTCCTCGACCCCTTCAATGGCGAGCATGCCGAAGAGGTCGGCCGCATCGTCACCGCCTTCCACCGCAAGTACTACAGCGATGACAGGCCACGCACCCTGATGCTCGGCATCAACCCCGGCCGCCTGGGCGCGGGCAGCACAGGCCTCTCCTTCACCGACACGAAACGCTGCGAAAGCGACTTGGACATCCCAGTGAACGGCCTGCGCACCCACGAGCCCAGCAGCGACTTCTTCTACCGGATGATCCGCGCGGCAGGTGGACCCGAAGCGTTCTACAGCCAGGTCTACGTGCACGCCGTGTGTCCCCTGGGTTTCGTGCGCGATGGCCTGAACCTGAACTATTACGACGACAAGGCGCTGGAGAAAGCGGTGACACCCTTCGTGGAACAGTGGCTGCGCACACTTGTGAAGTGCGGCATGCGGACGGACACCGTGCTCTGCATCGGCACCGGGAAGAACGCGGCCTACTTCACCAAGCTGAACGACCGGCTGGGCTTGTTCGACAAGATCATCGCGCTGGAGCACCCCCGCTATGTGATGCAGTACAAGGCGCGGAGCATGGAGGTGTACATCGGCAAGTATCTGACGGCGTTGGAAGGGGCGTGAACTTTTTCACCTGTCCGATCCTTGTACGACCAACCCATGCGACCTTGAGAACCCCTGTCGTGTGCCTTGCCGTTCTTGCCCTGGCCGGCTCCTTGAACGCCCAATCCCTCCGCATCAACCTCAATGGCGGCTACGTGTTTCGCGACCGTTTCCCCATCTACACCACACAGGGCGCCGTGGAGGCCGCCATCGTGGAGGCCCCGGTGTTCGGCGGCGGGCTGGAATACCTGGTGAACCCGGACTACGGCATGGAGTTGTACTACCTGGGCATGCCCACCGAAGGGCGGCTGCGCAGCGGGTCCTTCCGGTATGCCGAGCAGGTGATGGTGAACTACATCATGGCTGGTGGCTTGCGCTATGCCCCTTTCTCGGAGAAGGTGAAGGGCTTCGGCGGGGTGAGCCTGGGTATGGCCCTGTTCGAGGGCGAGACCGTGTCGCGCGCGTATGCGGCCTGGGGCCTGCGCGGAGGGGTGCTCATCAATGCCACGGACCGCATCGGTCTGCGCATCGGAGCCCAACTGCACAGCCCCATCGAGGCGGTGGGCGGCGGCCTGTACATCGGCACGGGCGGCACCGGTGGCGGCGTGCAGACCTACAGCACCATCTACCAGTTCGGCTTCACGGGCGGGTTGGCGATCGCATTCGGGGGCAAAGACGTCCAACGGCCTTGAAACGCCCTCCGCTACATTCGGGCACCTCCACCCAACGCACATCCCATACCCTCAGCATGCACAATTTGAAGCTCTCTCTGGCCGCCCTGATGTCCCTGGCCTTGTTCGCCTGCGCCCAGCCGGAGCGGACCAAGGAGTCCCCGACCCTGGTGCACGACCACGGCCATTCGCACGATGCCGGGGAGGAAGAGTCCCCGGCCGCCCCAGCACCGGCCCCTTCCACGCTCATCACCAACGTCCGCATCTTCAACGGCGTGAGCAGCACCCTCTCCGCAGCGAGCAACGTGCTCATCGTGGGCAACACCATCGCGCGCATCAGTTCGGAGGCCATCGACGCGGAAGGTGCACTGGTGATCGACGGAGGTGGACGCACCCTGATGCCGGGCCTCATCGATGCGCACACCCACATCATGTTCTCCACCCTGCCGCAGGTGGCCATCCTCACCAGCGACATCGGCTTCGTGAACCTCGCTGCGGGCAAGGCGGCGAACGAAATGCTCATGCGTGGATTCACCAGTGTGCGCGATCTGGGTGGCCCCATCTTCGGACTGAAGAAGGCCATCGACATGGGCATCGTGGAAGGACCGCGCATTTGGCCCAGTGGCGCGTTCATCTCCCAAAGCGGCGGGCACGGCGATTTCCGACTGCCCAACGAGATCCCCGCCAAGCCGGATGACTTCTCCTACGGCGAAAAAGTCAACGCTGCGGCCATCGCCGACGATCCCGCCTCGGTGCGCAAGCGCGCCCGGGAACAACTCATGCTCGGCGCCTCACAGCTCAAGCTCATGGCCGGTGGAGGCGTTTCCTCGGTGTACGATCCGATCGACGTGACGCAGTATACCGTGGAGGAGATCCGCGCCGCGGTGGAAGCCGCCGAGAACTGGGGAACCTATGTCACCGTGCATGCCTATACGCCCCGGGCGGTGCAACAATCCATTGAGGCGGGTGTGAAGTGCATCGACCATGGCCAGATGCTGGACGAGGCCACCGCACGAACCATGGCGCAGAAAGGGATCTGGTGGAGCTTGCAGCCTTTCGTGGAGGATGGCCGTTCACCCTTTGCGGAAGGCACGCCCAACCGCATCAAGCAGCAGAAGATGTATGCAGGCACGGACCAGGCCTATGCATTGGCGAAAAAGCATGGCATCAAGACCGCCTGGGGTACGGACATCCTGTTCAGCGCGGCGAACGCCAAGCGGCAGAACGAGAAGCTGACGCTGATGACGCGCTGGTATACCCCGGCCGAGGTGCTGCGCATGGCCACCAGCGTGAACGCGGAACTCCTCGCCCTCAGCGGCGAACGCAGCCCCTATGCAGGCAAGCTCGGTGTGGTGGAAAATGGCGCCCTGGCCGACCTGCTGCTGGTGGACGGCGACCCGCTGGCGGACATCTCCATCCTGAGCGACCCGGCAAAGAACCTGGTGCTGATCATCAAGGATGGCCGCATCGTGAAGAACGGCCTTTGATCGGCATCCACCATCTCAAAGGAACGCCCCGGCCTTTCGGACCGGGGCGTTGGCACGGAAGACGGAGGCCGATCAGATCGGCTTGCGGAACAGGTAGCGGGTGATGAAGATGCCCGTGCCGCCCTTGCCTTCAGCGGCGCTGTTCACACCGGTGACCACCGTGTGCAGTTCCCAGCCATCGTTGACGTAACCGTTGATGGTCTCCACGATGACACGGTCGTTGTTGGCGATGTTCTTGAAGTTGATGCCCACCATGCTGTAGAAGTTCAGCAGGTCCTTGCCCACCTCCTGGTCGCCCTGGTCGCTGATGATGACACGCGAGCGGCCGACGCCACCGGGCACGACGCTTTCGATGGTGCTGAACTGACGATAGGTGTAGGCTTGTGGGGCAGGCGGCTGTGGGCGGAAGCTGTAGCCGAGGAACATGGCCAGGGGCAGGGAGGCGCCCAGCAGCAGGGAGCGTAGGTTGACGGTCATGGTGGTTGGTCTGTTTTGTGTTTGGATGTGGGCCGAAAGCGGCACGTAACTTGGCGGGCCGCTGGTCAAAGTAAATGCCAAACCCCATGGAACGTTCCGCCCTCTTCCTCATCCTGGCCTTCGCCGCCTCCGCCCTGCAGGCCCAGACGCAACTGCGCATCACCAATGTAACCGTCACCGAGAAAGGCAACGTCCTCACCGGACAGGACGCCGTGGCCCAGGTGCGCGGCGCCGAGGGTGACGACCGGGTGACGCTCTTCGACCGCGACGGCATCCGCGTTCGCACACAGGCCCGCATCCGCACCCACAGCAGCAACCGCAGCAGTGTGAAGGAAAGCGCCGTGTACGTCACCTTCGAGCTGCGCCTGAACATGGACGGCAAGGAGGACCGCCGCACCGTACAGAAGGTCTTCTATGGCGAGCAGGAGCGCACCACCCGGGTCACGGAGAAGTACACCATGAAACGCGGCATCGACGTGCGGGTCATCACCGTGAGCTTCGACGCCACCCTGGAATAGGGGCGCGGTGATCGGCTCCCCGGCTATCTTGGGGCCATGGAACCGAAGCGCCTGCATGACATCCCCGAGTACCAGCTCGCCCATTTCCCCAAGGACATCGCCATCGCCACCAAGGAGGGTGGTGCTTGGAGAGGGTATTCCACACAGGAACTGATCGATACCGCCGAGCGCATCGCCTTGGGCTTGATGAAGCTGGGCGTGGCGCCTGGTGACAAAGTGGCCATCGCCAGTGGCAACCGCAGCGAGTGGTGCCTGGTGGACCAGGCCGTGCTGCGCATCGGCGCCATCGGCATCCCCATTTACCCAACCAGCAGCGCCGAGGACTACGCCTATGTGCTGCAACACTCGGAAAGCAAGGTCATCTTCAGCGCGAACGCGGAGATCCACGCCAAGGCCGCGGCCGCCCACCCGCAATGCCCCGGGTTGGGCCACCTCTTCACTTTCGATCGGGTGGAGGGGGCCCGCCATTGGTCCGAAGTGCCCGCCCTGGCCGAAGCATCCGACCGCCCCACCCTGCAGCGCTACAAGGAGCAGGTGCGGAACGCCGACCTGGCCACCATCATCTACACCAGCGGCACCACCGGCCGTCCCAAGGGCGTGATGCTCACCCACGACAACATCCTGAGCAATGTGGTGGCCAGTGCCACACGTTTCCCGGTGGACAGCCAGGCGCGCTGCATCAGCTTCCTGCCCCTCTCCCACATCTACGAACGGATGCTCATGTACCTCTACATGTACGCCGGCGTGAGCATCCACTTCCAGGAAACGCTGGATGACCTGGGCGACCGCATCCGCGAAGTGGAGCCCGATGTCTTCACCGCCGTGCCGCGCCTGCTGGAGAAGATCTACGACAAGATCGTGGCCAAGGGCGACGCGCTCACCGGCATCAAGCGCAGCCTGTTCTTCTGGGCCCTGGACCTGGGCCACCGCTATGAGGTGCACGGCCGGAGTCCCTGGTACGACCTCCAGTTGGCGCTGGCCCGCAAACTCATCTTCAGCAAGTGGCAGGCGGCCCTGGGCGGCAAGTGCCGCGTGGTGGCCAGTGGCAGCGCCGCGCTGCAACCGCGCCTTGCAAGGGTCTTCAACGCCGCCGGCATCCCGGTGATGGAAGGCTACGGCCTTACGGAATCAAGCCCGGTGATCAGCGTGAACGAAATGGACAACGATGGCCTGCGCTTCGGCTCGGTGGGCCGCCCCATACCCGGCGTGCAGGTGAGGATCGCCGAGGACGGCGAGATCCTGGCCAAGGGACCCAACATCATGGTGGGCTATTACAAGGATGAAGAGATGACGCGCCAGACGCTCGACGAGGACGGCTGGCTGCACACGGGCGACATCGGTGAGATCACCGCCGAGGGTTTCCTGCGCATCACCGATCGCAAGAAAGAGATCTTCAAGACCAGCGGCGGGAAGTACGTGGCCCCCCAGGTGATGGAGAACAAGCTCAAAGCCTCGCGCTTCATCGAGCAGGTCAT
This sequence comes from Flavobacteriales bacterium, assembly GCA_026129465.1. Lineage (NCBI taxonomy): Bacteria > Pseudomonadati > Bacteroidota > Flavobacteriia > Flavobacteriales > Flavobacteriales bacterium. The sequence goes on from JAHCIA010000001.1 coordinate 1,687,944, forward strand.
GGTCATCGGAGAGAACCGCCACTTCCCCGCCGCCCTCATCGTGCCCGAGTTCGTGTTCCTGAAGGACTGGTGCGCGCGGAAGGAGATCCCCTTCGAGAGCCGCGAACAGGCCATCCGGGACCAGCGGGTCATCGACCGCATCTTCAAGGAGGTGGAGGCCGCCAACGAGGGACTGGGCCAGTGGGAGCAGGTGAAGAAGATAGCCCTGCTGCCCAAGGAGTTCGCCATCGACACCGGCGAACTCACGCCCACCTTGAAGTTGCGCCGCAAACCCATCCTGGCCAAATACGCCGCCGAGGTGGAGGCCATCTACCGGGAAGGTTGATACCCTTACTTTTACCCGGGATCAACCTGCAAGCAACATGAGGATAATGGTGACGGCCTGGATGGCCATGGCGGTGGTCTTGTCCGCCGGATGCAGCAAAGAACCCGGCGAGGGCGGAAGAGGCGAGATCCGCGGGCGGGTGATCGAACAACGCTACAGCATGAGCACGCAGCAGCCCGTGGGCCAGCCCTATGCCCTGGCCGACCACCGCGTGTACATCATCTATGGCGACGGACAATACCACGACGATGACGTGCGCACCGGCCCGGACGGCGGTTTCCGCTTCCCCTGGCTGCGCAAGGGCGACTACACGATCTACACCATCTCCGAGTGTGGCCAATTCAACGGCTGCACCTACGGCGTTTACGCACGCGCCAGCATCGGCAGCCGCAAGGATGCGGTGGACGTGGGCGTGCTGAACGTGCAGAACTTCTGAGGATGCGCAGCGGGCAGATACGCCTGGTGGCCGCCTGCATGGCCCTGCTGCCGCTGTTCGCCGCGGCCCAGGAGCGCCTGCGCCCCGGCTTCTCCGACGAGCTCTGGCTAAGTGCCCAGATACGCAGCACCCTGCCCAAATTCCTGAAGAAGCCCCTGGGCGACCACTACAAGAAGCTCCGCATGTCCGGCGAACTGGGCTACCGCTCGGCGGACAACTTCTTCGCCGGCCGACAGATCTACACGGACCTGGCCCTGCGCTACCGCTTCAACAAGCACTTCAACGCCAACATCGAATACCGCTACGCGGACCGTGGCGCCTACCTCCCCAACCGCCAACGCCTGCTGCTGGTGGGCCGCGCAGGCACCGCTGTTGAACGGTTCGACCTGGGCTACCGCTTCATCCAGCAATGGGTCTTCCTGGACCGCGGCCGCACGCGCAACATCATCCGCAACCGGTTCAGCGTCGAATACGACATCCGCAAGTGGAAGCTGGATCCTGAATTCTCCTTGGAGTTCTTCACCCGCACCGATCAGCCACAGGGCTGGAACCATATCGGCACGCGCTACAGCCTGGGCACCTCCTTCTCCCCCTGGAAAGGCCACACCTTCAGCCCGTCCATCATCCACGACCGCGACGCGCGCGTGGCCTGGCCCATGAACCGCATCATGTATTCCATCGACTACGTGGTGGATCTGCGGCGGCTCTGACGAACTTCGCGGCGTATCCGCGACCATGACCCGCATCGTTCTCTTCCTGGCCATCTTCCTAGCGGCGGTCGTCGCGGGGTGGCTCATCCTGCGGCCGTCCGGCGAACTGCCCATCTACCATCCCAGCCAGCTCGATCCCCGCCTGGTGGACCGCGACACGCGCAAACAGCGCGGTGAGCACCACATCATGGATTTCAAGCTCACCGACCAATTGGGCCGCACGGTGACCCTGGACGAGGTGGGCGATCGCATCATCCTGGCCGATTTCTTCTTCACCACCTGCCCCACCATCTGTCCGAAGATGACCGCCGAGATGGCCCGCGTGCAGGAGACCTACAAGCACGAGGACCGCCTGATCCTCCTCTCCCATTCGGTCACGCCCGAATTGGATTCCGTGCCCGTGCTCAAGGCCTACGCCGACCTCCACGGCGCCGACCACGAACGCTGGCGCTTCCTCACCGGCCCCCGCAAGCAGATCTACGCCCTCGCCCGCCGCAGCTACTTCGCGTGCCTGGACGAAGGCGACGGTGGTATGCAGGATTTCGTGCACACCGAGAATTTCGTGCTCGTGGACCCCCAGCGCCGCCTGCGTGGTTTCTATGATGGCACAAGCCCGAAGGACGTCGACCGTTTGATCAAGGATATCCGGATGTTGCTGAAGGAAGTTGAGCGCCCCGATGCGATTCGGGGCGAGATTGGAGTTTGACCATCCTGGAAGAGACCATCGCCAATCCCTCGATCACCTGCGACCACCAACCACCAACAGCCTGCCATAGTTGAAGCCATGCGCAAACTCCTGGACCGCTACTATGGCAAGTTCCGCAAGCTGAAGGCGAGCTACGTACTGATGAACCTCTTCAATCTGAAGAAGCTCCGGCACACGCGGCGCATGTACCGCAAATACGGCATCCACCGCAGCGTGCTGCTGCCGATCAACAGCGGCATGCTGCCCCAGGACCCCGGCGAGCGACCCTGGCTGGACACGCCTGAGGGTGTGGCCCGCCTGCCGCAGCATCCCGGACTGGGAAAATTCGATCCCGCTGTGCGAGAGGCCATTCTGCAATGGCCGGAGAACGGCTACCTCGTGGTGCGCGGCCTCTTCAGCGTGGACGAAGTGGCCGCCGTCAACGCCGAGGTGGACCGCCTGATCCGCGACCAGGTGGTGGACTTCAACTTCACCGGCCGCAAGATCATGTTCGCCTTCCACCACAGCGAACTGCTGCGCAAGGCCGTGCATGACCGGCGCATCCTGGACCTGATGGACTTCCTGCTCGGGAAGAGGATCAAGGTTTTCCAGAGCATCAACTTCCTCACCGGCAGCGAGCAGGCCGCGCACAGCGACAGCATCCACATGACCACCTACCCGCTGGGCTACATGATCGCCGCGTGGATAGCGCTGGAACCCATCACCGCCGACAACGGCCCGCTGATCTACCACCCTGGCAGCCACAAGCTGCCCTACCTGCTCAACGACAAATACGACCACGGTGGCGACCGCTTCACCATCGGCGACGACGCCTACGCCCGCTATGAAGAGGCCGTTGCGCGCACCATCCGCGAGGGCGGCTTCCCCGCCAAGGAACTGCACGCCCAACCCGGTGATGTGCTCTTCTGGCATGCCAACCTTCTGCACGGCGGCAAGAAAATGAGCACACCCAATGCCTCCCGCAAGAGCATGGTCATCCACTGCTTCGCGGATGATGTACTGTGCTATCACGAGCTGACACAGCGGGCGGCGATGATGGAGGAGGACCACTGAGGGGCGATCTTCGCACCCGCCTTCTCCGGCAGCCTTGCATGAACCTGCTCTCCGTCGAACGCCTCGCCAAGCACTACGGCCCCCGCCAGCTCTTCCAGGATCTCTCCTTCGGGTTGGAGAAGGGGCAGAAGACGGCCATCGTGGCGCGCAACGGCAGCGGCAAGAGCACCCTGCTGAAGTGCATCGCCGGAGTGGAGACCCCGGATGCGGGCATCGTCACCTTCAACAAGGGCATCCGCACAGGCTACCTGGACCAGCACGTCCAAATGACCTCCGCCCGCAGTGTGGTGGATGAGATGCTGGACCGCGACGATCCGGTCTCCGCCGCCATACGCGCCTATGAGCACGCCGTGGCGCAGGGACTCGGCGGCAAGGCCCTGCAGCAGGCCATAGACCGCATGGAGGAGTTGCACGCCTGGGACCATGAGGCACGCGCCAAGGGACTGCTGCACCGCTTCGGGCTGCGCGACATGGAGCAGCCCGTGAACACCCTCAGCGGCGGCCAGCAGAAACGCCTGGCCATGGCCAAGGTGCTGATCGACCTGCCCGATCTGCTGATCCTGGACGAACCCACCAACCACCTGGACCTGCCCATGATCGAGCAGCTCGAGGAGGAGTTGTCCACCCAGGGTCTCACCCTCCTGCTCGTCACCCACGACCGTTACTTCCTGGACAACGTCTGCGATGAGATCATCGAACTGGAAGGCGGGGTCATCACCCGCTTCAATGGCAACTACTCCTACTACGTGGAGAAGAAGGCGCTGCTGGATGAGGTGCGCGATGCCACCCAGCACCACCTGCGTGGCTTGATGAAGCGTGAACTGGAATGGGTGCGCAAGATGCCCCGCGCGCGTGGCACCAAGAGCAAGAGCCGGCTGGACAAGTTCGAGGACATCAAGGCCCAGGCGACGCGCCGCTTCGACAAGGAGGATGTGAAGCTGGAGGTGAAGACCGACCGCCTGGGCGGCAAGGTGATCGAAGCCCGCAACCTCACCAAGGCCTTCGGCAAGCCGGAGGATGGCGACAGGTACAAGCCGATCGTAGCGCACTTCAACTACTCCATCAAGAAAGGCGACCGCATCGGCATCGTGGGACCCAACGGCATAGGCAAGAGCACCTTCATCGACCTGCTCACCAAGCACATCGAACCCGATATGGGCAAGGTCACCATCGGGGAGACCGTGGCGCTCGGCACTTTCGGGCAGCAGGGCCTGCGACTGAAGGAGGACCAGCGCATCATCGAGGTGGTGCGCGACATCGCCGACGTGATCCCCCTGAACAAGGGCCGCACGATGACCGCCTCACAGCTTTTGGAGCGCTTCCTCTTCGACAAAGAGCAACAGTTCCAATACGCGAGCACCCTCAGTGGCGGCGAACGGCGGCGGCTCCACCTCTGCACCGTGCTGATGCGCAATCCGAACGTGCTGATCCTCGACGAGCCGACCAATGACCTGGACATCCCCACGCTCAACGCACTGGAGGATTTCCTCATGGACCTCGATGCCTGCCTGCTCATCGTGAGCCACGACCGCTTCTTCATGGACAAGCTCTGCACGAAACTGCTGGTCTTCGAGGGCGAAGGCAGGATCAAGGAGTGGGTGGGCAGCTACACCGATCTGCGGGAGATCCAGAAGGCGAATGCCGCAAGGCCGAAAAAGACCGCGCCCGAACGTGCCCCGGAGACTCGCGCGGAAGCCCCTTCAGCGAAGAGCACAACGGTGACCCCGAAGAAGAAGCTCACCTACGCGGAGCGCCTGGAACTGCAGCGCATCGACAAGGACCTGCCCGGATTGGAGAAACGCAAGGCCGAACTGCTGGCGATCCTCTCCGCCGGCGGCACCGACCACCACGCCATGATGGAGAAGTCCATCGAACTGGAGCGCATCATCAAGGACCTGGACCGGATGACGGACCGGTGGTTGGAATTGAGTGAGCGGGCAGGTTGAAGATCGTCGCGGACCATTGGCGCGAACCAAGGTCCGAACCCGCGACCTACAAGCACCAGCGGCCCCTGGTCAGAACTTGGCGCAGGGCACGATGCGCCGCTTGGACATCGAGCGTTTCTTGTGCTGCTGCGCCAGCTCATAGCCCAGCGTCAGTTCATGCGCACCACCGGAATGACCGGCCAACCGGGAGATCGTCACATCATGGCTGTAGCCGATGCGCAGATCGTTGACGATGACCCCCACGAGCACCGCGACCGCGTCGTTGTTCATGTAGGCCTGCTCGTAACGCTTCAACAACGGTAGCCCCCGGTACCACAGCCCGGCGAAGAAGGGCTGCCGCTCGAAGTAGGCGCCGATATCCAGCTGGTCGTACTTCTCCTGTGCCCTGTAGTTGAAGGCGAACACGATGCTCTGCGCATGCTCGCGGATCACCGGGCTCCGAAGCTCGGTGCGGTAGCCGCCGTGCATGCTGAAGCGGCGCGGTATGCGCGCCTCACCATACAGCAGCGATTGGTTCGGCCGGTTCAGGTGGTGCATGGCCACCCCCAGCCACATCTTCGGGGTGAAGAAGAGCAGGCCCGTGCCCATGTCGGTGTAGGAAACGCTGTGGCCGTTGTAGGACTCGAAGGTGCCCACATCACCACCGCGCACAAGCTGGTCGCCGAAAACGAGCCGCGAGTAGTCCACCGCATGGTTCACCCAGCCGAACTGCAGCGCCGGGCGTAGGAAGACCTTGCGCTTGAGTTCGATCTCGTAGGCGTACTGCGCTGTGACGCTAGTGTAGCGCAGACCACCACTGCCGGCCTTGTCGTGGTTCACCAGCAGGCCGATGCCGCTGTTCACCTCGGGCATGTAGTGGTCGAAGGCGAAGTTGCCCGTGACGAAGCTGCCCGGCATGCTCGGCCATTGGTCGCGGTAGGCCAGGCCGAATCTGGTCTGGAGACCCGTGCCCACGAAGGCCGGGCTGATGTACGTGGGCACGGCATAGAACTGCGTGAACTGCGCGTCCTGCGCATGGAGCGCCAGGGCGGACAGGCAGCAGAGCACCGTGCCAACGTGGCGTTCAATCATGCCTGGTGAGGCTTTGTTCCCCGCGCGTGAGCAGGATGTCCATGGGAAGCTCCCGCGTGCCGTTGATGGTGCGCGCGTGCAACTCCATGCTGCGCGTGGCGAAGCCCGGCGCCTCCACGGTGAGGCTGTAGCGCATGCCCGGGGTGAGCACCAGCAGATAGCGGCCGGTGCGCTCGTTGCTGTTGTACACGCCCTGCAGTTCCTCGCTCTTCGGGTCGGTCACCACGATGCGGGCCTTCACCGGTTCCTCGGCGGTATCGGTCACGACGCCGCGCACCACCAGATAGTCCAGCTGGCTGCCGGGGAACTCCACCTGGTAGATGTCCTGCATCCCAAGTCCGCCAGGGCGTTCGGAGGAGAACCAGCCGGTGAGGCCGTCCTCGCTCAGGCAGAAGTAGATGTCGTCATTCACCGTGTTCAATGGATAGCCCATGTTCTCCGGGATGCTCCAGCCGTTCATGTCGGGATCGGTGAGCACGGTCTTGAAGATGTCGTAACCGCCCATGCTGTTGTGGCCCTTGCTGCTGAAGAAGAGCGTGACGCCATCGCTGTGGATGAAGGGCGCGTCCTCATCATGCGCGGTGTTCACATTGGGTCCCAGGTTCAGCGGCAGGCTCCATTGCCCGTTCGGCAGGCGCCTGATGCGGTAGATGTCCCGTCCGCCGTAGCCTCCGGGCCGGTCGCTCGTGAAATAGATCTCATCGCCGCCGGGCGCGATGCTCGCGCTGGGTTCGTGGTGCTTGGAGTTGATGCGGTCCGTGAGCAGCATCGGCTCGGTCCATTTGCCGTTCGTGTACTCCGAGCCATACAGGTCGCCGCTCACCAGGTTGGGATGCGTACGATAGATGATCATCGACCGCCCGTCCGGGCTCAGGCCCACCGTGGCGTCGTGCATGGCGGTGTTCAGCGGTCCGCGCACATTCACCGCGTTGGTCCACTCGTCGTCGATCCGCCGCGCCATCCAGATGTCCTCGAACCATTGGCCGCTGCCGTCCTTGCGTTCGCCCGTGGTGCCGCGCCGGCGTGAGGTGAAGTACATCGTGTTGCCGTCCGCAGTCACCAGCGGACAGTAATCGTGCGCGGGCGAGTTTACCATGGGACCCAGGTTCCGGATGCGCACGTCGATCGGTTCGCGCACCAGGGCCTTGGCGTTGACGGCATGGCCGATGCGGTGGTCCACCTCGGCGTCGCGCACCGCGCGCCCATGAAGTTGCTTGTAGCTACGCAGCAGGTCCACGGATTCATCGAAGCGCTGCTGGCGATGGCGCGCGAGTCCCAGTTCATAGAAGGACTCCAAATGCCCCAGCCGCATGGCATGCTCGAAGTGTGGCACCGACTTCTCCTTCTGCCCGGGGATGTTCACCAGGCAGACTCCCATCTCGTGGAACACCTCCGCGAAGCCGCTGTCCATCGGGAGCAACCGCTTGTAGATCTTGGTGGCCTCCTCATAGTACCCATTGTTCATCATCAATTTGGCCTCGTCCAGCATGCGGTTGTGCACGCGCTTGTAGTTGCGCTGGGCATATGCCGCCATGGTGGTGGTGATGAAAAGGATGAGTATCAAGTGTCGCATCATGGTCTCAGCGTAAGAGGGTGACATCGCCTTTCAGGATGGTCTCACGGCCATCGCTGAAGCGCGCGAAGCATTTCCAGACATAGACATCCTGCTTGGCGGGCTGGCCGCGGTACCAGCCGTCCCATCCCTTGCGGACATCCTGGGAGACGAAGAGCAGCTCGCCCCAGCGGTTGAAGATCTCCAGGCGATAGGCCTCCACGCCCTCGTACACCGGGAAGAACACATCGTTGTCATAGGCGTTGGCGTCGTAGCTGCCATCGCCCGGTCCCGAACCGTTGGGCGTGAAGGCGTTCGGGAACTGGATATCGCCCGAAACGCGCGTGGTGACGGCACTCTCCAGCAGGAAGGTGTCCGGGCAGTTCCATTGGTTGTTGGCGATGAGCATCACGTCGAACTGGCCCGCCTGCTGGTAGTAGTGGATCGGATTGAAGGTGGTGTAGGTGGTCCCGTCGCCGAAGTCCCAGAACCAACTGGTGGCATTGCCGGAGAGGTTGTACGTGAACACCGGCTGACTGGGTACCACCACCTCGGTGGGCTGCAGCACGAAGTAGGCGATGGCGCGCGGGTGCACCACCACACTGTCCACCTTGGAGATGGTGTGTACACCGCCCTCGAAGCCGAAGGCCGTGAGCGTGACCGTGTAGGTACCGGGCGTATTGTAGGTGTAGGTCGGGCTCTCCGCGACGCTCGTACCGCCATCGCCGAAGTTCCACTGGTAGGTGAAGCCACCAAAGGAGGTGTTCGTGAAAGCCACTGTGAGCGGCACACAGCCCTCACCCGATCCGATGAAGCTGGCGTTGGGCAGCGGAGGCAGGATCTCCACCACCTGCGTCACCGTATCGCTGCAATAAGCGCCGCTCACCACCAGGGTGATCGTGTACTGTCCCCAGCTTCCATAGGTGTGCGAGCCTGGGTTCTGCCCCGTGGAGGTGTTGCCATCGCCGAGATCCCAGGCATAGGTCCAGGGCCCGTTGTTGCTGTTGTTGTTGATGTTCACCGTGGCGTCAGGGAACTGCTGGATGAAGGGCGTGGCCTGGAACGCGGCGAAGGGCGTGGGATGCACATGCACATCCTGCGTCATGACACTGGCACAGCCATAGGGGGAAGTGGCGGTAAGCGTGATGGTGTACACCTGTGGCGCCAGAGTGGTGTTCACGTAGGTGAAGACCGGCTCCTCCGTGACGAAGACGGTGCCTTCGCCCATGCTCCACATGTAGCTGTTGGCGCCCGTGCTGTTGTTGGCGATCTGCACGGTCAGGGGGGAACAACCCACCGTGTCCATGGTGAAGGCGGCCACGACCGGCGGATAGACCTCGATGCTGCTCTGCGTGGTGTCCGTGCACCCGTGGATGGAGGTGGCGACCAGCACCGGGTCGTAGGTCACCGGCTCGTTGCTCGTGTTGGAGTAAATGTGTGTGACATTGCCCGGCGCGGTGGTCTGCGATTGGCCATCACCGAAGTTCCAAAGCATTTGCGCCGCGCCGATCGAAAGGTCCTGAAAGTCCACCGTCAACGGCGTGCAACCCGCCTGCGCGGACGGAATGAACTGTGCAAGGGGTTGCGGCCAGGTGTGTATCACGGCCGCGGTGGTATCGCTGCAACCGAAGGAGGATGTGGCGACCAGGGTGGCGGTGAAGGAGACTTCGTTCAGACCCTGGTTCTGATAGACATGCGTGGGTGAGGTCTCCGCACTGAACTGGCCGTCGCCGAAATACCACTGGTAGGCCGTGGCACCGCTGCTGACATTGATGAAGGGCACGGTGAGCGGTGCGCAACCCGTATCGGGTGCCACGAATGCCGCAGTGACGGCAGGATGCACCTGCACCTGGGCGGTGGCCGTGCTCGTGCAGCCCTGTGTGGTGGTGGCGGTGAGCGTGATCGGATAGGTCACCGTGCCGGGGCCGGCGAAATTGTTCCAAGTGTGGCTGTGGATCGCGCTGTCCACGGTGGAGTTGAGTCCATCACCATAGCTCCAACTGAACATGTCCGCACCGGTGGATCCGTTGATCAGCTGCGTGGTGAAGGCATGGCAACCGACCGGCTCGGCCACGGTGAATTGCGCGGTGGGGTTCGGGAACACCACGATCTGTGTGGTGGCCGTGTCCGTGCAACCGAAGGCGTTGGCGCCCACCATGGTCACCACATAGACCATGTTGTTGGTGGTGCTGTTGAAGAAGGTGTGCGTGGGGCTGGGACCGCTGCCCGAGGCGCCATCTCCGAAGTCCCATTGGTAGGTCACCGCGCCCACCACCGAGGGAAAGGTCACCGTGAGGGGGCTGCACCCGCTGTCTGGCGTGGCCACGAAGGTGAAGTCCGGTGTGGGATAGACCATGATGTTCATGGTCGCCGTGTCGCTGCATCCCGCCGGCGATGTGGCCACCAGGGTCACCGTGTGGATGTCGAGGAAATAGGTGTCGTTCACATAGGTGTGCTGGGGCGACACGGCCGTACTGGTGTTGCCGTCACCAAAGTCCCAGAAAAAGCTGCTCGCACCCGTGCTGTTGTTGGTGAAGGTCACCGCCATGGGCGCGCAGCCCGGCTGGCCGTTGTGGGTGAAGAGCGCATTGACCATCGGCGCCACGGTGATGTCCACGCTGGTGGTGTCGTTGCAGCCGAACGCGGTGGCGACCACGAGCTGCACGGTGAAGGTGGTGTCCGCCGAACCCGTGTTGAGGTAGGTGTAGGACGCGTCCCAGGTGCTGGTGCCCGCGCCGTTGCCGAAGGCCCAGACCGCCTGTGAAGCGCCGGTGCTGTTGTTTGTGAAGGTCACCGTCATGGGCGAGCAGCCATAGGTCACATCCGGCGTGAAGGCGGCCACCGGTGGGGCTTGTACCTGTATCGGCAGGCTGCCCGTGCCGGAGCAATAGGCTGTGGTGGCCGTGAGCGTCACCGTGTAGTCGCCCGCGGTGCCATAAGTGTGCGTCGGTGCGGGTTGGTCGCTGTTGGTGCCATCACCCAGGTCCCATGCCCAGGCGACGATGGGGTTGCCGGGTTCGGTCAACGAGAGGTCCATGAACTGTGAGGGCGAGCCGAGACAGACGTTCTGCGCGCCAATGGTCACCTGCGGTGGTTGGAACACGTGCACCTGCTGCGCCGCCGTGGCGGTACAGCCTTCCTCGTTGGTCACCGTCAGGGTGATGGTATAGGTGCCCGGACTCGTGTAGTCCTGCGGTGGCGGTTCCTCCAGGTCGCTGGTGTTGCCGTTGCCGAAATTCCACAGGAATGCGGTGCCGTTCACCGAAAGGTTGGTGAAGGCCACGGTGAGCTGGTCGCACGCCGCATCGTTGTCCACGGTGAACGCTGCCGTGGGACTGGGCAGCACGGTGATGGTCACGCTCGCGGTATCCGCGCAGCCCGCCGTGGCGCCTTGGATGCTCGCGGCATAGGACGCTTCGTACACGCCCGGCACTTGGTAGGTGAAGGCCTGGCCACCAGCGCCGGTGTTCTGCCAGCCCATGCCCGTACCGAAGTTCCATTGGAAGTGGTTCGCCCCTCCATTCGTGATGGGCGTGAAGTAGACCGTTCCACCCGCGCAGATGGTCGTGGGGTTCGCCGTGAGCGACACGGTGGGCGGCGGCACGATGGTGATCTGGATGAAGGCCGTGTCGATGCCACAATAGTTGCTGTCCAACAGCATCACCTCATAGGTGCCGATGCCCGGGTAGGCGATCGTGTAGGGGAAGGTTGGTGGCCAGGGCGTCCAGTCGATGATGGAATCCTGCCCCAAGCCCCAGTAGTCGCCGAAATTCCAGTACTCGAAGCGCTGGAAGATATTGCCCTGCTGGAAACAGTTGCGGTAGGTGGTGTTCAGGTAGGTGACCTCATTGTCCGGCCAGCAAAGCAGCGTGGCACTGGGGGTGATCGCCGCATCGTCGATGTCCCAGATGCGGATGGGATTGAAGGTGGCCACACTGGCGCCGCCCTGCAGCATGTTGCAGGTGTTCTGCGCGGTGAGCGTCACAGTGGTCTCACAGTCCACCGTGCCCTGCTCGTACATGTGGGTGATGGTCTGCAGCCAGTTGGTGTGGTCGAAGGTGAGTGGCGGTGAACCGTCGCCGAAGTCCCAGGTGAAGACCGTGTTGGGCGAAACGTTGGTGCTGCTGTTGATGAAGTCCACCGGATGCGGGGCGCACACCTGGGTGAGTCCGCCCACGGGGATCTGGATGGAGGCGCTGGTGCTCTGCTCCATGGTGAGCGTACCGGTTACGACGCAGCCGGTGGCGGTCTCCGTGAACGTGATGGTGTAGGTGGCCACGGCGGCGGGGTACACATGGCTCACCGACATGGGCGGCATCAGGGCCGCGCCATTGTGCAGGGGGCTGCCATCCCCCCAGTCGATGGTGTAGGCACCCACGGTCTGGGGCGTGGCGATGAGCAGGGTGAAATTGGTGCCGGAACAGCTGTACCACTGGGGCGTGGGCGAAGGCACCCCGTAATAGTCGTAGAGCAGCGGGCATTGGGCCTGGGCACCACCCAGCAGGGCCACCACCGATAGGGTGGCCAGGGCCCTGCGCGTGTCCATCCAATGCTTTCCCATCACGCGACCTGCTACGACCCGCCACAGGCAAAGGATACCGGGTGCCCTCACGATCCGACCAAAGCACCCGATCGGCCTGACCGATCACCAGCGGACACCGATGACCACCCTCGGGAACCCACGTCCTGCGATCGCGTATGAACCGGCTCGACGCGCACCCGATCGCGCAGCACAGCACCCCGGCATGCAGCATTTCAACCTCTGTGTCATCGGTGGCGGACCCGCAGGATACGCGGCCGCCATGCGCGGCCTGGACCTGGGCCTGAAGGTGATGATGGTGGAGCGCGACCGGGTGGGCGGTACGGGCATCTACAATGGCGCGTTGACCAGCAAGACGCTCTGGGAGATCGCCCAGCGCGTATCAAGCACCAACGAATTGATGCGTACCCGGGGCCGGGAACCATTCCGGCTGGGCTGGAATGAGATCCAGAAGACCTTGAATGAGGCCACCTTCGAGCGCAAGTACCTCCATGCCTGCCACATGCAGCTGCTCGCCGCGCAAGGACGGGCCGAGGGCCTGGGCGAATTCCGGCACGAACGCGGGCTGGCCCATCTCACCGGCCCGCATACCGTGAGCATCAAGCGCGGCTCGCAGCTCACCGATGTATCCGCGGACCATATCATCGTGGCCACCGGCAGCCGCCCCCGTGTGCTGCCCAACATCCCTGCCGACGAGAAGCACATCCTCACCAGCGACGGCATCTTCCAACTGGAAGAGCAGCCCGCGAGCATCGTCATCATCGGCGCCGGTGTCATCGGCTGCGAGTTCGCCACCATCTTCTCCAACCTGGGTGGCACGCGCGTCCATTTGATCGACCGTGCGGAACGCATCCTGCCTTTCGAGGACGAGGACGTGTCCGAGCTCATCGCCAAGAACCTCGAGCGCAAGGGTGCCATCATCCACCGCAGCGCCAAGTTGGAACGCATCGCCGTGATGGACGGTGAGGTGGAATACCTCCTCTCCTATCCCGAAGGCCGCACCGAAACGGTACGCGTGGAAAAAGCCCTGCTCTCCGTTGGGCGCATCCCCAACCTGGAGGGACTCGGCTGGGAGAACACCGGTGCCGCCCTCGATCCCATGACGGGCATGCCCTTGATCCAGGACAACGCCACCAGCCTGCCCCACCTGCATGTGGTGGGCGACGCCACCGGAAAGAACATGCTGGTGAACCTGGGTGAGATGCAGGCCCGCCGCGTGGTGGCCGCCATCGCGGGAGGCACCTCCAGCGAGGTGAAGAACGACAATGTCAGCACCATCATGTTCCTCGACCCCGAAGTGGCCGGGGTCGGCCTCAACGAGCAGGAGTGCCGCCAACGGGGCATACCCTATCGCCTGGCGCGGATCGACTACTCCTGCCTGGCACGCGCTATCGCCATGCGCCGCACCAAGGGCTTCTTCAAACTGCTGGTGACCAATGACGACCAGATGCGTGTGCTGGGCATGCGCGCCGTGGGGGAACACGCCTCCAGCGCCATCCAAGCGGTGGCACTGATGATGCGTCTGGGCACACCCATCGAGGAACTCGCCTGCCTGGTACATCCGCACCCGAGCATCACTGAAGGCGTGCAGGAATGTGCCCGCATGCTCCTCGGCCGGTCCATCTTCAAGCCACAGGTCTTCGGCGACCGCATGCGCTGCTATGCCTGGTCGCCCGCCGTGGAAGGACTGGTGGCCGCGTGATGGCTACGGTGGCCCCGGATCGCTGAAGCGATCGTCCGTCAAGAAATCCTGGTCCGTGAGCGTGTGCAGGAAGGCGATCAACTGGGCTTTTTTCTCAGGCGTGAGGGACAACCCGCCCTGTGTGTACTTCATGTTCGGGTCAATGGTGGTGCTGGGGTGGCCACCGCTGTTGTAGTGGTCGATCACCTGCTGCAGCGTCTCAAAGCGTCCATCGTGCATGTAAGGTGCCGTCAAGGCCACATTGCGCAGGCTGGGGGTCTTGAACTTGCCATTGTCCTGCGGCAGACCGGTGACACCACCGAGCCCCAGATCCGCCCAAGCGCCTTCGGGATCCAGGCCGTTGTTGCGCAGGATGCCATCGGTGAAGCGTCCACCGCCATGCGGGTGGCAATGGAAACAATCCGCGCCCCACTGCCCACCCAACCCCAGGGCCGGATCACCGCCCTCCAGAAGCGTGAGCTGGAAACCGAGCTGCTCCTCGATGGTGAGCAACTCCTCGCCGCGCATGAATCGGTCGAACTTGGAGTTGCCGCTGATCATGGTGCGCAGGAACTGGGCGATGGCCTTGCTCACCAGCACCGAGTCGATGGTGGTGGTGCCGAAGGCTTTGCTGAAAAGGTCCCGGTAGGCGGCATCGTCCTGCAACTTGGCCACGGTGGCGGGCCAGCTCTGGTGCATCTCGATCGGATCGGGCACCGGGAAGAAGATCTGCTGCTCCAAGGTGAGCGCACGGCCATCCCAGAAGAAGCGGTTCTCCCAGCCCAGATTCTGCAGGGCCATGCTGTTGCGTGTGCCCTGCAGGCCCTGTATGCCAGTGCTGAAGCGATCGCTGTCCGTAAAGGCGATGGACTGCGCATGGCAGCTGGCACAACTCATGGTGTTGTCGCCGGAGAGGCGGTTCTCATGGAACAGGTGCCGCCCCAGCTTCACGCCCTCCACCGTCAACGGATTGTCCGGCGGGATGGGCATGGGCGGGAAGTTCGCCGGTATCTGCAGCGTATACGGCGTGGGCTGGTGTCCGCCCGGTCCCGGGGGGGCGGGATCGTCCGGATCGGGTCGGCGGCAGGACGTTTGGGCCAGCACCAGGATTCCCAGGCCAAGCAGGGCGATGTTCCGCAGCTTCATCATGGTACCTGGTCGATATCGCGTTCGTCGGTCAAGGCGTGCAGGAAGTTGATCAGGTCGGTCCTGTCCTTCGCGGTCAGGTTGAGACTGTGCATGAGATGGCTCAGATTCGGGTGGGCCTCGCCGCCTGAAACATAGTGGCTGATGACCTCATTCAACGTGGCCATGGATCCGTCGTGCATGTAAGGTGCGGTCAGGGCCACGTTGCGCAGCGAAGGGGTCTTGAACTTCCCCTCATCGGCGGCATCCAGCGTGATGCGCGCACGGCCGGGATCGGCGTAGACCTGGTACAGGCCGATGTTATGGAAGTCATGGTCGCTGAGGTCGAAGTCCGAATGGCATTCACGGCAGCCGGTGGAGGGGCTGTTGAAGAGCAGCCAACCGCGCGCCTCCGAAGGCGTAAGTGCTTCTGACTCGCCTTGCATGTAACGGTCCCAGCGAGACCAGCCACTGATCAGCGTCCTCTGGTAGTTGGCCAGTGCCCGGGTGATCACCCAGCCATTCATCGGCTTGCCATAGGCCACCTGGCTCAGCCTGGCATAGGGCTCCACATCGCGCAGCAGGGCCGCGGCCGCATGGATGTCGTGGTCCATCTCCTTCGGGTCATGGATCGGTGCTATGGCCTGCTGCTCCAGGGTGGGCACGCCGCCATCGCGGAAGAAGCTCGAGTGATAGCCCACATTGGCCAGGCCTGGAGAGTTGCGCTCACCCAGGCGCCCTTCGATGCCCGTGCTCACCGCCGTCACATCGCTGAAGGCCTTCTCTGGCAAGTGGCAACTCGCGCAACTGATGGTGCCATCGCGCGACAAGCGGGGATCGAAGAAGAGCGCCTTGCCCAGCTGCACGGAGGCCGTCGTCAGCGGATTGTCCGGGGGCGTTCCAGGCCACGGAAAGCCCACCGGCAACTGGAGCGCGAAAGGCGTGTCGCCATCCTGCGGCATGGTATCCAGGTCGCGGCGGCAGGACACCAACAGCAGTGCGAGCAAGGCGATGTACGCGGACGTCCTCATTCCACCGAAAAGCTGGCCACCACGTTGTTCACCAGTTTCCATTGCAGCGGCAGGTTGTTGCCGTGCGCGCTGTTCTCTGTGGCCAGATCGATGCTGTACTGGTCCGTGTGGAGGAATCCTTCGACCGCCACGCCCACCACCAATTCTGTCACCTGCCCGGGTTCCACCACGATCCCAGCACCAGGCTGCAACTCGAACTCGACGTAGCTGGGTTCCATGCCCGGGTGGATGGAATAGGAGGCGATCAATGGTCCGGTGCCTTGTGGATCGGTGTCGTAGCGGCCCTCGAACATCACATAGCGATAGCCTGTGGCCCAGGTCCAGTAGGTGCCGTTGCTCACGCTCAGCGGGTGGCCCGGACCATAGTTGGCCGGATCGGCATAGTTCAACTCCTCCGGCACACCGAGGCCCGCCCGAAGTTTCGCCCAAGTGCCCGTTGCCACTGTCCACTCCAGGCTAACCGGCCCGTTGTCGAAAACGAAAAGGTCCACATCCTTCACCGCCAGGGTGTCGTCACCGGCGATCAGCCGCACATCGCCGAAGTACATCTTCAGCAGTTCCACCGTCACGCGATAGTCATTGTGGTCGCGGTACTCGGTGAACCGCTGGAAGGGCTGCCCATCCCAGGTGGCTACGAGCGTGATGCGCAACGTGCCTTGGTCCAAGACCGTGGTGTCAACGGGAGGTGCCACCGGTGGCATCGGTGGTACGGGCGGATCCACCCGACAACCGGCCAAAGCCAGGGCCACCCCGGCAGCGATGATGTATCGGCTGATGCGCATCGATCCCATTCCCATGCAAGACGCCCCATCCCTGCCCGAAGTTCGATCGGCAGGAAGAAAACCGGCGCCCCAAGAGCACATGATCAAAGGTACGGCGCCATCGACCGGGGGAAGGGTGACACGCATCACGCCAGGGCTATCTTCCCCGCGATGTTCACCCTCCTGCACAGCGGTGCCGGCGCCGGGAAGACCCACGCGCTGGTGAAACATTACCTGAGGCATTGCCTTTCGGGCGATGACCCAGCCGCCTATCGCCATGTGCTGGCCCTCACCTTCACCAACAAGGCCGCGGCGGAAATGCGCGCGCGCGTGCTGCGCTACCTCAAGGCCCTGGCGGCGCAGGACACCGGCAACAAGCAACTGGAGGATGTGATGACCAGCCTGACCCACGCCGCGAAGTGCGATGCGGTCACGTTGGCCCGGCGAGCGGAAGCGACCCTGGGCCACATGCTTCACCATTGGGGAGATGTGTCCATCAGCACCATCGACGCCTTCACGCGCCGGGTGGTGAAGCCCTTCGCGCGCGACCTGCGGCTGGACCACGACCTGCGCATGACCACCGAAACGGACCACTACCTCGGCCACGCCGTGGAGCAATTGGTCGCGCAGGCGGGCGTGGAACCCAACCTAACGGGCCTGCTCTCGGACGCCTGCCTGCAGTTGCTCGACGATGAAAAGGGCTGGGACCCAGAACCGCCCTTGCGCGAACTGGGCAAGCAACTCTTTCGCGAGGATGCCATCCGGCCCCTGGCGGAACTCGGCGCCATGGACGCCGAGGCGGTACAACGGCTGGCGCGGCGGTTGCGCGAACAGGTGGCGGGCTTTCGCAAGCAGGTGCAGGCAGTGGGCCGCGAGGCCTTGGAGCTTCTCCAGAAAGCCGGTGTCACGGCCGAGGACATGGCCCACGGCACGAATGGTATCCATGGCTGGTTCCGCAAACTCAACCTGCTCGATGTCAAGTGGGACGAACCGGGCAGGAACACCTTGAAGCCGTTGGAGACCGGCGTGTGGCACAGCGCCAAGGCCCAGCCTGCAGCGAAGCGTGCGTTGGAGACACTGTCGGGCGACCTGACGGAACTCTTCCACCGCGCGTTGGAACTTCGCGATGCAGGGTATCGAACGTTCCTCCTGCGCGATGCGGTGGCCCGGGAACTCGTCACCGCCTATGCGCTATGCGCTCTGGGAGAGCAACTGGAGAAGGCCAAACTCGAGGAGGGTGTCACCTTTTTCAGCGACCTCACACGCAAAGTGGCCGAGGTGGTGCGGGGTGAGCCGGCGCCCTTCATCCACGAACGCCTCGGCGCGCGATACAGGCACTACCTCATCGATGAGTTCCAGGACACCTCACTGCTGCAGTGGGGTT
Source organism: Flavobacteriales bacterium (assembly GCA_026129465.1). Classification (NCBI taxonomy): domain Bacteria; kingdom Pseudomonadati; phylum Bacteroidota; class Flavobacteriia; order Flavobacteriales; species Flavobacteriales bacterium. Next base: position 1,706,265 of record JAHCIA010000001.1, read on the forward strand.
CCTTGCTGCCCTTGATCCATGAAGCGCTCTCCACCGGCGGCAGCGCATTGCTGGTGGGCGATGCCAAGCAGGCGATCTACCGCTGGCGCAACGGCGAAGTGCGGCTCTTCCGCGACCTGCCCCGCGTCTTCGGACGCGACCCCGCGGACGAGGCCGAGGCCGAGCGCGAAGCGACCCTGAAGCGGTACTACCAGCCGACCCCACCACTGGACCACAACTACCGCTCGGCCTCCACCATAGTGCACTTCAACAACACGCTTTTCGCCCGGCTGCAGGAGGGTCTTCCTGAAGAGTTGCGCGCCATCTATGCGGACCATGGGCAGCGTGTGGTACAGCAACGGGAAGGCTACGTGCGCCTGGAGCGCCTGCCAGCCGACGCGACCGGCGATGGAAGGGAAAGGGCCATGCTGGACCACATGTTGCGCCAGGTACAGATGGCGCTGGATGATGGCTTCGCGCCGGGTGACATCGCCGTGCTGGTCCGCACCGGATCGCAGGGAAGATCCGTCGCCAAACATATGGTGGCGCAAGGCCACGCTGTCATTTCACCGGATGGGCTCCGGCTCGGCGGCGACCCGGTCATCAACCTGATCATCGATCTGCTCCGCTTCCTCCATGCCGGGGAACAGGCCCTGGCCGCACGAGTGATCCAAGGCCAGGCGAGACTGCTGGCCGCCAGCGACGACCTGTTCGTGGAACCCTTCGCTGGCGATGCCGGACAGAAAGACCCGGCCGCTCGGCTCCGACGTTGGCTGATCTCCCATGGATCGCCGCGCCTCCGCACCACACTCACCGCACTCATCGCGCAACTGGCCCGTGCGCATGGCATCAGCCCGGCCACCGATGCGCAAATGCTCACCCTGCTCGATGAAGCGCACCAATACGCCACGCGACATGGACAGGACATCGGCGGTTTCCTGGACCATTGGGAACGTGCCGGTGGGCAGCGCTCCGTCGCGGTTCCCGCGCATGGCCGCGCTGTGCAGGTGATGACCGTGCACAAGTCCAAAGGGTTGGAATTCCCGGTGGTGATCTTGGCGGACAGCACAATGGGTTCCTCGCCAAGACAAGCGGAGCGGCTCTGGGTGCGGCCCGGCGTATCAATACCGGAATTGCCTGTGGCGCTGGTGCGCGACACAAAGCCGTTATCGGAAGCGGGGCTGCCTGAGATCGAGGAGGAACATGCCATGCGCGGACTGGATGCCCTCAACCTGCTCTATGTGGCCTGTACGCGCGCGGTGCAACGGCTGCACCTGCTGGTGCCGGAGCGTGGCGCCGACGTCCTGAACAAGGGCGTGCTCGCCCACATGGATGAACATGGCCGGGATGGCGTGCTGGAGATCGGGCAGCGAATGCCGCCATGGGAGGAAGATGATGGTACCCAGGCGGACATGCTGCAGGATGCGGGCGGCCTGGACGGCATGCCCTCCCTGGCGATCCGCTTTGAAGCACCGGAGGAATGGGACCCGCAAGATCCCCTGGCCGCCGACGCCCAACGCCGGCATGGCGAAGTGGTGCACGCCATCCTCGCGCGCATCATCACCGCCGATGATGTGGAAGCCGCTCTGGCGCAGGCCGTAGGGCGCGGTGAACTGGCCCCGTCGGAACCCGACGCACTGGCCAGCCAGCTAAAGGAAATACTCGCCGCTCCGGCCATGCTCAACTGGTTCGGGGCCGGGTTGCAGGTGCGCAACGAGGCCACGCTCATCACTGCCGAGGGCAAAGCCCTGCGGCCCGATCGGGTGGTGCGGGAAGGCGATCGCTTGCGCGTGCTGGACATCAAGACGGGACGGCGCAGCGACAGGCACCACGAGCAGGTGCGCGAATACATGCGGCACCTCGGCGCCATGGGGCATGCCGGCGTGGAAGGTGCGCTGCTCTATATCACCGAAAGAGAACTCGTTCCCGTTTCGCCATGAGCATCCATTGGTCCCTCGGCGATATCGAAAGTCTTGGCGTGCATGGCCTGCACGAAGTGCTTCGCTTGCGCACGGACGTGTTCGTGGTGGAGCAACGTTGCGCCTACGCCGAAGTGGATGGACGCGATCCCGAAGCCCTGCATCTGCTCGGCCGCGATGATATCGGCGGGCTGGTGGCCTATGCCCGCATCCTGCCGCCCGACGGGAACGGTCATCCGCACATCGGACGTGTGGTGGTGCGCGCCGATGCGCGTGGACATGGACTGGCACGTGAGCTCATGCTACGTTCCATCGAAGCCGTGCGCGAACGCTTCGGACAGGTGCCCATCGCGGTCTCCGCCCAGACCTATCTCGAAGCGTTCTATGCCGGGCTGGGCTTCGAAAGACAAGGACAGGACTACGACTGGGACGGCATAGCACACGTGGACATGCTGCTGCCCGCGTGAGGGATCAGCGCAGCAGCGAGAAGTGCCCTTGGTACTCCTTGCTATATGCGCCCCATTCCTTGATGCGCGCCGTGTAGACATACACGCCCTGCGGATGGTCGGCGCCATTCCAGCCCTGCTTCGGATCGTCGGTGCTGAACACCAGCCGGCCCCAGCGGTCGTGGATCATCAACTCGTAGAAACGCGCACCGATCACCGTGGGCAGCCACACCTCGTTCACCTCGTCGTCATCGGGCGTGAAGGCGTTCGGCGCCCAGAAGATATGGTCCGAGACATAGACCATGCGCAGGGTGCTGTCCGGACAGCCGTTGGGCGAGACCACATACTGCCAGATCTCGTACTGCCCGCCATCGGAAAAGAAATGTGTGAAGGTGGGCGAGTTGTACGTCTGTCCATCCACCGTGTAGTACCAACTCACCGCATCGTAGGCGAAGTCCTCTATTGACACCACGGGATCGAATACGCTCACCTCATTGGGCAGGGCGGTGAAGGCCGCGATGGGGTTCGGATAGACCACCACCTGGTCCGGCCGGATGCGCGTATCGCTGGCGATGCAGCCCATGGTCGTATTCACGGTGAGCGTCACCGTGTAGCTGCCCGGCGCCTGGTATTGGTGCACCGGATCGCTCGCCGTGGAAGTATTCCCGTCGCCAAAGTCCCACAGGTACGCCATGGGCGTGAGGGCTTCACTGAGATCGGTGAAGGCGAACCAAGCCCCTACGCAGGCCTGGCTTTCGCTTGTGAAGTCGGCCACAGGGAAGGGATGTATCTCCACCGTTCCGGTATAGCTGCCCTCGCATCCGTTCGCTTCCACATCCACGGTCACCTCGTGCACACCCACCTCCGCAAAGCTTGAACTGGCCGTGACCCCGGTGCCGGCGGCAGGCATGCCCGAGCCGAAGTTCCATACGAACTGGGTGCCCGCCCCGAAGTTGCCCTGCGCGGTGAAGACCACCGGCTGGCCCGGGCAGGCGATGGGCGGCTCCGCGAAGGAGATCGGGATGTCCGTGTAAACATCGAAGACCGCCGTGGTGCTGTTCGGGCAGGGTCCATTGGGATCGGCGGTGAGCGTTACCGTGTAGGTGCCGGTCTGCCCGTAGGTCCAATTGGGGTTCGTGGCGGTGGAGTTGTCATTGGCGCTGCTGGGATCGCCGAAGTCCCAGAGGTAGCCGGATGCGCCCTGGCTCTCGTTGGTGAATTGCATCGTGAGTCCCGTACAGAAAGTGGTCTGTTCCCCGATCGCCGCCACAGGAATCGGAAACACCGAGACCTGGCCGGTGAAGCTCTCCGTGCAGCCGTTCTCGCTCACTGTCACCGTCACGTCCTGAGTTCCGATCGGTTGGAAGGTGACGTCCACAATTGCGCCTTGCGCCATGGATGGCGTGGCCGTGGGGCCGAGGTTCCAGGTCACCGTTGCCGCACCGGTGAAATTGCCCGTGGCGGTGAGTTCGGTCATGGAGGCCCCACACAAGGCCTCCGGGGGCTCAAAGACCGGGTCGAGTGGCAGGAACACGCTGTACACCGAGGTGCTAGTATCGGCGCACGGCCAGCCGGGGTTGGCGATGAGTGTGACGGTATAGCTGCCCGGTGCGGGATAGGTGTAGGTGGGTGTGGCCAGGTTCGAGGTGTCGGCCAGCGTGGTGGGATCGCCGAAGTCCCAGAAGAAGAACTGGCCGTTGACACTGTTGTTGCCGAAGGTCTGTGTAAGACCCAGGCAAGCCGCGCCCGATGGCTGCCCCGCCACCACGGAAACGATGTTGGCGTCGCATACCACCACCACGAACATGAAATCGCGGCGGCCTTCACTCAACAGCACGCCGTTGCGGTACTCCTTCACACAGACCCCCACGGCGTAGAAGCCGATCTGCGTGGGCGTCACCGTGAGGATGCCGTTGTCGGCGTTCACGGTCATGGCCGGGTTGGAATTGATCTGGTTGTTCACGTTGTAGCCGGCCGCCCAAGGCACGAAGGCGTAAGGAGGCGCTGCCGGAAACGGTGCCGGATCGAACTGGCTGCCGCCGTGGTACGGCGTGCACAACTCGTACACCAGTTCATCGCCATCCGGATCGCTGGCACCGTGATCGAAGACCAGTTGCTCACCCACACACAGCACAATGGGCGGATAGTTGTCGAAACGCGCGCTGCTGTTCTGGCTGTTGGGCGTACCGGGGATCTTCACCGTGCAGGTGAGGCCCTGCGCACCGGGGTTCACCAGGTTGAGGATGGCCGGCACCCGGCAGCAACGCTGGTAGGTGAGCGTGTAGCCCCCGGGTGTGGGGGGCAGGCTCACCACGGTGGAATAGGTGGTGGTGGCGATGCACAGATTGGGGGGCGCCTGGAGGCAGGGATTGCCCACCACGATGGGGATCTGGATCTCGCCGGGAAAAGGGATGCTCAACGTGGAATGCAGGCCTCCATTGGCATTGAAGATCCCGATGGTGACATTGGCATCGAAGCCGGTGATGCCCGGGCCGCAGTCGCGATACAGCTTCAGGTGGACCTGGTAGTTGTTGTTGCCCAGGTGGTCGTAGTAGATCTCCCCGCCGATGATGTGGGCACCCTGCAGGCCAGTGACACAGGCCGCGGTCAGCAGGAGGGTGAGGAGACGGCTGCCCATGACAGGTTCACGACCTGAAGATAGGCCTTCCGGTTGCCCGGTGCTGTCCAAGGCCCGTTCCGTTCCGAACGATCCCCGGTTCAGCGCAAAAAGGTGACGTGACCGGTGAACTCCCTTCCATCGCCCAGCTTCAGCACATAGTAATAGGTACCATCAGGAACACCCACAGCCCGCCATTGGTTGGCATAGTTGCTCGTCGCGAATACCGACTGCCCCCAGCGGTTGTAGATGGTCAGCTCATTCTCGTAGTACTGCACATTCACGATCGTGAAGCTGTCGTTGAGGCCGTCACCGTTCGGCGTGAACACGTTGGGGATCTCGATGTCCTCCGGAATGATGACGTAAGTGATCGAGTAGCTGTCCGTACACCCGTCCGCGGTGGTCACCACCAGGGTGATCGTGTGTGTGCCGGGTGTGGCACCCAACCAGTCCCAGGTACCACCACCCTGCTGCGCCAGATTGTTGTCCAGCCACCAGGCCAGCCCCGTGATGGACGCTCCGTTGCCCTGGCTGCCATTGGTGAAGAAGACATTCGCGCCGGCTGGCTGCGGCGATGGCGGCTCGAAGGTGAAAAAGGCCGTGGGCTGCGGGTGGGAAATGACCGAGGCGGTGTAGGTGCCCGTGCAGCCGTTCTCCGACACGGTGACCGTGACCGGTTGAACACCATTGGTGCCGAAGGCCGCCTGCGCCGGGTTACCGGTGGCCTGGGGTGGTGTGGCACCCGGCCCGAAGGACCAATTCACCGTGGCGCCTGCACCGAACGTGCCCTCCGCCGTGAACAACACCTCGATCGGGCCGCAACTGGGCTCGGGTACCTCGAAGAATGGCGCCGGTGTCGGATAGAGCGCATAGACCGCCGTGGCCGTGTCGGCGCATACCGTGCCCGGGTTCACGATCAAGGTGATGGTGTACGTGCCCGGAGCGGCATAGGTCCAGGAGGGCGCGGCCAGGTTCGAGGTGTCCGCTTCCGTGGCGGGATCACCGAAATCCCAATGGAAGAACTGCCCGCCAATACCCGTGTTCACAGGTTGCACGGTCAGGTTGCCGGTACAGAATTCGGTCTGCGGCGCTATGGCGGCGGTGACCGTGGCATCGCAGGGCACCACCGAGAAAAGGAAATCCCGGATCACCACCGACAGGAGCTGACCGTTGCGGTACTCCTTCGCCGCGATCGCCACCACGAAATCCCCGATCAGCGTGGGGGTAAAGGTGAGTTGCCCCGTGACCGGATCGACCGCGATGGCGGGGTTGGAGGCGATCTGGTAGCTCTCCGAGTAGCCCGGCCCCCAGGGCACCTGGATGTATGGCGGCGGCGCGGACTGGGCCGGATAGGGCGTGGCCTGGCTGCCACCGGTGAAGGGGGTGACGAGCGAATACTCGAGCTGGTCACCATCGGGGTCCGTCGCCGAATGGTCGAACACGAGCGGTTCATTGAGGCAGATCGCCACCGGAGGCAGGTCGTTGAAGCGTGGGGAGCTGTTCACTTCAGCGCCTGTTCCAGGGACGGTGACCGTGCAGGTCTGCCCCACAGCGCCCGGGTTCACCAAGTTGATGATCTGGGGTTTGCGGCAACAGCGCTGAAAGGAGATCACGTAGCCATCCGGTCTGGGGGGCAGGTTGAGAATGGTGATGTAGGAAGTGGTCTCCACGCACAGGTTGGGTGGCAGGGTCAAACAGGGCGTATCCAGTACCACCGGGATGAAAGTGCTCCCGGCATAGGGGACACCTACGAGGCTCACGAAACTGCCATTGCCCCCGAATACCGTGATGTTCCCGAAATTGTCGAAGGGAGCGCCCGGGCCGTTGCAATCGCGGTAGAGCGTCAGCGTCACCTGGTAGTTGTTGTTGCCCAGGTGGTCGTAGTAGATCTCCCCGCCAATGATGTGCTCGGCCCGGAGAGGGGTGGCCAAGGCGAGTGAAAGCCAAAAGAACGAGCGGATCCGCATGCTGGTCATGCGGCCAAAATAGCCGTTCCACGTTCAAGACTCCGAACTTCCCTTCCAGCGGTCGTGAAGATCTTGCCAGTCGCCGGGGGCCAAGGGCACATAACGGCCATCGGCCAGGGCGATCATTTCCACGATGCGCAGCTTCTCCGGATAGGCCTTCGCCACGACCTCGTGCAACAGCACCCGGCGGCCAACGAACTGGATCTCCGTGAACCGGTCCGGCGCCTCGATCCGATAGGCATGGCGTCCATCCGCCGTGCGCCGGTATATCGGGAAGGTCTCCAAAGTGCCGGGTCTATCTTCCGCCGCCATGTCCGCCCATTCTCCCTTCCTGGAACGCCTGGCCGGGGCACTGCTCGCCGCGCATCCCCACGGACTCCAGGATGTGGCCGTGGTGCTGCCCGGGCGTCGTGCGGGAATGGTGCTGCGAAAGTATCTGGCGCAGGCCACCGGCCGGCCGCAATGGAGTCCGGCCCTTTTCGACATGGGAAGCTTCCTGGAAGCGGTCTCCGGAATGCGCCGGGGGGGGGCGGTGGAACTGCTCTTCATGCTGCATGCCGCACATCGCGAGGTGGCCGGTGCCCGGGCACAGCCCTTGGATGCTTTCCTCCAATGGGCGCCGGTGACACTGCGCGACATGAGCGAGGTGGACCAGCACCTGCTGGACCTGGACAGCCTCTACCGCCAGCTTTCCTCCTATGAAGGGATCGATGCCTGGAGTTCCAGGCTGGACGGCCCCAGCGCCGGTATGGAGCGCTGGTTCGGCCATTGGCTGGAAACGGGCGCCCTTCACAGGGCCATGTCCGAACGCATGCTGGCCGCCCAGGTGGGAACGGCCGGTGCCGTGGCCCGTGCGGCGGCCGGCAAGGCCATGGGTGGTGGCATCACCTGGCCATGGGAGGCGGTCTGGTTCGCCGGATTGAACGCCTTGGAGCCGGCGCCCACCGCGGTGGTGAAGGCAATTCAAGAGGCCGGAAAGGCTGAACTCGCCTGGGACACCGACCACTGGTACCTGGACGACCAAGGCCAGGAGGCGGGCCGGTACCTGCGGCGATCCATGTCCGCGCTGGGTGCGGGTGGGATCCCACCGCGCGATGACATCCGCAGCGCAGCAAGATCGATCGATATCGTGGCCGTCCCGGATCCCGTGGCTCAGGCCGCTTGGGCGGCCCAGCACATCACGGAAATGACCCCTCAGGAGCGGGCGCACACCGCCGTGGTGCTGGCCGACGAACAATTGTTGATGCCGCTCCTGGAAGCCCTGCCGGTGGACATAGGCCCGGTCAATGTCACCATGGGCCTGCCGCTCACGGCACTGCCCATCCACGGGTTCACGGAATGTTTCCTGGACCTGCATGCCGGGCATGCGCCGGATATCGGCTTCCGGCTGAGCGATGCCGAACGGCTCTTCTCCCACGCCATGGTGTCCCAGGGCTACGACGCACAGGCGCTCATTTCCGCGTGGCGTTCCGCAGGCAGCGCTTCGCTGGGAGCGGACCGGATAATAGCGGCCTGGGCAACGATCATATCGCCCCATGTCGATCGGCTCACCAGTGCTCTTCGCCCCGTCGCCGATCCGGTGATGGATCTGCCGGAGCGCTTCCAAGCGCTGTTCAGTTGGGCCATGGCCTTCGCCCAGGACGATCCACTGCGTCGCGAGCAGCTCTACCGCATGGCGCGTTCGCAAGCGGCACTGGACAACGAATTGAAACGCCATGCCCCAGGCCCCCTGGGCATGGAGACCTACATGGTCCTGCGTGACCGCCTGCTGCGCGAGGAGCGGGTAGACCTTGTTGGCGAACCATTGAGCGGCCTCCAGGTGATGGGGCTGCTGGAAACCCGTGCCATCGACCATGCGCAAGTGGTCCTGCTGGGCGCATCCGAAGGTGTATTGCCGAGGGCCGAAGGCGAGCAGAGTTGGATCATCAATGAGGTGCGCCGCAGCCATGGTCTGCCCCTGCATCATGACCGGGAGGCCATCACCGCCTACCACGTGACGCGCCTGCTGCATGCGGTTGAAACCCTGGTGGTGGCGCATCCTGCGGATGCCTCCGGCGAGCAACCCGGCCCATCACGCTATCTGGCACAATGGGCCCATGAACTGCCAGGGCGATCGGCGACCCGGATATCCTTCAGCACCTGTCATGCCGCCATGCCGGTGCGCCGTGCCCCCGGCATCGCGGTGGCCAAACAGGGCCAGGTCCTGGAAAGGTTGGAACAGTTGCTGGCCAGGGGACTCTCACCCTCCATGCTCGCCAATTGGCTCCAGTGCCCCTTGGACTTCTACTTCGCCCACCTCATGGGCATCCAGAAGGCCGATGAGCTTGACGGCCGCTTGGGCAGCGATGTGTTGGGCGAAGCTGTGCATCACGTCATGGAGGAGGTCTATCGTCCTTGGATGGGTGTCCAAATGGAAGGTCGGGTGCTAAGTGATCTGGCGGACCGTGCCCACGATCTGCTTGTCGGCCGGCTGCGCCGCACGATCCCCAATGCCACCCTGCAATGTGGGCAGCACCGGCTACGCGTCGAAATGGCCGCCCATGCCATGGCGCGCCATGCTCGTTCCGAGGCGCAAGCCGTCTCCGTGCGACATACGGTCGCCATCGCTTTGGAAAAGGTGGTGGCCGGGGAGTTGCCGAACGGGATCCGGCTCAAGGGCAGGATCGATCGTGTGGAGGAACGTGATGGACTCATCCACATCCTGGATCTCAAGACCGGTGGCGTGGATGGGACCGCGCTGAAGTTGAAGACCTTGGGGCGAGAAGGCATCCGAGGGGAACATGCGCAAGCCTTGCAGCTCCTCATCTACGTCTGGGCTTTCCTGCAACAGAACCCCGCGATCCCGGAGGTATCCGCGGCCATCATTCCATTGCGCCAGCACTCTTCGGCCGATGGGGTACCCTTGGTGGTGGAAGGCGACACACGTATCCACAGGAACAAGCTGCCGGGTATCACGGACCTGCTGGTGCGTCTGGTGGAGGAATTGCGCGATCCGGCACTGGCCATCACCCACACCGAGGGAAGCCGTTGGTGCCGTGCCTGCTTGAAGGATTGATCAAGGCCCCTGGCGCAGGGACCACAGAAAACAAGAAGGGCCGATCCAGCAGGATCGGCCCTTTGATGGGAATTTGGCGATGTTACTGCCGCACGATCTTGTGCACGGAGGTCACATCGCCACGCTTGATCTTCAGGAAGTACACACCGCTGGCCATGGAGCGGATGTCCATGTCGCGGCGGTAAGTGCCTTCGAGGGAGAGTACCGCATCGGTGAAGATCACCTGGCCCATGGGGTTGTGCACCTCCACGGTGGTGTTCACCGCGGATGAATTGGTGAAGCTGAAGGTGAACTGGCCGTTGTTGGGGTTGGGCTGGATCGATACGCTACCCTCGTCCATGGAGGCGAGGCCCTTATAGATGATTCCCGTACGATCGACGCCACCCAGGGAGAGGTAGAAATCACCATTGTTCTTGGCCTCCCGGGTCCAGTCGTCGTTCATCAGCTCGAAATCGGCGGTACCCGCCACTGGGATGCGGGCGATGGTGTACTCCTGGCCGGCCGCCCAAGCGGCATCCAAACTGGACATGGGTGTCAGACCGAAGCCGGCGAACACCTGGTAATTGTTGCCACTTGACTGCCGCACCGCGCCGGAACGCGCAATGGGCAGGTAGCTGGCCACAGCCCCTTCCTGCATGGGGGTGCCCAAGCTGGCGTTGGCTGAAGCATCCCACCGGATGGTGAACACCACGGCGGAGAAAATGCCATCGAAGGAGGTCTGGGGACGGACGGTCACTTCCAAGTGACCTTCACGCTGATAGAGGCCGATGTCCACCGGACTCTGGGACTGGACCATGGGTCCGGCCAGGAGGGCTGTCAACGCGGCTACGACGGGGAGGGAGTTGGGATTCCGGATCATGGCGGCAGGCTTGAGGTGTCGGTTCCAGTTGAGAATGAGGAGCGTTCTACGCGCGTGGCCCCCAAGAGGTTGGCGGCCCGGCGGACCGCAAGATAGAAGCGCACCCGGCCAGATGCAAAACCCGTTTCTCCACAGCTTGTGCGAATGGAGCGATCCCAAGCATGGCATCCGGCGGTCCTGAAAACCGAACAGGAGTCCCGGGGGACTCCTGCGCGGTAAACCTGCAAGGAAATTGGAACCAGTCCAAGGCTTGGAAGATCGGCCTTGGTGATAGGAAGACGCCGGCCCAAAGAAGTGGTTGCCGCCCCCCTGAAAAAAAATCAGTGGGTGAACTTGTAGCCCACCCCCCGTACGGAGTGGAAGTGCTTGGGCCGCCTCGGGTCGGGCTCGAAATACTTGCGGAAGGACACGATGAAATTGTCCACGGTGCGGGTCGTGGGAAACACATCATAGCCCCATACCTTTTGGAGGATCTCCTCCCGGCTCACCACCTCCCCGGCCTGCTCCATCAACAAGCGCAGCAGGAGCGCCTCCCGCTGGCTCAAGGCGTGCTGGCGGCCATCGTAGCCCCTGGCCTCATAGCTGTTGAAATCCACCTGGTTGCCACCGAAATCGACCTTTGCGGGGAGGGCCGGAGGAAGGACCTCCGCATGGCGGCGCAGGAGGTTGGCCACCCGCAGCAACAGTTCTTCCAGCTCGAAGGGTTTGCCCAAGTGGTCGTCGCCGGTGCGCAAGCCCCTGATACGGTCGGCGGCGGCCGTACGGGCGGTGAGGAACAGCACCGGGGTGGTATTGCCCTCCAAGCGGACCGTTTCCACCACGGAATAGCCGTCCATGCCGGGCAGCATCACGTCCATTACCACCAGATCGAAACGAGCACCACGCAGCCGCTCCAAGGCTTCCGGGCCGCTGGTGGCCATGGTCACATCATGGCCCTCCAGTTCGAAATTGAGCTTCAAGGTGAGGCGCAGGGAGGATTCGTCCTCCACCAACAAGATCCGGTGCCGGATGGCGTCAGCGTCCATGTGGCAAAGTTCGGCCGGATACCTTCGCAACGCGATGCGATTCACCCCGGAACATGCCACCCGCGCCAATGCCCTGCGCCCGGGCACCCTGGTGGAACACCTCGGAATAACCTACCACGTGGACGGTGATGGGAACATGTGCGCCACCATGCCCGTGGAAGCGAGGACCCATCAGCCCATGGGCCTGCTGCACGGTGGGGCCACGGCGGCCCTGGCCGAATCGCTTGGCAGCATGGCATCGGCGCTGATCGTGGACCTGGAAAGGCAGGCCGTGGTCGGCATCGAGGTGGCCGCCAACCACCTGAAGGGGGTGCGCAGCGGCCTGGTCACCGCCACCGGCGAGATCATCCACCTGGGGCGCACCACCCACGTATGGGACATCCGCGTGCGCGACGAACAAGGCGCGTTGGTGGCCGTTTGCCGGTTGACCAATCTGGTGATCGAACGGCGCTGATATGGTGGACATGCTCGGGGCCTTGCGCCATGTCCTGGAACAGGGGATCCCCTTCGCGGCTTTCCGCTGGAAGGGAATTACCCGGCTTTGGGCCACCCAACAGTTCGTGCATGCCGATCCCGCCCAACTTGAGCTCAACAGCCGGTGTTTTTTGGTCCGGCCGTTCGACCGGAATGGTCCATGGGGCGCCATCCTGGACCCTGAGGTGGAGTTGGACCTGGATGCCCAGCGGATCGACCTGGATGCTATCACGCCGCTGCAGGGCTTCACCATTCCCTTGGCAGATAGGCCGCCGGTGGCTTGGGCGCGGGAGGACCACCTGGTCGCCGTGGAAGAGGCGAAGCGGCACATGCAGGATGATGGTCTGCACAAAGTGGTCCTCGCGCGCACCCTCTCCATCCCCTTCCCCATCCAGCGACTGCCCGAGCTTTTCATCGAAGGTCTCGCGGCCCATCCGAACGCCTTCGTATGCATGGTCAACTCCCCCTTCGGCTTGTGGCTGGGCGCTTCACCGGAGAGGCTGGTATCGGCGGAAGGTGGCCAGGTGGCCGTGGATGCCATCGCGGGCACGATGCCACTTGATGCGGCTCCGAAGCATGAGGCCGGATGGGGCGCGAAGGAGCGGGAGGAACAGGAGATCGTGACCCTGGCCGTGGAGGAAGCGTTCCGGGAACTTGACCTGCGGGAGGTGACCAGGGAAGGTCCGGACGTATTGCGCGCAGGCCACATGGCCCATTTGCATACGCGCTTGCATGCCCGCATGGGTGGCGTGCCGCTCGCCCGGATCGTGGACCGGTTGCACCCGACGCCTGCCGTGTGCGGCACGCCTACGGAGGCGGCCATCCGCTTCATCCGGGAACACGAGCCGCAGGACCGTTCGCTCTATGGCGGCTGCTGGGGGCCATGGGACGTGGACGGCCGAACGGAATTGTTCGTGAACATCCGTTGCCTGCGTGCCACCCAGGACCACGTGCACATCCATGTGGGTGGGGGCATCACGGCGGCCAGCGTGCCGGAGGATGAATGGCGTGAGACGGAACTCAAAGCCCAGGCCTGGCTGCGACCCATCGAGGCCATGCTGGCCCGGATACCTTAGCGCCCATGCCCACCAGCGACCATTTCGCCGCCGCCGAACTCGCTCGGCTCTGTGCCGCCAAGGGCATCCGCCGCGCGGTGGTCAGCCCAGGCTCGCGCAACGCTCCCTTGGTGATCGCCTTCGATGGCGAACCGGCGATCCAGTGCCTGCAGGTGATCGATGAGCGCAGCGCGGCCTTCTTCGCCCTGGGCATGGCACAGCGGGCACATGCACCCGTGGTGCTCATCTGCACCAGTGGCAGTGCCGTGCTCAACTATGGACCCGCCATCGCCGAAGCCTTCTACCAGCGCATACCCCTGCTGGTCATCACCGCAGACCGTCCCGAGGAATGGGTCGATCAAGGCGAGGGGCAGGCCATCCGCCAGGCGGGTGTGCTGGCCCTGCATATGAAACGCAGTGTGCAGTTGCCCAGAAACCCGGCCGATGAACTATCCCGCTGGCACTGCGGCCGGTTGATCAATGAGGCGATCGACGCCACACTGCTGCCCGTGCCGGGTCCGGTGCATGTGAACGTGCCTTTCGCGGAACCACTGTATGGTCAGGTGGAAAAGCACGACCACCCGGCGCGTCCGATCGCGCAGGTGATGACCGAGAGCTTCATCCTGCCCGAACATGCACGCTGGCTGATCCAGCAGGTGTCCAGCACGAGGAAGATGCTGGTGCTCGCCGGGCAGGGCCTATGGAGCCCGCAGTTGAAGGAACAACTCGAACGCTTCGCCGCCCTGCCGCAATGCGCTGTGCTCACCGAGGCCACATCCAATTTGGACGACAGCGCCTTCATCACCTGCATCGACCGGGTGATCGAAGGCGTGAACGATGGCCATGCCGCCGCTCTGAGGCCCGATCTGCTCATCACCTTCGGCGGGGCGGTGGTGAGCAAGCGCATCAAAGGGTTGATGCGTCAATGGAAACCCGCCATGCACTGGCACATCGACATCGGGCAGCGGCACTACGACACCTATCAGAGCCTGACGCATGACATCGCCACCAGCCCGGAGGTCTTCTTCGCGCAACTGGCCGAACAGGTGAAGCCTTCGGAAAACGGGTACGGGGAAGCGTGGCGCGCGATCGACCGCCGGACCACCTCACTGCACCACGCCTACCTGAACGACACGCCATGGTGCGACCTGAAAGCGTTCGAGACCATCCTGGCGAGGATCCCGGAAGGAAGCGATGTGCACCTGGCCAACAGCACGCCCGCGCGCTATGCGATGCTCTTCGAGCGCAACGGCACCCACCGTTGGTACAGCAACCGCGGCACCAGCGGCATTGACGGCTGCGTGAGCACGGCCGTGGGCGCGGCCTTCGTTTCCGAACGCCCCACCACCCTGATCTGCGGCGACACGGCATTCCTGTATGACAGCAACGCGTTCTGGAACAAGCACCTGAGCGGAGACCTGCGCGTGATCGTCATGGACAACGGCGGCGGCAACATATTCCGCTACATCCCCGGCCCGGACAGCGATCCCGCAAGGCTGCACTGGTTCGAGGCACCGCATGGCCGCGACCCCCTGGCCCTGGTGCGCAGCTACGGCCTGCCCAACTACGAGGCCTTCGACAGGGCTTCACTGAAGAACGCGCTGGAACAACTCTACGCGCCCCATGACCGGCCTGCCGTGCTGGTGGTGCGCACCGACGCGGAGATCAGCCCGAAGGTGTTGCGCGGATATTTCAAAGCCTTG
Organism: Flavobacteriales bacterium; assembly: GCA_026129465.1. Classification (NCBI taxonomy): domain Bacteria; kingdom Pseudomonadati; phylum Bacteroidota; class Flavobacteriia; order Flavobacteriales; species Flavobacteriales bacterium. The sequence goes on from JAHCIA010000001.1 coordinate 1,721,364, forward strand.
CGCGATCCACATGGCCCACCTTGAGACCTGGCTCCACGCCTTCCGTCTGCGCACGCTTCCCCTCGCGGTGAGCAGCATCATCGTGGGCAGCGGGCTGGCCGCCTTCGCCGACGGCTTCCGGCCGCTGGTGATGGCCCTCGCCGTGCTCACGGCCGTTCTGTTGCAGATACTCAGCAACCTCAGCAACGACCTGGGCGACCACCAGCACGGCACCGACAACCCCGACCGCGTGGGACCGCAGCGGGCCGTTCAGAGCGGTGCGATAACGCCCGCGACGATGAAGCGCGCCATGTGGACCTGTGGCCTGCTCGCCTTCGCCAGCGGCCTCGCGCTCATCGTCACCGCGCTCGGCTTCTCCTGGCCCACGTTGGTCTTCCTGTTCATCGGACTGCTGGCGCTGGGCGCGGCGGTGCGCTACACCTACGGACGCAACCCCTATGGATACGGCGGCTTCGGCGATGCCAGCGTATTCCTCTTCTTCGGCCTGGTGGGCGTGCTTGGCACCTGCTACCTCCACACGCAACGGTTCGAGATCGGCCTGCTGCTGCCCGCCGCGGCCTTCGGCTTCTTCAGCGCCGGTGTGCTCAACGTGAACAACCTGCGCGACATCCGCAACGACAAGGCCAGCGGCAAACTGACCCAGGCCGTGCGCATGGGCTTCGAGGGCGGCAAGGGCTACCACGGCATCCTCATCACCGGCGGCCTTTCGTTCCTGATGCTTTTCACCGCGCTGCACTTCCGTGGCATGCCGCAATGGGGCTTCCTCATCACCACCCCCATGCTTGCCGCGCATCTTCGGCAGGTGTTGCGGACGCACGATCCCGCGGCCCTCGATCCGCAGTTGAAGAAGCTGGCGCTGGGTACCTTCGCCACGGCCGTGGCCTTTTCCATCGGCCTGTGGATGGTCTGAATGCTACGCGCACGCTGGATCGAACGCACGCTCACCCCACGCTTCACGCTGGGCACCAGCAAAGGCAGCATCAAGGCCCGTACGGTATGGTACCTGATCGCCTGGGACGATGAACGTCCGGCCGTGAAAGGCATCGGTGAGGCCGCGCTCTTCCCCGGCCACAGCAAGGAATTCCCGGCGGATGTGAAGGTGAAGCTGATCGAGTTGTGTGAACGGACGGACAATTGGGCGCAACGCCTTGGCACCGACCTGGTGGACGTGCCCAGCGTGCGCTTCGCGGTGGAGCAATGCCTGAAGGACCTCGGGGCCGGCGGCACCAAAACGCTCTTCCCATCGGACTTCACCCTGGGCCGCAGGCCGATACCGATCAATGGCCTGGTGTGGATGGGCGACCTGGCCACGATGAGGACACGCATCCGGGAGCGGATCTCCGAAGGCTTCACCACGGTGAAGATGAAGATCGGCGCCATCGGGATCGATGACGAGCTGGCATTGCTGCGGTCGGTGCGCGATGAATATGGTCCGCAGGACATCACCCTGCGCGTGGATGCCAACGGCGCCTTCTCCCTGCAAGAAGCTTCGCGCATTCTGGAAGAACTGGCGAAGCTGCAGGTGCACAGCATCGAACAACCCATCGCGCCTGGCCGCTATGAGGCGATGGCCGAACTCTGCGCCAGCTCACCGGTGCCCATCGCGCTGGACGAGGACCTGATCGGCCTGAACATGCCAGACAGCAAGGTGGACCTGCTCGATCACGTGAAGCCACATTACATCGTGATCAAACCCAGCCTCGTGGGCGGGTGGGCCGCCACACGCGAATGGATCGATCTCGCCGAAGAGCGCGGCATCGGCTGGTGGATCACCTCGGCACTGGAAAGCAGTATCGGCCTCAACGCCATCGCGCAGTTCACCGCCACCCTGCCCATCGCCATGGCGCAGGGACTGGGCACCGGGCAGGTCTACATGGACAACATCCCATCACCGTTGCTGGCGGAACGCGGCTTTCTCCACTACCGCCCCGAAGAAGCCTGGGACCTTTCCTCCCTGGGCATCTGAACATCGCCAGGCATGATGGCCGCCGCACGCGAATACACGGGCATCGCCAAGGCCTTCGAGCGTATCGTCATCGATGGCGAGGAACTCACCGCGTTGATCGCCTATACACGGTTCCACCAAAAGGTGAAGCGCAATGGCCCGGCGTGGATGAAGGCCGTGGAGGACACCCTGTTCGACCTGGGGATGCGCCGTGGCGGCATGCGCGCCACCAGCAGCGGCACCACCGGCCCGCCCAAGCGTTTCACCATAACGCGCCGCGACCTGGTGATGAGCGCACGCCTCACCGGCAAGGCTTTCGGCCTGCGCCCGGGTGATCGGGTGCTGCATGCCCTGCCCAGTGATTTCATCGCAGGCAAAATGATGCTGGTACGCGCCTTCGCCCTGGGCCTCGACCTGCATCTGATCGATCCACGCGGGAGCGTGCTGGAGAAGCTGCGCACCGAAGAGCGCTTCCGTTTCACCGCGCTCGTGCCGCTGCAACTGCATCGTGCCATCCAGGAGGACCGGGCAAGGGTCGAGCGGCAGTTCCGGACGATACTGCTCGGTGGCGGACCCGTGAGCGAGGCTTTGATCGAGGACCTTCAGGACCTGGATGTGGAGGTGTTCCAGAGCTACGGCAGCACGGAGACCGTCACGCATGTGGCGTTGCGCCGCTTGAACGGACCTGATCGCGAAGAGCGGTTCATGGCCATCGGCGATTGCCATTTCGCCCGTGACCCGCGCGGCTGCCTTGTGGTATATACGCCGCACCTCACGACCAGGCAGCATCTCACCAACGACCTGGTGGAATTGATCGACGACCGCCGATTCCGCTGGCTGGGCCGCCACGACAACGTGATCCTCAGCGGCGGCAAGAAGATCTTCCCCGAGCAGCTCGAATCGAGGACCGCCGGGATCATCCCCTATCCGCATTACTTCACCAAGGTGGCCGATGACGTGCTGGGCCAGGCGGTGATGCTGGTGCTGGAGACCGATCGCCCCCAGGAGGATGTGCTGCCCGAGGTGTTGGAAAAGGTGATGTCCGCCCTCCATCCGCACGAATGGCCGCGCCGCGTGCAGGCGCTGCGGCGGATCCAACGCACCAGCGCGGGGAAGATCATCCGCGAGTGATCCGGATCAGCGGAGGTTGTTCAACGCTTCCTTGTCCAGCGGCTCCTCATCGTCATCGTCCAGCGGCTTGGCACCCGTATAGGTCCGCCACTTCTCCAGGACCGCCCGCATATCCGGGGGGAGCCCGCTTTCAAAGTGCATGCGCTGGCCGCTGGCGGGATGATCGATACTGAGCGTACGTGCATGCAGCGCCTGGCGCGGCAGCAGGCGGAAGCAGTTCTCCACGAACTGGCGGTACCTGGTGAAGGTGGTGCCCTTCAGGATGCGGTCCCCACCATAGGCCGCGTCATTGAAAAGCGGATGTCCCGTCCACTGCATGTGAACGCGGATCTGGTGGGTGCGGCCGGTCTCCAACTTGCATTCCACCAGTGTCACATAGCGGAAGCGTTCCACCACCCGCCATCGCGTCACCGCCGTTTTGCCTTGGTCGCCTTCGGGATAGACGAACATCACCGTGCGGTCCTTCTGGCTGCGGCCGATATTCCCCTCGATCACGCCCTCATCCTCGGCGAAGTCGCCCCAGACCAACGCCAGGTAGCGCCGGTCACTGGTGCGCTGGAAGAACTGGCGCGCCAGATGCGTGAGCGCCTCCTCGGTCTTGCCCACCACCATCACACCACTGGTGTCCTTGTCCAGGCGGTGCACAAGCCCAGGCCTGGGGATCTCCGCGCCAGGCACAGCAGGCAGCTTGCCGAAGTGGAAGAGCAGCGCGTTCACCAGGGTGCCGGTCCAATTGCCATGGCCCGGATGCACCACCAGGCCGGCGGGCTTGTCCAACACGATCAGGTGCTCGTCCTCGAACAGGATGTCCAGCGGGATATCCTCCGGCAGCAGCTCCACTTCGCGCTGCGGGTAGGGCAATACGATGCTGATCTCGTCCCCGGGCTTCACCTTCAAGCTGGGCTTGGCGGCCTTGCCGTTCACCAGCACGTTGCCCGCCTTGGCCGCGGTCTGTATGCGGTTGCGAGAGGTGTTCGGCAACCTGTCGAACAGGAACTTGTCCAGCCTGATCAGCGACTGCTTGGGATCGCAGACGATGCGGTGGTGCTCATAGAGCTCCTGCTCATCCTGCGCAATGTCGATCGCATCCTCCGCCATCAGCGCAGGATGAGCAATCGTGCCTGGCCCAGTGGCAGTCCCGCATGGTCCAGCACGCGCACCAGATGCAGGCCGTTGGCCATGGCGTCCGTGGACACCGGCTGTCCGGGGCTCCACGCCTGCTCCAGCACCAGCCGCCCCGTGGCGTCCAGGCATTGCACACGCTCGCCGCCATGCGTTTCGGGCAGGCTCAATTGGAAGCTCTCCGTGGCGGGATTCGGGTATACGAGGAGCTCATCCCCCATCACCACCGGCTCCTCCACACCAAGGAAGGGATCCACCGCGGAGACGAACACGGGCCGCATCATCAATGATCCTTCGTGGACGGTGATCTGCCAGTTGAGCCCGGTGCGGAAGAAGATCTTGTTGTTGTTGTTGCGGTTCTTGTCGAAGCCCAGGTTCATCTTCACGTTGTTCGTCTGCGTCCAGCCTATGTAGAACGTACCGTCCACCCAGATGGTGGAATCCAGCGGATACTCCACGAACTTGTCGTGGCCGTGGTCACGGTACTCCGGCGATGAGAAGGAGAAGTTCTGGTGGATGATCACCGGTTCCGGCGTCAACTGCTTCCACACGGTGATGAGGAAGGAGCCCTGCGTGGGCTGCTGGTCCGGCGGTGGGTTGGCCATGGGCAGGAAGTACATGCGGATGGCGCGCAGCGAATCGCCGCCCACGATGTCGAATCGGTGGGCGAGTTGCGCACCGGCGATGTTCAGACTGTAGCCCGCCTCGGCGCTGCCATCATCATAGCTGTAGTAGTTGCTCAGTTCCTGCACGAAGGTGATCGTGTCGTTGTAGCGGTTCACATCGGGCGTGGTGTTGGTGATGAACCGCACACGCCAGAACGCGGCGTCCTCACTGAGCGAGGTGTCGTAGGTGAAGTTGTTCGGTGCGCTGTTGATCGGGTGAACGCTGGGGAAGATGGTGTATGCGTTGTTGCTGGTGTTGTTCCCGTAGCTCGGCGGATCGAAAAGCACCGGGCCTTCGTCCAGCCCGGCCTGCATGCGCCAGGTGACGAAGCGGTCGTCATCGTCCAGGTTGCGCTGGAGGGTCGTCACCGATTGCGCCATGTACGAGCCCGGCGACTGGCTGAACTTGTTGAAGGGCACCGAGGTGTATGTCTCCAGCAGTGTGGAAGCGGGCACCATCCACGCCACGTCGGTGAGCGTGGTGTCGCTTTGGGTGCGGTTGGCGGCCAGGCGCACATAATCCAGGTGCCAGTGGTCGAATGCGCCGCTCAGGGTCGCGTAGTTCTTGAAGCGCATGCGGAAGCCGTTCTGCAGGTAACGGAACTCCTTGATCGGGATCATCACCTGCTGGAAGGGGATGAGGATGCTGTGCGGGCGGCTCCACACCTTGTACCAGAGGTTCTCCTGCGGGGCGAAGAATTCCAGCACCAGGCTGTCCTGCGGTTGGGATTGATTGTCGCCGCTGAGGCCCTGCGGTTGCACGAAGAAGCTCAGGTAGATGGAATCGCTCGCCGGGTGGAACATGTCGATGGGCACTGAGGTGAGCTTGTCGGCCACGCCATAGGCCAGGTAATTGCCGGCTTCGTAGGGCAGCCCATTGCGCGCGAGGCCGTCGAAGGTGGCCACACCCACGGTGGGCGGGTTCACGGGATAGTTGCCATTCACGAAGACATCATCGTCCTCCCACAGGATCAAGGGGCCGATGTTGCCGCCCGTGTTGTAGGTGTCGGGCACCGGAGGCACGAGGTACACCAGAAGGGAATCCTGCGTCCACGGCGGGGAAATGATCCAGAGCGTGTCGGCCGGGGGCACCTGGAGCGAATCGATGATGTTGTAGGGCGGCCAGGCGGTGACGATGTTCTCCGTGGGGGGATAGACCGACAGGTTCCGCACGGTGAGCTGCACGGAAGGCAATGCCTCGCTGGAGAAGATGATGGTGTCGGGATCCGACTGGTCCACGATGAAGCGGAAGGTGGTGTCGTTGGCGAAGGCCATGTCAGGCGTGGAAACGCCATCCACGGCCAGCCGGTAGATGGTCTCCTGCAGGGTGACGCCCGGGTCGTCCGGCTTCGCCCAGCGCTTGCGGGTGCGGTCCACGGAGAAGTCGTCCACGATGGGCAGCGTCTGTGGCAGGTTCTGGTAGATGAAGTATTCCTTGCCGCCGGACTTCCGGAGTGCTTCCAGTGCTTCGGGCACCGGCCGCATGGTGAGCGGCATGAGCACTTCGCCCCCTTGCTGGGCGAACACGCCGGCCTGGGCACAGAAGAATCCGAAGGCCGTGAGGGTGTTACTGGTTCTCTTCATCATCTTCCTCTTCCTCTGTTTCGCGGTAGCGATCGGGGTCGTCCCAGCCCGGTGTGGGCCGCAGCCCGGTGGTGTCGGCCGTGAGCCAGATGTCGATCATGCTGCCATAGGCGATCCGGTTGCTGGCATCGGCCACCGGTGATTGGCGGCGCACCCTCGCCAACGCGGAATCGCCGGGGGTATTGCAGCCCTCGCAGTCCACCACCACACCCAGGTTCAGGGAGGCCATGTTCAGCACCATGCCCACCTCGGCGTGCGTAAGGCCGCGCAGGTCGGGTACGGGGACCCGGCCGCCCTTTTCGCCACTGCCCAGCACCAGCGTGATGGATTCACCCTTGCGGATGCGCGTGTCCGGCTCGATCGGTTCGCCTTTGTAGAGTTGGGCGATGACACAATCCGTGCAGGGATCCGGCTTGTACTGGAGTTCCTTCACCTTCAGGCCCAGGATGTCCAGGATCGAAAGTGCCTGCCGCTTGGATAGGTCCACCAGCCGGGGCATGTCGATCATCTTCGGCTGGTTGGCGTTCATCACCACGTACACCTTGCGGCCGGGTTTCACATCGCGTCCCGCAGCGGGGTCCTGGTCCACCACGCTGCCCTTGGGCCGGTCGTCGGTGTGCACCGAATCGATGACCATCAATTGCAGGTCGCGCCGCGCCAGGATATCCGTGGCCTCCTCCAAGGACAACGCTCTAAGGTCGGGAACACGCACGCTGACCTCATGCCGCGTGTAGGAGCGCAGCCACATCCAACCGGCACCCAGCAGCAGGACCAGCAGGACCAGGGGCAGCGCCAGGCGGAGGAGACGTTTGCCGGACATGGTGGGTGCCTTGGGCCTGATGGGCCTTGGGCGGGGCGCGGCGAAGATAGGCGGCATGCCCACCGCGCGGCGAGGTTTGCGGAGCGCCGGGCCCGCCCGCATCTTTGCCCGCCAACACCACCATGTCACGCCCCCTTGTCGCCGTCGTCCGTGGCGGGTATTCCGGCGAATCGGTCATCAGCCACCAGAGCGCCGTGAACATGGCGCAGGCCATCGACCGCACACGCTTCGAGCCTCTCTTCGTCACCATCACCCAAGGGGCATGGGCCTGCGCCGACCTGGAAGAAAGCCCCCTGCCGTTCGACCGTGGAGCCTTCGCCGTGGACCGCGGCCAGGGACCCGAACGCTTCGTCGCAGCGCTGATCGCCATCCACGGCACACCGGGCGAGGACGGCAAATTGCAGGGCTATCTGGACATGCTGGGCGTGCCCTACCAGACCGGTGGCGTGCTGAACATGGCGCTCACCTTCAGCAAGTCGGCCACCACCGGTCTGCTCGGCCAGCGTGGATTCCCGGTGGCGCCTTCGGTGCTCCTGATGAACGGCGATGCCGGCCATGCGGAACGTGTGGCCACGCTGGGTTATCCCTGTTTCGTGAAGCCCGACCAGAGCGGCAGCAGTCTGGGCGTGTCCAAGGTGAAGGCGCCCGGCGAGTTGCGGGCGGCTTTGGACAAGGCCTTCTCCGAATGCGCCACAGTGCTGGTGGAAGCCGCCGTGCATGGGCGCGAACTCACCTGTGGCGTGATGGAGGGACCCGATGGACCCATGGCCCTGCCCATCTGCGAGGTGCGCACCACACGCGAGTTCTTCGATTATGAAGCGAAGTACCATGCGGCCGATACCGAAGAACTCGTGCCGGCACCGATCCCGGATGATGTGGCGGACCTGGTGCAGCGACGCTCCGCAGCCATCTACCGCGCATTGGATTGCCGCGGTCTGGTCCGCGTGGACCACTTCTGGGATCCTGCCGCCAGCGGCGATGCCGCCTTGGTGACCATCGAACTCAATACGGTGCCGGGCTTCAGCGAGGCGAGCATCTTCCCCAAGATGCTGCGTGCGGCGGACATCGGTGTGGAGCAGGCGATCAATGGGCTGGTGCACCGGATGCTGACGCGCTGAACCGCCCTTCTTCGCCGAAGATCCTTGACGCCAGGATCATCGGCGGGATCCACGCATGCGACAGCACTGGCGACGCGGCCCTTCAGCCATGCTTCGACAAGCGCTCCACCAGACCGGCCATCGCCCTTGCCCGGTGACTTGTTCTGTTCTTCTGGTCGGTGCTCATCTCGGCGAAGGTGCTGTCCAAGCCTTCCGGCACAAAGACAGGATCGTAGCCGAATCCTCCCCGGCCGCGTGGCGCCATGGTGATGCTTCCCTCCACCACACCGTGGAACAACTCCTCGCCATGCCGGTGCACGAAGGCGATCGCCGTGCGGAAGCGTGCCCTGCGATCCGTCACACCCTCCATTTCCCGCAGCAGGCGCGCCACGTTGCGGTCAGCATCCCGCTCCGGCCCCGCATATCGCGCGCTGTACACCCCGGGCGCGCCGCCAAGGGCATCCACCTCGAGTCCGGTATCGTCGGCCACACAAGGCATGCCGGTGCGTTCGAAGGCGTAGCGCGCCTTTTCCAGCGCGTTGGCTTCGAGCGTGTCGCCCGTTTCAGGCAATTCCACATGCAGGCCCGCATCGGCAAGCGCGAGCACCGTGGTGCCCGAAGGCAACAGGGCCATCAGTTCATCGCGTTTGCCGGCGTTGCCGGTGCAGAGCAGCAGTGGTTCCATGGGCGGCGAAAGATCGTACTTTCGCCCACCCCGGAGCGATCGGCGACCCGCGCCACACCGGAGTTTCAGCGATGACGCGCATGCGGATCGAAGTGGACGCCAAGGCCTGGCGATGGATACCCGACCTGCGGGAACTCGTCCACCACCGCGACCTCTTCCTCACCCTCTCCTACCGCGACCTGCGTGTGCGCTACGCCCAGACGGCACTGGGCCTGCTGTGGGCTTTCTTCCAGCCGCTGGCCACGCTGCTCATCCTCACCCTCATCTTCGGCCGTGCGGTGCAGGTGGACACCGGGGGCCTGCCTTATCCGCTCTTCGCCATCACCGGTGTTTCGGCATGGACCTATTTCGCCTTCGTCCTGAAGGAATCCGGCGGCTCGATCATCGGTGCGCAGGAGATCGTGCGCAAGATCTGGTTCCCCCGCCTCATCATTCCGCTCAGCAAGGCCACCGTGGGCCTGGTGGACCTGGCCGTGGCGCTGCTGGTGATGGTGGTGCTCTTCATCCACCACGGCATCGCACCGCATTGGGGGCTGGCACTGGCCTTCCTGTATCTGCTGGGCATCATGGCCTCGGCGGTGGGCGTGGGCATCTGGGTCAGCGCCCTCAGCATCCGCTTCCGCGACCTGCAGCATGTGGTGCCCTTCATGATCCAGTTCGGACTCTTCGTTACACCGGTGGCCTATCCCGCCGAGGCCATCATGGGGTCCATCCCGAAATGGGCCCAGGTGCTCTATTTCCTCAACCCCATGGCGGGCATGATCGAAGGTTACCGCTGGGCACTGCTGGGCGTGGGCGATCCCGGCGGCATGTGCCTGTTGAGCATCGCCTCGGCCGTCGTGCTTTTCGTCACGGGTCTCGTCTATTTCCGTGTGATGGAACGGCAGGTCGCCGATCTGGTCTGAGGCTGAGCCATGAGTCGGATGATCACCGTGGAAGGCCTGGGCAAGCGCTATCGCCTGCAAGGGGACGGCACCCTGGACCTGCGTGCGGGCGTGCTCGCCAATATCCGGCGCATGCTGGCCCGGCCCAGTGAGCCTTTCTGGGCACTTCGCGACATCTCCTTCAGCGTGGACGAAGGACAGAGCCTCGGCATCATCGGCCGCAACGGCGCGGGGAAGAGCACCTTGCTGAAGATCCTCTCGCGCATCACCTTCCCCTCCGAGGGCCGCTTCACCGTGGAAGGCCGCATGAGTTCCTTGCTGGAGGTGGGCACCGGTTTCCATGGTGAACTGAGCGGGCGGGAGAACATCTATCTCAACGGCACCATCCTGGGCATGCGCCGCGCGGAGGTGAAGCGCAAATTCGATGAGATCGTCGCCTTCTCCGGCGTGGAGCAATTCATCGACACGCCCGTGAAGCACTACAGCAGCGGGCAGACCGTTCGGCTCGCATTCGCCGTGGCGGCGCACCTGGAACCCGAGGTGCTCATCATCGACGAGGTGCTCGCCGTGGGCGACGTGGAATTCCAGCGCAAGTGCCTGGGCAAGATGAAGGACGTGGCCACCAGTGGCCGCACCGTGCTCTTCGTGAGCCACAACATGGCCGCGGTGAACAGCCTCTGCGACAAATGCATCCTGCTGGACCATGGCCGCGTGGACCACATCGGAGATACCGCCGAAGTGACCCGACGATACCTGAGCCGCAACGACGAGGCCGCGCACGGGGAGATGGACCTGGGCCAGCTGCCGATGAACATCGGCCACGAGGCCCGCTTCCGCCATGCACGCTGGGTGGACCGGGAGGGACGCACCATCCAGCATGCCAAGGTCACCATGCCCTTCGGCCTGGAGATCGAACACGAGGTGCTGCGTGACGGCTTCAAGCCACAACCCGTGGTGCTCCTATTCAACTCGCAGGGCGAACAGGTACTCACCTCCTACCCCGGCATCACCACGCCGCTGGGCAACGCGCCGGGCCGCTACCGCACCAGCGTTTGGCTGCCCGCCGACCTGCTGAACGCCGACACCTACTACCTCACCCTGTGGCTGGTGACCTGGCTGCCCTACAAGGCGCACCAGCTGGCGGAGAACATCATGAGCCTGGAGGTGCTGGACGACATGGCCTCATCCACACACCCGCCTTCGGACCGCAAGCTGGGCGGGGTGATCAGACCGAAGCTGGAATGGCGCATCGGGGCATGATCCCGGCGATGGACATCCTGGTGATCAGCTTCTCGAACCTGGCCACCGATGCACGTGTGCGGCGCCAGATCGGTGCGCTGTGCGACAGGTACACGGTGGGGACCGCAGCGCTCGGCGCCGATGGCCGCGAAGGGAAGCTGCATTGGACATTGCCCTGGGAGGACCACCATCTGGGTCTTCCGCCCTTGCTGCGCAAAATGGTCTCCGCTGGCATGCACGCCAGGCGCTACATCACGCGCCATGTGCTGCGCGACCCCGAGGCCGCATATTGGGAGGGCCATCGCCGCGCCGCCTGGCGTATGATCCGTCATCTGCGGCCGGCTCTCATCATCGCCAATGATCTGGACGCCTTGCCCTTGGCCATACGCCTCGCTGATGGACGCGCCAAGGTGGTCTTCGATGCGCACGAGTTCAGTCCGCGTCAGCACGAGAACGATCCGGAATGGATGCGGGAACACCAGCCCATATGGGAATACCTGTGCAAGCGATACATGCCGCTGGCCGACGCCTGCTTCACGGTGAGCGAGGGCATCGCGGAGGCCTACCTGGAACTCACGGGTATCCGGCCTGCGGTGCTCACCAATGCGGTGCCCTATGAAGAACTCTCACCTGTGACCACCGATCCGCGCCGGATCAAGCTCGTCCACCACGGCATGGCCTCGCCCCAACGCCGCATCGCGGAACTGGTGGAAATGATGGATGCGCTGCGCGATACGCATGAGCTCCACCTCTTCCTGCGACCCGCGCGCAACGCGGCCTATGGCGAACGCATCGCCGCATTGTGCGCGACAAGGGACCATGTGCATCTGCATCCCAGCATCGCACCGGACGACATCGCGCGCGCCATCAACGCCTTCGACATCGGCGTGCACCACCTGCACGCGGACACCTTCAACCACCGGTACGCGCTGCCGAACAAGCTGTTCGAGTTCGTGCAGGCACGCCTCGCGGTGGTGGTGACACCGAATCCGGCCATGGCGGATCTCGTGCGGAAACACGATCTGGGACCAGTGGCCAACGGGCATTCCATGGAAGCCGTGCTGGAAGCGATCCGCGCACTGGATGCAGGAAGGATCATGCGGCACAAGGCGGCGGCCAACGCCGCGGCGCGGGAGCTCTCCGCGGAACGTGGCGCGGACCTGCTGCGCGAGGTGGTGGCCCGCCTGCTGGGCCATTGAACCACCGGGCCGGAGCCAGCTCAATACGCCCGGCTACATTTGCGAGGCACCCCAAGCCTGCGTCCGGGGCCTGCCCACAGGGCCATGCGCCCATCTCTCATCGCCCATGACCGACCTGCTGACCAAGGCCCTGCTGCGCTTCTCCAAGCATGTACCTCTTCCCCACCGCTGGAGCTGGCGGATCGGCATGCGCGATGAACTCGCCTTCTGGGACCGATACATCGCTGCCAACTACGCCCCGGTCAAGGGCCAGGCGCCTACCGAAGAAGGCCGCTTCCGCACCGATCCGGCAGCGCCACTGCAGGACACCTTTTGCGCTTTGCTCGCCCATGTGCGGGAGGAGAAGGTCCAGATCCTCGATGTGGGTTCAGGGCCGCTATCGCGCGTGGGGAAGACCATGCCCGGCAAGCACATCTCGCTCATCGCCACCGACCCGCTGGCCGAGGCGTACATGCGCCTTTGCCGCAAACACGGCGTGGTGCCACCAGTGCCGCCCATCGCCTGCGACGCCGAGGAGTTGGACAAGCACTTCGCACCGGACAGCTTCCATCTGGCACATGCGAACAATTGCCTAGACCACGCCTACGATCCCGTGAAGGCCATCCGCAATATGCTGGGGCTGGTGAAGCCCGGCTGCCACGTGTATCTGCGGCACGAAGTGAACGTGGCCACTGGCGCCGATTTCGTGGGCATGCACCAATGGAATTTCCGACTCGGCCCCCGGGGCGAGTTCCTCGTGAGTGACCGCGATACCACGGTGGACATGGACGAACTCCTCCGCGCGGAGGCCGAGATCACCTCCCATGTGGAGGGCATGTTCGTCGTCAACATCTTCCGCAAACGCTGATGGCCACCCTGGCGCAACGGAACGTTCACCCGCCCAAGCGATCTTCCCCGCATGGTTGATGCGAACGGCGATCTGGTCGTTGGCGGAGCTGATGGCCCCCTTCCGGCAGTGCTGATCGTCTGCCAGGCCTTTCCACCGGCCAATCATACAGGCGCCCGTCGCCCCTACCATCTGGCCAAGGCCCTTCGCGACGCGGGCCACAGGACCAGTGTGCTCACCATGGACCTGAAGGGAACCGATCCCTGGGCCGCGGACCTGGAAGGTATCGAGGTATTGCGTCTTCCCATGACCCGGATGCCGCGCGGACTTGGCCCCTTGCAACGATTGCTGGCCCATGCATTCTGGTCGTGGGAAGGGAAGGCATCCCATGCGGTGGTGCGCACCCTGGCCTTTCTCTTCCTGCCTTTGGATCTCGCCTCGCGCATGGATCTCGACGAGGAGGTGGTGGAGCGCCGCCTGGGCCGAAGCCCCATTGTGGTGGCCACGGGCCCATGCTGGTCCATGCTGGAATTCGGGCACCGCCTGGCCAAGCGCTGGCATGCGGTGTACCTGCCCGATCATCGCGACCCCTGGAACGTGTGGAACCCGGAAGTGGGACTTCGCACGGTGACCTGGTACGGAAGCGGCCTCTCAGGCTGGTTGAAGCGGCGGCACATGGAGGCTCTGGAGCGGCGTTTCACAGCCAACGCGCACGGCTTCACTTTCGCCACGCATGGCCTCATGGAGAACGCCAAGCGCGTGATCGCCGGAAGACCCGCGCAAGTGGTGATGAATGGCGCCGACCCTGGCCCGGCCGGCGAGGTCACGGCCCACGGCCACCTGCGCGTGGTGCATACCGGACGCTTGTACCATGAACAGGAGTGGAACATCGTCATCGGCGCATTGGACAGGCTCCACCGGGCTTCACCCGGGCGGCCCCCCCGTTTGCTGGTCGAGCTCTGGGGCGCGAGAACGGAGGATGAACAACTGCTGGAAGCTTTGCGCGCCTGCGGCGAACGCACCGGCCTGTTGCGCATCATGGGGCGTGCGGGCCGCGAAGAGACCCTGGCCCTGCAACGCTCGGCGGACCTGCTCCTGCACGTGGCCTTCAAAGGCAAGCGCGGCATCGTACCGATCAAATTCCTGGAGTACATGCGCTCCGGCAGACCCATCATACAGGCCGGGTCCGGCCAGGATGAATTGGGCGCCATGCTCGCTGAGACGCGCACCGGCCGCGTCGCGGGCGATGCCACGGTGCTCGCCGATATGCTGGCGCAGGCCTGTGGTAACAAGGAGGCCGGCGAAGCGATCGCCCATGAGCCGCTGGAGGACAAACTGACCGAATTGGACTGGGAGAACCGCATGTTGGCCTGGGTCAAGTTCATCCGTGACATCTTCGCGGCCCGGACCGATCCGGCATGGAAGCGCCCCTGATCAGCATCATCATGCCCGCCTACAACGCGGGCCGCTACATCAGCGAAGCCATCGCCTCGGTGCTGGCCCAGGACACGTCTGACTGGGAACTCATCATCGTCAACGATGGAAGCACCGACGACACGCGCGAGGCGATCGCCCGCTACACCGATCTGCGGATACATGTGTTGCATGAGGAGAACGGTGGTGTGAGTGCCGCTCGCAATGCGGGACTCGGCTTCGCGCGAGGCAGATACATCTGTTTTCTGGATGCGGACGACCGCCTTCCAGCCGGGAGTCTGGCGGCGCGCGCCAAGGTTTTGGATGAGGAGCCGGGAACCTCGTTCGTCGATGGCGTCGTGCTTCCCCTGGAAGATGAGCGACCCGATGCGACGCCCTTGTACCGGCCCACCTTCCGCGGTGCGCCCTTCGGCGAACTGATGCGCCTGAGTGGGTCGTGCTTCTTTGGCCCCACCTGGATGATCCGCAGGGAGATCATCGGCGACAGGCGCTTCCCGGAGCATATGCGCCACGCCGAGGACCTGGCCTTCTACCTGAGCATCGCGCGCGATGGCGTCTACGGGTCCACGGAGCGGCCCGTGCTGCTTTACCGACGGGGGCATGGATCGGCCATGTCCGACCTGGACGGCCTGGATCGCGGATACCAGGCCTTGTTCCGTTTCGCGCAGCACCTGGAGCCCAAGCCTTCCGAAGGGGACCTCGGCCTGATGCGGCGCAAGATCCGCAGGGTGATGATGCGCGGCTACCTGAAAGTGGGCCGGCCTTGGCGCGCCATGCGAGCCTGGTTCCGCCGCATGCCGGTGGCATTGCCCAAAAGGCCGGTGCAGCGTGTGCTATTCCTGAGCTATTGGAGCCTGCGCGAACCACTCACCGCAGCGGCCATCTTCCCCTACCTGCGGATCCTCTCCGACCGGCCCTCCATCAAGGACATCCATCTGGTGACCATGGAGACCACCAGTGATTTCCTGCCCGATGTGGACCTGGCCATCCCCAAAGTGGAACATGTGGCGGTCCTGCCCCGCTTCAAATGGTGGTTCCTCCTTTCCAAGGTGGATCTCTACCTGAGGTCGATCGGCACCATATCCCGCCTGGTACGGCGCGAGGGTATAGACCTGATCATGGCCAAAGCCTCCATGGCGGGCGCCATCGCGCACTTCGTGCATCGTCGTACGGGCGTGCCGTACAACGTGGAATCATTCGAACCCCACGCCACCTACATGGTGGAGTGCGGGGTATGGCCCAAGCGGGGCCTGCGCTTCCTCTTCGCCGACCACATGGAGCGCGTGCAGCTGCACCACGCCAGCAACATCATCACCGTCACCTGGAACCATGCGCGCGACCTGGTGCGCGAAGGCCAGGACCCCTGGCGTGTGCATGTGATACCCTCCATCACCGATCTGGAACGCTTTCGCTTCCAGCCTGAGGATCGGGCCGCCGTAAGGCAGAGGCTCGGCATTCCCGCCGACGCCACGGTGGGTGTCTACGTGGGCAAATTCGGCGGACTCTATTTCGACCGGGAAGCCTTCCACATGTTCAAGGAGGCGTTCAAGCATTTTCCTGACCTGCATCTGGTGGTGCTTTCACCCATGGATCCCACGGTGATAGAGGCGCGTGCCGCCGAAGCGGGCATTCCCGCCGATCGCTTCCATGTGAGCGTGGCCGCGCACACCGAGGTGCCGGCGCATCTGTCGGCGGCGGACCTCGCCTTCAGCCCCATCAAACCAGCGCCCATCAAGCGCTACCAGTGTCCCATCAAGAACGGCGAGTACTGGGCCAGCGGATTGCCGATCCTGATGACGGACGGCGTGGCGGACGAGCATCTGCTCATGCGCAAGGGCATCGGCGGTGCGGTCTACGGCACCGACCTCTCGGGCCTCGATGAGGCCTTCGCCACCATCAAGCGCATCATGCGCGAACCGGACTATCGGGCATCCATCACACGGTTGGCGGAGCGCTACAAATCCGTGCGTATCGCCGAGGAGGTCTACCAGCGCATCCTTTAGCGCATGGCGCCTTGTGCCGCCAGGATGGGTCCTCGCATGCCGCGCGCGCCCCTCCCTCCCGGGTGTTCCTTCCGCGCCATGGGCCTGCCGGTCTTCCGGTCCGGATCCCCGTCCACGAAACTCTCGAAGTCGAAGCGCCCGCCCCCCGCCAGAGCGGCACGCCGGCGGTCCAGGATGTGCGCGGTGATGAACATGGCCGCGACGAAGAAAGGCAGCAAGGGGATCTTGAACCGCACCATGGCGCCGAAGTTGGGCGTGGTGATGGCGATCATGAAGGCGTAGCCCACCGCGAAGAAGTAGCACATCTGCAACAACGGGTTCCTCAGCAGCAGCGTGAAGAAGAAGACGAGCCGCGACCGGTACAGGATGTACAGCGCCAGCAGGAGCAGGAAAGTGTTCTCCAACCCGGCCAGGAACATCACCACGTTGTTGCTTTCCACGATCATGGGCCGGAACAGGCCCGCGAAGGTGGCCTGCGGAAATTTCGACAGCACGCTTTCCCAGGTGGGCTCAATGTCGCCAAGGTCGAAGAAATTCTCACCGTAATGCTCGCTCCGCTTCATGTCCTTCTGGTTGAGCACCACGGTGTCCAGGGCCTTGTCCAGGGAGAACTTGCTCAGGCGGTCACCGAGACTCTCCAGCGTGATGATCGTCCCCACCACCAGCAGGACCATGGCCACCGGCAGGAACATCACACGCACCAGCGCATTGCGGATATTGGCCACGCGCTGATAGAGCACCCAGAGCAGACTTGCTGGGAAGATGGTCATGAAGATGTAGGGCTTCAGACCCAGGAGGATGATGGACGCCACGACCATGTTCACCCAGCTTGTGAAACCTCCCTGCCTGAGCATGAACACGCGGTCCAGCGCGTAGACGTACCAGCACAACGCCGTGAAAGTGAAAGTGTCCTTGAGGATGCCCGAACCCCAGAACACCGAGGAGGGCAGGAAGAGCACGGCCACGGCCAACTGCCATTGCAGCTTGGGATAATACCGGACCAGGGTGCGGTACAGCCGCCACACCCCACCATAGGCCAGCACGCTTACCGCCACAGCGCACAGCAGGTAGCTCTGGAAAGTGATGATGGTGAAGGGACTGATGAGGCGCACCAGGAGATAGGACCTGCTGTCGAAGTAGATGTAGGACATGGGATACCCGGTGCGCAGGGTGAACAACGCGGACCGGTTCTCCACGCTGTTCTCCATGACCAACGCCTGCGCGTAAAGGATGGGGTCCTCCCAAAAAAGCTTCGCCAGCGGCACGCTGGACAGGAAGTAGCTGATGGTGTCACCATTGGCGTAGTAGTACACGTAGGTGAGCGAGAACAGCGCCGCCCCGATCATCTTGATGTACAGACCCCAGAGGTAGTAGCGGTACTCGGGATATCGCTTGATGTTCGCGTTCTTCTCCCGGGCATGCCAGAGCCCCACGGCGGCCAGCATCAGGAACAGCACGAAGTACTCCCAGATGGCGATGTTGACCGGGCTCTGCGAATCGCTGAAATACATCGTTGGAAAGCGCCTTCCAAAGATAGCCGGGCATTCCGAGGACTACGGCAAGGCCTCAGCTCCCATCTATCTTCGCCGCCATGGAGCGACCCGGCCGCCGGTGTCCAGTTTGCGGCCAGGCGGGCGGCGTGGCGTTGCCCCGTTTCAGCGGCCATCATCTCCTCCGATGCCGGAACTGTGGCATGGTGTACGCCGGTCGCACCCCCACCGAGCAGGAACTCGACGAGATGTACGCCACCTATCCGGTGCGTACCGAGCTCCCCCCGCTCACACGTAAGCGCTACCACCAGTTGCTGGACGGCTTCGCGTCCTTCAGGCGCACCGGACAGCTGCTCGATGTGGGGGCCGGCAGCGGCTTCTTCCTGGACGTGGCCCGGGAACGCGGCTGGACCGCGCATGGTACCGAGTATGACCCTGGCGTGGTGGAAGCCTGCCGCGCGCGGGGGCTGCACATGGAGCAGGGTGCGCTCGATCCGGCCAACTACCGGCCCGGCATGTTCGATGTGATCACCAGCTTCGAGGTGCTGGAGCATCTCGTCGATCCGGCGCGTGAGGCGCGCCATTTCCACCATCTGTTGCGGCCCGGCGGCCTGCTCTACATCACCACGCCCAACTTCAACGCACTGAGCCGATGGTTGGCCGGTGCCACATGGACGGTGGTGAACTACCCGGAGCACCTCAACTACTTCACACCGCGCACCCTGCGGATCCTCATGCGCGGCGCCGACCTTCCCCGGGGGAGGATATCCACCACGGGCATCAGCGTGATGCGCGTGCGCGCGAGCCGTACCGGAGTGGCGCAGGACAATACCGACATGGGCAATGATGACCAGCGCCTGCGTGCACGCATCGAGGGCAACCTCCTGCTGCGGATCATGAAGTCCGGCATCAACTTCCTGCTGGACATCACCCGCAGGGGGGACACCATCAAGCTGCGCATGGTGCGGCCTCAGTGATGGTAAGGCCGGCCATGGAGGATGGTGAGCGCCCGGTAGAGCTGCTCGGCGAGTATCACCCGCACCATCTGGTGGGTGAAGGTCATGGGCGAGAGGGCCAGGACCAGATCGGCGCGCTGCCGAACGGGGTCGTCCAGGCCATAGGCACCACCGATCACGAAGGTCAACTGGCGCACGCCGCTGTCGCGCCAGGCACCCAATCTGCCGGCGAAGGAACGGCTGTCCAGCAGGCTGCCCCGCTCGTCCAAGACCACCACACGCTCATGGGGCGACAAGGCGGCCAGCAGACGCGCGCATTCCACACGACGCTGGTGCGCTTCATCCCCGGTGCCCGCATCAGGCACCACCACCTCCTCCACCGGCACCATTCGCTTCAGCCGGCCCAGATACTCCGCCACCCCCTGGGCCACTGGTCCCCGCTCCGTGCGGCCCACCATCAACAGCCTGATCCTCATGGCGCAAAGGACGGTGTTGGAAGCCAGCCGGACATTCACCAACTTGGCTCGGTATTTGACCCCTCCGCGCGACCCATGAAGACCCGGATGAAACGCTTGGTATTCCCGATCCTCCTGCTGGCCACGGCGCCTTTTGCCATGGCCCAGGAAGCCGTGAAGGACAAGGTGGTGGAGGCCATGAAGCAGGGCAACTCCCGCGAGTTGGCGGCCCACTTCATCCCCAACATCGACCTCACCGTCAAGGACAATTCCGACGTCTACAGCAAGGCCCAGGCGGAACAGATCCTGAGGAAGTTCTTCAACGACCATCCGCCCGTGGACCTGGTGATCGAGCACAGCGGCGTGAGCAAGTTCGGCGACCAGTACTTCATCGGCATCCTGCGCACACGCACCGGCTATTTCCGGGTGACCTTCTTCCTGAAGCGCACCGAGACCGAGCATCAGGTGAAACAGCTCCGCATCGAGAGCAGCAAGAACGACTTCTGACCGTGCTGCCCCCAGGAGCCGAGGAAGCGATCGACAGGGCATTGGCCGAGGACCTCGGCGGCGCACCAGCGATCTGGAAGGACCACACCACTTTCGCGACGATACCACCCGAAGCGCGCGGCGCGGCCCGCCTGGTGGTGAAACAGGATGGCCTGCTCGCCGGGGTGGAGATCGCCGCCGCCGTGCTGGCCAAGGTGGATCCCGCGCTCAAGATGAAGGCCTATCTGACCGACGGCGCCCATGTGAAGGCCGGTGACATGGCCTTCACCGTGATGGGGCCGGCACGTGGCATCCTCATCGCCGAACGCACCCTGCTCAATTTCATGCAGCGCATGAGCGGCATCGCCACGCTCACACGCCGTTTCGTGGATGCCGTGGAGGGCACCGGTTGCCAGGTGCTGGACACGCGCAAGACCACCCCCGGTCTGCGTGCGGTGGAAAAATGGGCCGTGCGTATCGGTGGCGGCATGAACCACCGCATGGGGCTCTTCGACATGGTGATGATCAAGGACAACCATGCGGACATGGCCGGTGGCATCAGCAAGGCCATGGCCGCAGTGAAAGCCTACCTGGCCAAAGAGGGCCTTGATCTGCCGATCGTGGTGGAAACGCGCGACCTCAAGGAGGTGGAACAGGTGCTCGAGGCGGGTGGCGCCTCGCGCATCCTGCTGGACAATTTCGAACCTGAACTTCTGCGCAAGGCGGTGAAGCTGATCGCGGGCCGGGTACCCACGGAGGCCTCCGGCGGCATCACGCTGGAGAACGTGCACACCTTTGCCGCCACGGGTGTGGGCCACATCTCCACGGGTGCCATCACCCACAGCGCCGTGGCGCTGGACCTGAGCCTCAAAGCCCTGTAGGACCATGGTGGAGCGGATAAAGCGGAAGGTGCTCTACTCGCGGCCTTTCCGCCGCCTGCTTGGCTGGTCGCGCCGCATCACGCCCCCGGGCTTCGAGGGCTTCAGCATCCTGGAGATCTCGCGATTCTTCTTCTCCGCGCTCACCCAGGGCCACCTGATCACCAGGGCCTCGGCCATCTCCTTCAAGCTCTTTCTCGCCTTCTTCCCGGCGGTGATCGTGCTGCTCACGCTGATCCCCTACGTGCCCATCGCCGATTTCCAGGACCGCCTGCTGGACACCTTTGAGCAGATGATGCCCCTGGAGGTGTTCCGCTTCATCGAAGGGACGCTGGAGGACCTGGTGGTGAAGAAGCATGGCACCCTGCTTTCGGTGAGCTTCTTCCTTGGCCTGTACTTCGCCAGCAACAGCATCGACGCCATCCTGCAGGGCTTCAGCGGAAGCACCAACCTGGGGGGCTGGCACAGCGCCATGAAACAGCGGCTGCTGAGCCTGGGCCTGCTTTTCGCGCTCACCCTGCTGGCCGTGCTGGCCGTGCCGGTGCTCACCCTCAGCGGCATCATCATCCGCTGGGTGAACGAGCTGGGCGTGTTCACCGGCGAGCTTCAGGTGTTCGCCCTGTTCGCCGCCAAGTGGCTCGTCTCCATCATGCTGGTGATCTTCGCCGTGTCGCTGCTCTACAACGTGGGTGATCCGCACACCAAACGTTTCCGCGTGTTCACCCCGGGCAGCATCCTGGCGGTGGCCCTCATCCTGCTGGTGTCGCAGGCCCTGGCCTTCTTCTTCAGCAACATCACCAACTACAACGCGCTCTACGGCAGCATCGGGGCCATCCTGGCGGTGCAGTTGTGGATCTACCTGAACATGATCGTGTTGCTGATCGGCTACGAGCTCAACATCAGCATCACCCGGGCGCGTTTCAAGCACAGCGAACGGTTGGAATTGCGGCGGCGGCGGATGGCCTGAGCCGGGATACCTTCGGGGCGACCATGATGCGCACACTTCCGGTCCTGATCCTCCTGCTGCCTGCCACATTTTCCATGGGCCAGCGGTTCGACGCCAAACATCCGCCCAACACCTACCGCAACGCCGACAATCCCGAGTACTGGCGCAACAGGCCGCCACACCCCGGCTATTGGCAGCAGGATGTGCACCACCTGATCAGCGCGCGGATCGATGACGAACGCGATCTGCTGGAAGGCAGGATGACCCTGCACTACCACAACAATTCGCCGGACACGCTGCCCTTCGTGTTCTTCCATCTTTACCAGGAAGCCTACGTGAACGGCTCACACCTGGAGGAGCGGATGACCGCCAGCGGAGAGAACATGCGGCGGTACCGGAACATGCCCTACGCGGGCACAAGGGTGGAGTCGCTCACGGCGGAAGGCGCACCGGTGCGTACCGAACAGGACAACACCGTGATGAAGGCCTGGCTGCCGCGCCCACTTCCGCCCGGTGGTACCGTGACCTTCGAATGCGGTTTCACCACCCACTGGGCCATGGGGCTGCCGCGCCGCATGAAACTGTTCAACGCGTGGGGCCAAAAGCACTACGATGGCGTGCACTGGTATCCACGGATCGCCGTGTACGACCGGCGCAAAGGCTGGGACACGGACCAACACCTTGGCCAGGAGTTCTATGGCAACTTCGGCACCTTCGACGTGGAGCTCGACCTTCCGCACCACTACATCGTGGAAGCGACCGGCTGGCTGCAGAACCGCGATGAAGCGCTGCCCGCCGATCTGCGTGCCAGGCTGGACATCTCCAACTTCAAGGACAAGCCCTGGAACGAGAAACCCTCGGTGGTGATCGAGCCCGACCCCACGCAGCGCAGGGTGTGGAAGTACCACGCCGAGAACGTGCACGACTTCGCCTTCACCGCCGACCCCACCTACCGCATCGGTGAGGCGGAATGGAACGGCGTGCTGTGCGTGGCCGTGGTGCAGGAGCCGCATGCCAGCGGATGGCAGAACGCCGCCAGCTACACCGCGGACATCATCCGCGTCTTCAGCGAGGACTTCGGCATGTACGCCTACCCCAAGATGGTGGTGGCCGATGCCCGTGACGGCATGGAGTACCCGATGCTGACGCTGGACAGCGGCCGCGACCCCGACTACCGCGGGCTGCTGGTGCATGAGGTGGGGCACAACTGGTTCTATGGCATGCTCGGCAACAACGAGACCTACCGCGCTTTCCTCGACGAGGGTTTCACACAATTCCTCACCGCCTGGGGACTGGAACGCATCGATGGCGATACCATGGTGACCGACACGCCGAAGAGCCGATACGCCGCACGCTACCTGCCACCCGCACTGGCCCGGGAAGAGGAGGTCTACTACGGCTACCAGCGTGATGCCGTACGCGACGGGGTGCCGCCGATCGACACGCACAGCGACGAATTCGGACACTATACCAGCCGAGGTTATGGCGGCTACGGCCACGTGTACAGCAAGACCGCCGTGATGCTCTACAACCTGCAGTACACGCTGGGCGACTCCCTCTTCCGCTCGGCCATGAGGCACTACGTGGCCAAATGGCGGACCTGCCACCCCTACCCGGAAGACATGCGCCGCAGTTTCAGCGAACATGCCGGCACGGACCTCGACTGGTTCTTCGACCAATGGCTCGGCACGGACAAACGCATCGACTACGCCATACGCCGGGTGACACGCCGCAACCGGGATGGCGGGCAGAACATCCACCTGCGCCGCAAGGGTGGCATGCAGATGCCGATCGATCTGCGCGTGACCGCCAAGGACGGCAGCATCCACGACTTCCACATCCCCAACACCTGGTTCGAGAAGAAGACCGACGCGAAAGTGCTGCCACGCTGGATCGGATTCGATGATCTGCGCCGCGATCACGTGGTGCAAGTGGACATCCCCACCGGCATCGAGCAGGTCTCCATCGATCCCACGAACCGGCTGGCGGACGCCTACAAGCTGAACGATCACCTGCACCCGCCGCTGAGCATCACCTTCGACCACCACCTGCCCACCCGCCCGGACCGCCGCGGCTACGAAGGTTTCGTGCGGCCCGACCTCTGGTGGAACGGTTACGACGGCGTGAAGGCGGGTGTACACTTGAACGGCTCCTACATGCGCCACAAGCACAAGGTGCATCTGAGCGCCTGGGTGAACACCGGCATGGGCCAGCACCTGCCGCCCAACAATCCATCCCTGCTGGTCGACTCCATTCCCGGCAATACCGACACAGGTTATGACGCCATGTCGTTCAACTTCCGCTACGAGAATGGCACCGAGAAGATCCTCCGGGGCTCGCATGTGTTCGTGCATGCGCGTGCGCTCGATGGCCTGCAACGCTATGGCGCAGGCTGGCGCTGGGAACTTCCGAACGGACGCACCGAAGTGCGTGCCGAAGTGCTCTACTTCTTGCGGCGCGACAGCACCGACCTGACCTACCTGCTCCATCCCGGGCACTGGGAATTGGACCAGCTCAATGGTGCGGTGGACCTGAGCCTGCGTCACCGTTACAACTACGACTTCGGACAGGGCGCGTTGAAGCTGGAGACCCGAAACAGTTCGGTGGGATCGGCCAACGCCTATGCCCAGGTGCGGGGCATAGCGGTGAACTACAATGACCTCGGTCCCATCCAGGTGCGCACGCGCGGTTTCGCACAATTTGGCACCGGCGCCACGCCGCGTGAGAGCGCGCTCTACCTCGCAGGAGCATCGCCCGAGGACATGATGGAGAACAAGTATGTGCGCAGCATCGGCTTCGTGCCCTACGACTGGTTGGGCTACGGCGCCGATGTGAACCACTTCCACCACGCCGGTGGCATGGGCCTGCGCGGCTATGCGGGCTATGTGGCGCCCGAGAACTCGGGTGATGGCGAAGTGGTGCTCACCTACGTGGGCAATACAGGCCTCAGCGCCAGTGGCGAGATCGATCTGGACGGACTGGTGAAGTGGCGGCCCGGCAAACTGGCGCGCTACCTCCACATGGACGTGTATCTCTTCGGTGATGTGGGCGTGATGGGATACCGCGTGGAACGGGATGGCCGCGAACAATTGCGGCTGGCCCAGCCCCGTGCCGATGCCGGCGCCGGTGTGGCGCTCACCATCAAACGGTTCGGGCCGCTGGTGGACATCAAGCCGCTCACGATCCGCTTCGACATGCCGCTGCTCCTCAGCGCGCTCCCCGATGGCCAGGCCGACCATCTCGCCTTCCGCTATGTGGTGGGCATAGGCCGAACCTTCTGAACACCCCGCCCATGCGCTCCCTTTCACTCCTTCCCGCGATCCTCCTGTGCGGTGCCGCCTTGGCACAGTCCGTCACGGGCCGTTGGACCACCATTGATGACAACACCGGCAAACCCCGCAGCGTAGTGGAGATCACCGAGCGCGAGGGCAGACTCAGTGGCCGCATCGTGGAACTCTACGAAAAGGAGAAGCGCGACAAGCTCTGCGAGAAATGCCCCGACGACCGCAGGAACAAACCCGTTGCCGGACTGGAGATCATCCGCGACATGGT
This sequence comes from Flavobacteriales bacterium, assembly GCA_026129465.1. NCBI lineage: Bacteria > Pseudomonadati > Bacteroidota > Flavobacteriia > Flavobacteriales > Flavobacteriales bacterium. Next base: position 1,746,761 of record JAHCIA010000001.1, read on the forward strand.
GCGCAGCGGCAAGGAGTGGGGCAAGGGCACCATCCTGGATCCCGAGACGGGCAAGATCTACGACTGCAAATTGTGGATCGAGGATGGCAGGCTGAAAGTGCGTGGATATGTGGCCTTCTTCTTCCGCACGCAGACCTGGGTGCGGGAGGTGAAGTGACGCCCTCAGCCTCGACGCAGCACACGCGAGGCCACCTGGCCCAGTTCGGGGACCAGCCCCAGCACATGTACCACGGGCCAGTAGGCCAGGGCGATCAAGGCGCTGCGCAGGGCGATATCCACCAGGGGCTGGCCGGTGAGCGGTATCCAGGGTAAGACCAGCGCGATGGCCGCGATGAGCAGGAGGGCCCCCACGGTGCGCAGGCCGAAAGGCCAGAGACCATAGCGCCAGCGCAACCAACCGGTGCGGAAGGCATTGACGAGAACAAGCGACAGCAGCGTGGCCCAGGCCGCGCCGATGATGCCCATGCTGCGCACGAGGAAGAAGTTCGCCACCGCGTTCAGCACCAGCAAGGCGAAACTGGAGAGCGCATCGAGGCGGTAGGAGCGTGACATGGAAATGATGCCCATGTTGAGCCCCACCATGCTGTTGAGCAGATAGGCCAGGCCCACCACCCAGGCCACGCCCGCCGCCCCGGAATACTCGGCGGGCAGCAGCGTGAAGAGGTCGTCGATGCTCATCCACATGAGCAGGAAGAGGAAGCCGCTGACGACGGTCTGCACGAGTGAGGAGCGCACGTAGATCTTGCGCAATGCCGGCATGTCGCGGCGCTTCCAGGCGTCGGCCACGGCGGGCATGGCGGCCTGGTACAAAGCGCGGCCCGGTGCGGCGATCACCGATCCGAAGTAGAAGGCCACCGAGTAGTAGGCCACCTGCTTGAGACCTTCGCCCAGCAGGGCGCCGATCATCAACTGGTCCATGTTGCCGAGCACGATGCCGGCCAGGCTCGCCGAGAGCGTGAAGCCGCTGTAGGTGGTCATGCTGCGGCGCAGGCGGCCCGGCAGCCAGCGTTCCTTCAGCCCGGGGGTGAAGTGCCCTGAGCGCCACAGATCGGCCACGAGCAGCAGCGTGCACAGCAGGAACACACCGGTGTACAGCGCCATGAAAACACCGAAGTCCATGGGGCGCCAGGCCTGATGGAGGATCAGCAGCATCTGCAGCAGGCGCAGCAGGAACTCGCGGATGAAGGTGGGCTGCACCGTTCGCCGCAAGGATCGGCTGTAGGCGCGCAGCAGGATGAAGAAGATCTCGCCGAAGACCAGCGGCAACAACAGCAAGCCATACCGGTCCCACAGGCCGGCGCGGTCATTGAAGATCTCCGTGAAGGTGCCGTGCAGCAGGGCCAGCACCAGCATGGTGGCCAGGCCGGTGGCCGTGCCGAAAAGCAGCAGCATGCCCAGCAGGCCGCGGTGCCGCCGCAACGGATCGCGGAAGTAGGGGAAGAATCGGATCACGGTGTTCTCCGCACCGAGTTGCGCCACCTGGGCCACAATGGTGACCATGGCCACCAGCAGCCGTGTCAGGCCGAACTGGTCCGGCTGTAGCACCTTGGGATAGAGCAGCACCACATTGACGAAGCCCAGACCGATGCCCATGTAGGTGAGCACCGTATTGGTCATGGCCTGCCGGGCGATGGGACCCATGTGCGGCAAGGTACTCAGGTGTCCGAAGCACTGTTGGCGATGAGTGCCGCGAGGCGCGCGGTCAGGGACTCACGCGTGTAGCGCCGGTGCGCATCGCCTTGCACGCGCAGGTCCTCTCCCGCCAAATGCCGTCGCAGCATTCCGGCAAGGTGCGCGTGCAGCTCGTCCTCCATGGTACGATCGAACATCCTGCCCGCGTCGCACTCCCGGATCACGGTGTCCACATCGCTCCCCACAGGACCGATGGCCACGATGGTCCTCCGCGACGCCAGGTACTCGAAGAGTTTGCCAGGCAGCACCTGTTCCACACCGGGCGCATCGGGCAGCACCAGAAGGAGCACGTGCGCGGCATGCATGGCGGACAGCGCGGCGGCGTGGACCACCGGCGGAGACCAGGTACAGTTAACCCCTGCCGCCCGGGCCATCGCCTGGATGAGCGGATCGATCGCGCCCACGCCGTGGAAGGTGATACGTGCCTGTGGGCTTTCACGTGTCACTCGGCCCAAGGCTCTGAAAAAGACCGCTGGATCGTAGCTCGCCGCCATGGAGCCCACATAGGTGATCCGGAATTCCCCCTCGGGTGGACCGGGCGCTGAGGTGGGCAGATCGGCCGCGTCGTACCCGTTGGGGACCACATGGATCCGTTCGCCCGCATCAGCGCCGTATCGTCCGGTCAATGTCCGCTTCAGCGAAGGCCCGGTGGTAAGCAGCACATCGGCGGTGCGCACCACGCGCTCTTCCCAGGCGGCATTGCGCCGAGCGGCCCAGGCGCCTTGCATAAGCTCGCGGGTGTACCACATGTCCGTCCAGGGATCGCGCAGATCGGCGATCCAGCGCAACTGAGGGAAGCGCTTCTTCAAGGCCAGGCCGATCAATTGCGCACTGTGCGGTGGTGACGAGATGACGACCGCGTCGAAGTGCCCTTGCCGCAACAGATCGGTGGCGGCGCGCACGGCATGGCGCACCCAGCCCCGCCGTGCGTCGGGGATGAAGAGATTGCCGCGCGACCAGCGCAGGCCACGCTTGAAGAGGCCGGGCGGTGGCTCACCGGCGAATCCCGCCCGGGGCACCACCTCACCGCCGAAGACACGCGCCAGGAAGCGCAGTGGCTCGAAGGAGCGTGTGCGCACCACTTCGATGTCATCCGGCACATCAGCGCTCAACGAAGGGTCCAGCACCGGGTAGGCCGCGTGCTCCGGATCCACGGTGAGCACCGTGGGCCGCACACCGTGGCGCGAGAGGTACTTCACGAATTTCAGCGGACGCTGCACCCCCGCTCCTCCGCTGGGCGGCCAGTAGTAGGTGATGATCAGCGCGCGTTTCATGCCGCGGCATCGCGCCTGCGCCAGAGTCCCCAGGCGGCGAGTCCCAGCCAAAGCAACAGCAGGGCCCCGCCGGCCATGGCGGTGGTACCGCTCAGCGCGTAGGCCCGCGATTCCAGCTTGAAGACCACTTCATGCTCGCCCGGCGGCACCACCAGGCCGCGCAGCACGTAGTCCGCACGCTGGTGATCCGCAGGTTGGCCATCGATGTAGGCTTTCCAATCGGGGCCGTACCACATCTCGCTGAAGACCACGGCACCGCCGGTGTTGGAACGCACCGTGTAGGCCAGACGATCGGTCTCGTAGCGGTCCAGTGTGGCCGTGGCACCGGGATCCACCGTCGATGGCAGCGGACCGAACGCTTCCCGATCACGTTCATGCACGAGCACCGTCACCGCGGGATCGATCGTGCCCAGCAGGGTGATCTCCTCGTCGGCATCCTTCGCGAACCGCACTTCCTGCACGAACCAGGCGTGGCCCAGCGCATTCAGGTTGCGGATGGGCGGGCGCTCGGTACTGTAGATCAGATGCCCCGCATTGAGCATGTTGAGCACACCCTCCTGCGCGAGCAGACTGTCCATCGCCGGCAGGGAGGTGCCCGCTTGCAGCAGGCCGCCCACACGCTGTATGGCCGGCCCCAGGTGGAACTCGATCAGTTCCTGGTAGCGCTTCAGCTTCGCCCCATGGTAGCCGCCCAGACTGCGGTGGAAGTAGCTCACACGCCCATCGTTGAAAGGATTCGCCAGGGTGAGGACACGGTGGTCGGCATGGCGGCGCAGTATGGCGAAACGCAGCTGCGTATCTTCTTCCTTGCTCACCATCTTGTTGCGACCATGCTCGCTGGCCTTTCGCTGCTTGAGGCGCTCCAACGCTTCGGCGAAGGCCGCCTCGGCCGCTGGTGTCCACCCCTCTTCCAGGATGGCGAGGTCTGCGGCGTTGGGCTTGTGCGGGATGTCGTAGGTGGAGCGGTCCTCCCACTTCTCATAGCGGCCCTGCGCCTTCTCGTTGTGGACGTAGCGCTTGTCCACCGTCCACAGGTCCGCAAGCATCAGCGTACCGATGCCGCCGATCAACACCGGTGCGCCGATGACCTTGCGGCCGAAGAGCAGCAACAGCACGGCCGCCGCCAGCACGAAGCCGAGGCTGCGCCACACATCGGAGGTGAAGATGGCCATGCGCACCTGCTTCAGACCATCGATGAAGGAGAGGAACATGGCCTCCTGGCCTGGGCTGGCGTCCATCTGCTCGGCGAAAGCATCACGCTCCTGTGTACTGAGGAACTCGAAGAACGCACCTGGTGCCACCGCCATCACCAGCAGCAGGGCGACCAGGCCGCCCATGACGATGATCGAGCGCCGCTCGGCGGTCTTGTCCAGGCCACCTTGCTTCACCAAGCGATCCAAGTAGAGGATGCCGAGCAAAGGCGCGGCGAGCTCCACGATCACCAGGATGATGGTCACCGCGCGGAACTTGTCGTAACCGGGCACATGATCGAGGAAGAAGTCGGTGAGCGGCATGTAGTTGCGGCCCCACGAAAGCACCAGCGTGAGGACAAGCGCCGAGAAGAGCGCGTATGCGAGTGTGTCCTTCCACAGCGCGAGGCCCGCCAGCAGGTAGACCATCAGCAGCGCGAAGGCCAGCGCCGGCATATCGATCCGAAGCAGGACCAGCAGCACGGGTACCGCGGCCAGGGCCCACCAACGGGCACGTGCCTCGGCCTGGGCAAGCATCAGCAGCATGAGCAACACCACGATGGCGCCGAGATAGACCGGACCGGAGGTGAAGCGCTGATCGCCCCAGTAGCGGTTCATCTGGGCCACGTTCTGGCGGAAGCGCGGATCGCTCTTCGACAGCAATGCCGGGTCGTTGCCGATGAGGCTGGTGGCGCCGCCCTTCGCATCGGGCACGAGCAGCGTGAAGCTTTCCTGCACGCCGTAGCTCCAATCGGTCACATAGTCGCGATCCAGGCCCTTGGTGCGGATGTCATCGGCGGGCGACCCATCGGCCTTGATGGTGAGTTCACTGGCACCGCGCGTGGTGTACTTGCCGTACTCCCAAGTGCTGTAGAGCAGGCCCGCGTTGAGTACGAGCGCGATGCCCACGGCGATGATGCCTATGCCCGACCGCTGGGCGAAGTCGGCCACACGCCCTTCGCGGATGAAGCGGACCGCTTCGGCCAGCACGAAGAAGAGCAGCAACAGCCCCAGGTAGTACGTCACCTGCACATGGTTCATGGCCACCTCCAGCCCCAGGAAGAGCGCCAGCAGCGCGCCACCGAACCACATGCGGCCGCGGTAGAGCATCCACAGGCCGCCGAGCACCATGGGCATGTAGCCGATCGCGTGGGCCTTGTTGTTGTGGCCGGCCTCCAGGATGATGAAGAAGTAGGACGAGAAACCGAAGGCCACCGCACCCACGATGCAAAGCCAGGGATCCACACGCAGGATCCACAACAGCACGAACATGCCCAGCAGGTAGAGGAAGAGGAAGCTGGCCGGGCGCGGCAGAAAACCGTGGAAGAGGCGATCGGCGGCGTGCAGCACGCTGGGTGCCCAGTCCACCGCGATCTGGTAGGCGGGCATGCCGCCGAACATGCTGCCGGTCCACAGTGGCTCCCGGCCGGTGAGTTCGCGGTGCTCCTCGATCTCGCGCGCCATGCCCTGCCATTGCTTGCGGTCGCCCTGCACCAACTGTTTGCCCTCCAGCATGGGGCTGAAGTACAGGAGGCTGAGCGTGTAGAACAGGGCCAGTGCGGCGAACACCGGCAGCAGCTTCTTCCAAGGGATGGCTTTCATGCGTGGGGGTCGGTATCGCTGGCGGGAGTCGTTGGGTCGCGATCACTTCACTTCCTCGTAGTCGGCATCGCTCACCTGGCCTTCGGAACCACTGTTGGTCCCCTTGCGGCCTGGAACGGGTTCAATGCGCACATCGCCCTTGGGCCGCCCATCAGGCTCCGACCAGCGGTGGTCGCGCTTGCGGCCGCTTCCGACCCTGTTCCGCAGCAGGCGCAACACCACCCAGATCAACAACAGGATACCGATGATCCGCAGGGTGCCGGTGAGGCTCGCTTCGATGGTGGTCATGCTGGCGGCCAAAGATAGCCGGGGCCTACATGGGAGGCGGGATGATGATGGAAGAGGCCGATGGCCACTGGGTTCCCGTACCTTCGCGCCGCGTCCGCTATTGGCGGACCACAGCCACACGCGCTCCCAAGCGCCCATTCCCCTCCCCTTCCCATGGCGTCCTTTGATGCGCTGGGCCTCCGGCCCGAACTCCTCCGTTCCCTCCACGACATCGGTTTCACCGAGCCCACGCCGGTGCAGGCACAAGCCATTCCCCTGTTGCTGACCAGCGAGAAGGATGTGGTGGCCCTGGCCCAGACCGGCACGGGCAAAACGGCGGCTTTTGGCCTGCCCCTGCTGGAGTATGTCGACCCGCAGGACCGCCGGACGCAGGCCCTGGTGCTCGCACCCACCCGCGAACTGTGCGTGCAGATCGCCGGCGACCTGGAGAAATTCGCCCAGCACCTGAAAGGAACGCGCGTCACAGCCGTGTATGGCGGTGCCAGCATCCGCGACCAGATCCGCGCCATCGCGCGGGGCACACACATCATCGTGGCCACCCCGGGCCGCCTCCTGGACCTGCTGGGCCGCGATGCCGTGGACCTCACCGGCGTGGATACCGTGGTGCTCGACGAGGCCGACGAGATGCTCAACATGGGCTTCCAGGAGGACCTGACGGAGATCCTGAGAAGCACGCCGCCGGAGAAGCGCACCTGGCTCTTCAGCGCCACCATGGGCCGGGAGGTGCGCGCCATCGCCAAGGGCTACATGCGCGAGTTCCAGGAGTTGCAGGTGGGCGAACGCAACACCACGGCCAGCGCCATCGAGCACCAGTACGCCGTGGTGCATGCCCGCGACCGTTACGCCGCACTGAAGCGGTTCGTGGACGCCGACCCCGCGCTCTTCGCCATCGTCTTCTGCCGCACCAAGCACGAGACCCAGGAGCTGGCCACCGCGCTGATCAAGGACGGCTTCAACGCCGACGCCATCCACGGCGACCTGAGCCAGGCCCAGCGCGACCATGTGATGGGCCGGTACCGCGCCCGTTCGCTGCAGCTGCTGATCGCCACCGATGTGGCCGCGCGCGGCATCGACGTGAGCGATGTGACGCACGTGATCCACTTCGACCTGCCCGGCGAGGCCGAGAGCTACACCCACCGCAGCGGCCGCACCGCGCGCGCCGGTCGCAGCGGCATCTCCCTCAGCATCATCGGGGTGCGCGAGGTGAACAAGGTGCACCAGCTGGAGCGCATGCTGAAAACGCACTTCAAGTACGTGCGCGTGCCAGGCGGTGGCGACATCGGCAAGGCGCAGGTGGTGGCCTACATGCACAAGCTGCTCAATGTGGAGGTTGACCGCGAAGCGCTGGCCTCCATACTGCCCACGGCCCACGCGGAACTGGCCGCCTTCAGCAAAGAGGAATTGATCGAACGTTTCATGAGCGTGGCCTTCAACCGCCTCATCACCCAGTTCCGCGACCTGCCCGACGTGAACGTGGACATGAGCCGCAAGGACCACACCGTGCGCACCGAGCGGCCCAGCAGCCGCGAGCGCTTCAGCACCGGCCGCCAGCTCTTCATCAACCTGGGCACCGCGGACGGCTTCGACAAGGGCCGCATGCTGGGCTACATCTGCGGCATCAGCGGCATCGGCGGCGAGCACATCGGCCGCATGCTCATCAAGGACGTCTACGCGTTCGTGGACATCGAGCCGGACTACTTTGAGCAGGTGCACCGGGCCTTCCAGGGCGCCAACTACAAAGGCCGCAAGGTGCGGGTGGACGAGGCGCAGGGTCCCGGGCAGGGTGGCCCACGCGGCGGACCCCGGCCTGATGGACCACGCGGTGGTGGCGGCTACAAAGGTGGCGGAGGATCCCGTGGCGGCCCGCCCCAGAGCGGCGGCTACAAAGGCGGTGGCTACAAGAGCGATCGCCCGCAAAGTGGCGGCTACAAGGGTGGGTACGAGAAGAAGAAGGATTTCTACGAGCCCAAGCGGAAGTTCCCGAAGAAGTAAGGGCGGCCTCCCGTACTCACAAGTTCCGCAACGCCTCTTTCACACTGAGCGGCGACAAGGTCGCAGACCTGACCAAGGACTTCACCGCCTGTGGATCGGTAGCACCGTATTCGCGCAGCGCCCAGCCGATGGCCTTCCGGATGAAAAAGTCCGGATGCGCCGCATGACGCCGGATGTTCGCGAAGAGCACCGCCTGATCGGTTTCCGTCCTCCACTTCAACTGGAACAGGATGGCCGCGCGGTTCAGCCATAGGTCCGGACTCTCGATCCAGCGCTTGTTCCAGGGGGCGATCGCATCCGGATGCCGCTTCAGCACCACGCCCACTACCTTGCTCGCCAGCAGGTCCACCGTATCCCACCAGCTCCTGGTGGTGATCAGCTCCTCCAACAACGGCAGGTGCCCAGGTCCGAGCTTCTTCGCCAGGCGCACCAGCAGGTCCACGGCGCAGTAATGCCATTCACGCTCGCGCTGCGCGAATGCTGAACGGGCGATGGCCGGAAGCTCCTCCATCGGCGGCGGCCCGTACCGATGGATGTGCGCTTGGAGCAATGCCCGGCGCTCAGGCGTCTTGATGCCGAAGAAGGGCGCGATGTCCTTCATGTAGGCGCGCATCGCCACCGCGTTGTCCGCACGCGCATGGCCTGCCAGCAGCGGCGCCAGGGGCTTCAGCCAGGGATGCGGGGTGGCCGGCATGGCTCAACTCCGGTCGCGCTTCAAGGTCTCCACCAGGGTGGCATGGAAGCTCTCGGCGGCCATGGCGTGCGGCCGCAGGATGTGCGCGCTATCAAAGGCTTCGAGGAAGGGCGCGTCGCGCTCGTTCATCTGCGCCACGAAGACCTCTCCCTTGTACCCATGCCGTTCCAGGTCCGTCAACAGCCGCAACGAATGCTCCACCACCGGTATGGTGCTGACGATGGCCCCGGCATTGGCCCACGGCACATGGTCCAGCAGATCGGGATCCTCGATGTCGCCGTACATGATGGTGCGGCCCTCCTCCTGCCAGCGACGCACCACCTGGGGGTCGAAGTCGATCCCCATCCAGGTGATGTCCGGATAGGCGTGCAGGCATTGGGCGATGGTGCCGCCGAAGCGTCCCATGCCGAAGATGATGAGGTCATAGCGCTGCTGCTCCGCGAGTTGTTCCTTCTTCTCCCGATAGGGGTCCTTCCGCTCGAAGACGCCCAACATCGGCGCCAGCCACTCGTAGAGCTTGGCGGAATAGAGGATCATGTAGGTGGACAGGCCGATGGTGATCAGGCCCACGAGGGTGATGAGGCCCACGGTCTCTTCATCCAGGTGGCCCACCTGCAGACCGAGACCGGCGAAAATGAGCGAGAACTCGCTGATCTGCGCCACCGTGAGTCCGGCCAGGAAGCCCGTGCGTTTGCGGTAGCCCATGGCGCCCATGATCAGCAGCACGATGATCGGATTGCCGATGAGCACGAAGAGGGAGAACACCAGCGCCTGTGGCACCATGGCACCGATGACGTTGAGATCGAGCTGCACCCCGAGGTTCACGAAGAAGAAGAGCAGCAGGAAATCGCGCAGGCTGATGAGGCGGCCGCCGATGGCATCGCGGAAGGGCGATGACGCGAGACTGACCCCTGCGAGGAAGGCGCCGACCTCGCCGCTGAAGCCGATCAGCTGGCTGAGCGAGGCCAGGCCCACGGCCCAGGCCACGGCGAAAAGCGCCAGAAGCTCCTGCGAGCGGGCCAGGAAGAAACTCACGCGGGGGATCACGAAGCGCATGAAAACGAAGGTGGCCGCCACCAGCATCGCACTGGCGCCGAGCGTGGCCGCGATATCGCCCCACACATCGCCGCCGCCGTCGCGTGCCAGGGCCGAGAGCACGATCATCACCAGGATCACCACGATGTCCTGCACGATGAGGAAGCCGATGGCGATCTGGCCGTGCAGCGCGTCGATCTCCTTCTTGTCGGTGAGGAGCTTGACGATGATGATGGTGCTGCTGAAGGTGAGCGCCACGGCGATGTAGAAGCTGTGCAACTGGGAGAAGCCCAGCGCCAGGCCGATGAGGTAGCCGATGCCGGCGGTGAAGAGCACCTGCCCCAGGCCGGTCAACAGGGCGATCTTCCCCGTGCTCTTGATCAGGCGCAGGTCCAGCTTCAGGCCCACGATGAAGAGCAGCACCGCGATGCCGATCTCCGCCAGCAACTCGATGTTCTCCTTGCTCTTGACCACATCGAGCATGGAGGGGCCCACGAGGATGCCCAGCGCGATGAACATGACGATCAGGGGCTGCCGCAGCAGCTGGCCCAGCCCGCCCAGCAGCGCGGCGAGCAGCAGAATGATGGCGAACTCGTGGAAGGGGTGCGCGGCGATCTCGTCCAACAAGGGCATGGACCCAAAGTAAGGGGATGGCGGGTTGGTGGAACGTGGTGATGACAGGGCAGGCTTGGTGGAACCCACTGCGAGCGCAAAAGGGTGCAAGGGCCTGAGAGATCGGCCCACACGCACTGCTGTCGCCCTTCCCCACCCTCGCACACATCACTCCGGTACCTTCGCGCCCATGTCCATCAGCGTTGAACAGATCCTGCTCGTGGGAGCACTGTTGTTGCTGGTGAGTATCCTGGCCAGCAAGACCAGCGGCCGCCTGGGAGTGCCCTCGCTGCTGCTCTTCATGGGCGTGGGCATGGTGGCCGGCACCGATGGGCTCGGGATCATCGACCTGCAGGACGCTGGCATCGCGCAGTTCCTGGGCATCGTGGCGCTGGTGTTCATCCTCTTCAGTGGCGGCATGGATTCACGCCTGGAGAGCGTGCGTCCCGTGTTCTGGCGGGGCCTGTCGCTGAGCACCGTGGGCGTGCTGCTCACCGCGGTCATAGTGGGTCTCAGCGTGCCCCTGTTCACCTCGCTGGGCTGGCGCGAGGGGCTGCTGCTGGGCGCGGTTATCTCCAGCACGGACGCCGCCGCGGTGTTCACCATCCTGCGCAGCAAGGGCATGGGCCTGAAGGGCAACCTGCGCCAGACGCTGGAGTTGGAGAGCGGCAGCAACGACCCGATGGCCTTCTTCCTTACCACGGCCATGCTGCAACTGGTGATCGCGCCGGAAGCTTCGCCCTGGACGCTGGTGCCGATGTTCTTCCTGCAGATGGGCATCGGCGCCTTGATGGGCTGGGGCATGGGCATGCTGATGACGCGCGTGCTGAACCGCATCCACCTCGATTTCGAGGGCCTCTACCCCGTGCTGATGCTGGCCCTGGTGATGCTCACCTTCGCCGCCACCGACGCCGTGGGCGGCAACGGTTTCCTGGCGGTGTACCTGGCCGGCGTGGTGCTGGGCAACGACGACTTCATCCACAAGCGCAGCCTGATCCGTTTCTATGACGGCCAGGCCTGGCTGATGCAGATCGTGATGTTCCTTACACTGGGCCTGCTGGTGAACCCGCGCGAGATCGTGCCGGTGATGGGTGCCGGGCTGATCATCTCACTCGTGCTCATCTTCATCGCGCGGCCTTTGGCGGTGCTCATCGCGCTGCTGCCTTTCCGCATGATGTTCGCCAAGCGGGTACTGATCTCCTGGGTTGGTCTGCGCGGTGCGGTGCCCATCGTATTCGCCACCTATCCGCTCATGGCCGGTGTGGAACATGCGGGGCTCATCTTCAACATCGTCTTCTTCATCGTGCTCACCTCCGTGCTGCTGCAGGGCACCACTCTTCCCTTGGTGGCACGCTGGCTGGGGCTGGAGCGGCCGGAATCCGCGCGAAGACTTTCGCCCTATGACCTGGAGATCAGCCCCGAGTTGCGCGGCGAATTGCGCCAATTGCTGATCCCTGCGGGCTGCACTGGCGATGGCCGCCAGATGGTGGACCTGCACTTCCCGCTCGGCAGCCTGGTCACCCGCATCGATCGGAGCGGGGTGCACATCTTCCCTTCGGGAAATACGAAGGTCCAGGGCGGCGACCGCCTGACGGTGATCACCAGCAAGCCGCGCGAACTGGATGAATTGGCCCGCCGCTGGGGCTTTACGGTGATGCAGGTGGCCCCCATGGTGCGGCCTGTAACGGGCTGATTACTTTTCGGCTCGCAAACCCTGTCGCCATGGTGAACAATCTGAAGGTCCTTTCCATCCTGCATTATGTGTACGGCGCGCTCGTGTGCGTCATGGGTGTGGCCATGCTCTCCCTCGTGGGGCTGGGCGCCTTTCTGGCCAGCGACGTGGTGGCCCAGAACGCCGAGGAACCCCCGCCGGAATGGCTCGGTGCCTTCCTGGGGGCCTTCGGCATGGCGCTCTTCATCATCATCCTGCTTTGGGGGCTCTTCATCGTGCTCAGCGGCCGCTGGATCGCCAGGCGCCGCAACCGCACGGCCTCCATCGTGGTCGCCGCGCTCTGCCTGCTGAGCTTCCCCTTCGGCACGGCTCTGGGCATCTTCACACTGGTGGTGCTGTTGAATGATGAAGTGCGTCAGGCCTACGAGGGTGGGGAGGTCCTGCGTTAAGGGATCCGCATGGGCTTGGTCCGTGGGTGATCCCTGCCCATCTTCGTGGGCATGAGGATCACGCTCTCGATACTCCTGCTTTCGCTGGTGCTGAACTCCCCGGCACAGAGCTACTTCAGTTATCCCTTGGGAAACCCGAACAGCATCGGCGTACAGGCGCTCGGCGGCGTATGCCTGATGGGCGGCGCCACGGAGAATGACGAGGCCATGAAATGGTTCCTGCAACGCGCCAACGGGGGTGATGTGCTGGTGCTGCGAGCCAGCGGTGGAAACGGGTACAACAGTTATTTCTACAGCGAACTGGGCGTCACCATCAACCGGGTGGAGACCATCGTGTTCAACAACGCCAGCGCCTCCAGCGAGGCGTACATCCACCAACGCATCCAGGAGGCAGAGGCGATCTGGTTCGCCGGCGGCAACCAGTGGAACTACGTGAACTACTGGCGCGACACGCCCATCGCCACGCTGATCAATGAAGCGATCGCCCAGCGGAACATCGTCGTAGGTGGCACCAGCGCGGGCATGGCCATCCTGGGTGGCGGCTACTACACCGCACAGGCCGGTTCGGTCACCAGCGCCACCGCGTTGACCAACCCGTACCACCCTTGGGTGACGGTGGACATCGCGCCTTTCCTGGAAGTGCCGTTCATGTCCGAAGTGGTGACCGACACACACTACGACAACCCGGACCGACGCGGGCGGCACATGGTGTTCCTGGCGCGCATGTTCGCCGACCACGGCATCGATGCAAAGGGCATCGCCTGCGACGAATACACGGCGGTGTGCGTTTCGCCCGATGGTGTGGGACGGGTCTTCGGGGAGTTCCCCACCTATCAGGACTTCGCGTACTTCCTCCAGATCAATTGCGAGGAGCCGGACGGGCCGGAAACGATCGCCTCCGGTACGCCGCTGACCTGGGACCGCGGTGGCCAGGGGGTGAAGGTGTACAAGGTGCCGGGCACCATGGACGGAAGCAACACCTTCGACCTGAACGACTGGCGAACGGGCAGCGGTGGCACCTGGCGACACTTCCGTGCCATCAATGGTGTCTTCAGCGAGTTGGCCGGCACACAAGCGCCCGAATGCGCCGCGGTGCCTATGCCAGGCCTGGCGCTCAAGGCCATGCTGCAAGGCCCCTACGATCCGGGCACCGGAAGGATGCGCGACGACCTGCGTGTGGCGGGCCTGATACCGGAAGAGGAGCCCTATACCGCGCTCGGGTTCACGCATGTGGGCGGTGGTGGCGAAACGCTGGACGCCGCCCTGCTCGGTGCAACAGGTGATGACGCGATCGTGGACTGGGTGGTGGTGGAATTGCGCGACCCGGATGTGCCGGCCACGGTGGTCCACACGATCGGTGCGTTGGTGCAGCGCGATGGCGACGTGGTGGACGCGGAAGGGAACACGCCCCTGATGTTGGATGTGCCGGTGGGCGAGTACCATGTGGCCCTTCGCCACCGCAACCATCTTGGGGTGATGACCGCGGCCCCACTGACGCTGGGCGCGGTCACCGCCGTGGTGGACCTCACCCAACCGATCACGAACACCTATGGAACGGAGGCTATGCGCGAGACCGGCGGCGTGATGTTGCTCTGGTGCGGCGATGTGAACTTCGATGGCAAACTTCAATACACCGGCGGGGGCAACGACCGCGACCCGATCCTGTCGACCATTGGTGGACCGGTGCCAACCAACACGGTCTCCGGCTACCTGCCCGCGGATGTGGACCTGGACGGCGTGGCCAGCTATACAGGCATCGGCAACGACCGCGACCCCATCCTCAGCAACATCGGCGGCAGCGTGCCCACGGCCATCCGCCACGCGCAGCTTCCCTAAGGCCCGGCCAGCGACCACAAGGTGGCCGTGCTGTCCACGTCCGCATCGCGCATGCCGGCGATCACCAGCAGGGCCGGTACGCCGTCGGGTTCAGCGCGGAGGGTGTACCAGATGCTGTCCGCCGTGCGCCGAGTGGCGCGCAGGTGCACACGTGACTCCGGGATCGAGGCCCGCACCTCTTCCAAAGTGATCGATCGAGCGCGCATCGCTTCCTCCGCCTGGGGCGTGGCACGCACGAGCGTGGCCGTCAAACGCTGCTTGATGCGGGCCTGAGGCGTCCAGGCCATGTTGCCCAATCGGTCGCCCAGAAAGAGGATCGAAAGGCCCAGGCCGATGGCCACACCGATGAGGTAACGGAGGAGGCGGCGGCGGAAGTCCATGGAACTCATGTGCCCATGCGGGCATGCGGTCATGTGCGCATGTCGCACTGCAAAAGTGCGTGTTCGCAAGCCGTAGTCGGCGATTCCTGCGTGGTCATGGCTTTTCAGTCCCGCTTTTGCGAGCATTCCGTTTCTCGGACAGCTCTCGGGCCAGTCTTTCAGTGGTGGTCTTCAAGATGCTGTGGAATAGCGGGAACAAGACCTTGGTGCGGCGTACAAGGTCCGGATCATGTGGATAGTGGGCCTTGATGTGGCAGAGATCCAAACGAAAATCGGTCTCCTCCAACTCCTGGTGGGCCACCTTCATTTTGTTGAGGAATGCACGCAAGCTTTGGGCACCCTGCGCTTCCCGTACATGTGACCCCACGGAAGTGCCGCTCCGCAGGATCTGGTCCGCGAACACCGGATTGATGCGGACCAAGGACTCACAGTAGTCCATCACATGACTGGCCAGTCCAAAGGTCTCATCCACCACCGGGTTCTTTCTCCGATAAGAGGCACCCTGACCCAGTTGTGGTTCGGCCAGCTGCTCATTCCAGAATGAGGCCAACCACTCATCCGCATTGAAGGTCTCTTTTACCATGGCGATCGGGTTTGAAGGAAAGATATCGCATGCGGTAGGTGCTGGAGAACATATGCACATGTATGTCCCTGATCGAAACAAGGATCCTGTCCCATGGGCACATGGTGCATGGGATCCGCGCGTTGGCGGCACATGACCACATGGGCATATGCTATTCAGAAGGCCGCCAGCAGGATGTCCAGATCCTTGTGCGGCAGCTTGAAGGCCTCGGCCAGGATGCGGCTGGTGAGGTTGCCGTTGTAGAGGTACACGCCGTGGCGCACGCCGAGGTTGGTCTTGATCAGATCTTCGAAGCCGCCCACATCGCCCATGTTCAGCAGCATGGGGCCGAAGATGTTGCTGAGCGCGGTGCTGGCGGTGCGGGGCACGCGGCTGGCGATGTTGGGCACACCATAGTGGATCACACCATACTTCTTGAAGACCGGATCGGTGTGTGTGGTCACTTCGCTGGTCTCGAAGCAACCACCGCGGTCGATGCTCACGTCCACGATCACGCTGCCGTTCTTCATCTCCTTCACCATGTCCTCGGTCACCACCATGGGCGTGCGGCCCTGTTCCGGGCGCAGGGCGCCGATGGCCACGTCGGCATGTTTCAGCGCCTTCTTCAATTCGCTGGGCTGGGCCACAGAGGTCCACACGCGCTGGCCCAGGTCGGTCTGCAGGCGGCGCAGGCGGTAGATGCTCTTGTCGAAGACCTTCACGCTGGCGCCCAGGCCCAATGCGGCGCGCGTGGCGAACTCGCCCACGGTGCCGGCGCCGATGACGACCACTTCGGCGGGCGCCACCCCACTGATCCCACCCAACATGAGGCCCTGCCCGCCCTTGTCGGCGCTGAGGTATTCGCTGGCGATCTGGATGCTGGTGTTGCCGGCGATCTCGCCCATGGCCCGGATGATCGGATAGATGCCCTCGCGGTCCTTGATGAAGTCCCAGGCCACGGCGGTCATGCGCTTCTCCATCATGCGCTTCAGGG
This sequence comes from Flavobacteriales bacterium, assembly GCA_026129465.1. Taxonomy (NCBI): domain Bacteria; kingdom Pseudomonadati; phylum Bacteroidota; class Flavobacteriia; order Flavobacteriales; species Flavobacteriales bacterium. Next base: position 1,763,033 of record JAHCIA010000001.1, read on the forward strand.
TGTCCTTGGGCTGCACGGTGAGTTGCAGGGCGGAGATGAGCGTCTGCTTGTGGCGCAGCAGTTCGATCTCGTTGTGGTTGGGTGGCGCCACCTTCAGGATCAGGTCGGCCTTGTAGACCTCCTCGGGGCTGTCCACCACCAGCGCGCCCGCCTCGCTGTAGTCGTTGTCCTGGAACTGGGCGGGTTCACCGGCGCCACGCTGGATCACCACCTGGTGGTCGCGGCCGGTGAGCACGGCCACCGCGGCGGGTGTCAGCGGCACGCGGTGCTCCTGGAAGGTGATCTCCTTGGGGATGCCGATGAAGAGGCTCTTCTTCCGCAGGCCCACCGCCATCACCTGCTCCTGCGGCATCATGGCCGATTCACGGGCCAGTTGCTTGAGCAGTTCCGAGCTTGGACTCATGGGGTGGTAGTGGATGGCGAAGGTACTTCCGGGAGTTGGAGCTTGGACGGCAGCTGGTGGTCGGATGTTGACCGAAGGGATGCCCTCGATGGCCCCCCCCTTCAAGCACCGGCGACCGTGATGCTCCTGGCCTGGTCCGGTTTCGCTTCCAGCGTCAGGTGCATCACCCCCGGCGGCAACAGGTCCAGGGCCAGATCCGGCCATTCAATGAAGCACCAGGCACCGCTGTCCACGTACTCGACGAAGCCGATGGCCTCCAACTCGGCCGGGGACTTCAGGCGAAAGAGGTCGAAGTGGTAAACGGGTGTGCCGTCGGCCGCGCGGTACTCGTTCACCAGGGAGAAGCTGGGGCTGCTGGTATCATCGGCCACGCCCAACGCCGCGCAAAAACCCTTGATCAGTGTGGTCTTGCCCGCACCCAGATCGCCGTGGAAGGCAAGGACGCGGGCATGGGGGAATTCCGCCAGGATCCGTTCCGCAACGACCCGGGCATCCCCTGCGCGATCCAGTGTGAAGGAAGCCACCATGGCCAACGAAGGTCGGCCACCAACCTTAAATTTCTCAACCACGACCCTGCCGGCCGGCAGACAGGCTTCATCCCACGCCCTATCGCGCCTTCAACACCGCCCAAGGCACCATCATCTCCTCCATGCTGATACCCCCGTGCTGGAAGGTGTGGCGGAAGTAGGTGACGAAGTGGTTGTAGTTGTTGGGGTAGACGAAGAACTTGTCCTGCTTGGCGAAGATGTAGACGGTGCTCACGTTCGCCTTGGGCAGGAAGGCCTTAGCGGGATCCTTCACCACCAGCACATCGCGGCTCTCGTAGGTGAGGTTCTTGCCGTACTTGTAGCGCAGGTTGGTGTTGGTGTTGCGGTCACCCACCACCTTGCTGGGTTCGCCCACGCGGATGGTGCCATGGTCCGTGGTGATGACCATGCGGCCGCCGCGTTCGGCGATGCCCTTGATGATGTCCAGCAGCGGCGAATGCTCGAACCAGCTCTTGGTGAGGCTGCGGTAGGCGGCATCGTCATCGGCCAGCTCGCGGATCACCTCCATCTCGGTGCGGGCGTGGCTCAGCATGTCCACGAAGTTGTAGACGATCACGTTGAGCGGATTGCCCATCAGGTTGTCCAGCGATTCGGCCAGTTTCTTACCGGTGGCCAGGTTCAGGATCTTGTGGTAGCTGTACTTCACGTTCTTCCCCAGGCTTTTCAGCTGCCCTCCGATGAACTCCTCCTCGTGCGCGTTCTTGCTGCCCTGCTCGTCCTCGCTGATCCACTTGCCGGGGAAGCGCTTCTCGATCTCGCTTGGCATGAGGCCGGCGAATAGCGCGTTGCGCGCGTATTGCGTGGCGGTGGGCAGGATGCTGTAGAACATGCCCTGCTCCTCGGTGCGGAAGTACTCGCCGACGAAGGGCTCCAGCACGCGCCATTGGTCCAGCCGCAGGTTGTCGATCAGCACCAGGAAGAGTGGTGGCTGCTTCTCGTCGATCAGCGGCGCCACCTTGGCCTTGAAGATCTGGTGGCTCATCAGCGGGGTGTCGTCGCCCTGGCCGTTCACCCAGTCCAGGTAATTCTTCTCCACGAAGCGTGCGAAGAGGTCGTTGGCCTCGGTCCACTGGCTGCGCAATATGTCGGTCATGCCCTGGTCCTGCCCGCCCACGAGGTCCAGTTCCCATTTCACCAGTTCGCCGTAGAGCTGCTTCCAATCCTCGGTGCCCAGGCGATCGCCCATGCGCATGGCCAGCTGGCGGAACTGCTGCTGGTAGTTGCTGGTGGTCTTCTCGCTGCGCAGGCGCCGGCCTTCCAGGTGCTTCTTCAGGGTGAGCAGGATCTGGTTGGGGTTCACCGGTTTGATGAGGTAGTCGCCGATCTTGCCGCCGATGGCCTCCTCCATGATGTGCTCCTCCTCGCTCTTGGTGATCATCACCACCGGGGTGTGCGGTTGGATGTCCTTGATACGGCTGAGCGTTTCCAGCCCGCTGAGGCCGGGCATGTTCTCATCCAGGAAGATGATGTCGTACTCCTTGGCCCGCACCTTCTCCACGGCGTCCAGACCGTTGTTCACGGTGTCCACGCCGTAGCCCTTGCCTTCCAAAAAGAGCACATGCGGGCGCAGCAGGTCGATCTCGTCGTCGGCCCAAAGGATGTTGGCGGTCATGGGGTGGATGGGGGTGCCCGCAGGCGGTGCGATGGTGTTCCGGGTGATGTGCATATCCGGCCAACGCGGAACGAGACGCGGTGTTGCCCGGGTGGGCGAAGGTAGGGTCCGTCTGGAGGCGCCTCCCGTACTTTCGCACCTCACACAACACCTGTTCATGCTGCGATCCACCACGTTTCTTCTGTTGTTCGCCACCACCACCATGCTTCCGGCCCAGCACTGGGTGGATCTGCTGATGGACGAGACGACCAACATCCATGATGTGAAGGCCGCCTTCGACACCGAGTGGGAAGGCCGCACCTATGTGCGCGGCAAGGGCTGGAAACAGTTCCAGCGCTGGCACTGGTTCATGGAGCAGCGCACCTGGCCCAGCGGCGAGCGGCCCGACCCTGCGATCCACCTGCAGGCCACACAGGAGGTGCGGCAGATGCACGCCCAACGTGGCGGCCTGCGAGACGGGGCCGAATGGCGCTCCTTGGGACCCACGCAATGGAACACCTTCTCCTACAACCCCGGCAACGGACGCGTGAACTGCGTGGCGCTCGACCCCCAGGACCCGGAGATCATCTATGCGGGCACCCCCAGTGGCGGTCTGTGGCGCTACATCCCCGGCACAGGGTGGGAGGCCCTCTTCACCGACCTGCCCTCCATGGGCGTTTCCGGCATCGTCATCCACCCGGACGAACCGCAGACCATCTTCATCGCCACCGGTGATGGCGACGGTGCCGACACTTACAGCGCCGGGGTGCTGAAGACCACCGATGGCGGCCAGACCTGGGAAAGCACCGGACTGGACTGGAACATCAACCAGACCCGCACCACGCGGGCCCTGCGCATGCGCCAGAACGACCCCGACGTGCTGTATTGCGCCGCCAGCAGCGGATTGTACAGCACCACCGATGGCGGCGAGAACTGGACCCAGCACAGTGGTGGCTCATTCCGCGATGTGGAATTCATGCCGGGGGACACCACCATCGTGTACGCCTGCGGCACCTCATTCTACCGCAGCGAACCCGGTGGCGACAACTTCAGCAACGCGGGCATCACCGGCCTGCCTTCCCCCTCGCAGGTGGGTCGCATGGCCATCGCCGTCACACCCGCCGACCCCCTGATCGTGTACGCCCTGTGCAGCAACAACCAGAACGGTTTTCTCGGTCTCTACAGAAGCACCGATGGCGGCCACACCTTCGAGACGCGATCCACTTCGCCGAACCTCTTCGGCTACAGCGAGGTGGGCGATGACCTGGGCGGACAGGCCTGGTACGACATGGCCCTGGCCGTGGACACGGAGAACCCCGACCTCGTGTATGTGGGTGGCATCAACGTGTGGCGCAGCACCGATGGCGGCGCCAACTGGAACATCGTGTCCCACTGGGTCTACCCTTCCATGATCGGGTACACCCACGCGGACATCCATTCGCTGGATGTGCTGGACGGCAAGATCTGGTGCGGGTCCGACGGCGGGATCTTCGTCAGCGCCAACACCGGCAACAACTGGCAGAACCGAAGCTTCGGATTGGACATCACGCAATTCTACCGCATCGGCGGAAGCGCATCGGATGCCGGCCTGCTGCTGGGTGGCGCCCAGGACAACGGCACCAACCGTTTGAAGGACGGCCAATGGACGCACATCTTCGGCGCGGACGGCATGGAATGCGCGGTGGATCGTGCGAGCAACAGCATCCTCTACGGCGCATACCAGAACGGTGGTCTCCTGCGCTCCAACAACGAGGGTGTCAGCTGGACGGGCCTTACCGACAACATCGACGACGAAGGCGCCTGGGTCACACCCTATGTGCTGCACCCCACCGATCCCACGGTGCTCGTGGCCGGCTTCCGCAACCTGTGGGTCACCGCCGACCGTGGCGACAACTGGTACCAGACCACCTTCTGGCCCACGGGCGAATTCGTCCGTGTGATCGCCATCGCACCTTCCGATCCGGATGTGTGGTTCGCCGCACGCAACGACCGGGTCATGCGCAGCATCGACGGCGGCTTCACCTGGAATAGCATCAAGCCCGGCCTGCCCAACCTCTCGCCCACTTCCATCGCCGTGGACCACGATGATCCCCTGCATGTGTGGATCACCTTCAGCGGCCAGACCGGCGGACAGAAGGTCTATGAAAGCGTGAACGGTGGCAGCTCCTGGATCAACCGCAGCCTGGGCCTGCCCAACGTGCCGGCCAACAGCATCGTCACCCAGCCCGATTCGCCCAATGGCGTGTACCTCGGCACCGACATGGGCGTGTTCTACCGCGACGACTACACCGAGGGTTGGGAACTCTACGGCAACGGACTGCCCAATGTGGTGGTGACCGAACTGGAGATCCACATGGGCAGCGGCACCTTGCGCGCGGGTACTTATGGGCGTGGCATCTGGGAAGCGGACCTCTACTTCTCGCCCTTCGCCAGCGTGGATGGGATCGCGATCACCGAAGGTCCGCTGGTCATGCCGGTCGACATGGAAGGCCGCTACATCATCCGCGCCGACGAACGCCTGGGCCGGCTGCTGGAGGTGCGTGTGTTCGATGCCGTGGGACGGGCGATCCGCCCCCGCATGGGCCAGCGCGACCTGCACCAGTTGGACCTGTCCGCACAGCCACCGGGCACCTACCTGGTGCACATCACCATGGAGAAGGGCATGTGGACGAGGCCCGTGGTGGCCAGGGTGTGGTGACAGGGTTGAAGATCGGAGCGCCGACGGGGCCGACAGGACCAGACAACGTCCAACTACCTTCAACCTCCGTTGTCACCGGCATGAAGATCCTCAACGACCCCATCTACGGCTTCATCAGCGTGCCGCACCCGATGGTGCTGCGGCTGATCGACCATCCGTGGTTCCAGCGGCTGCGCTACATCAAGCAGCTGGCCCTTGGTCACCTGGTCTATCCCGGTGCGCTGCACACGCGCTTCCACCATGCGCTGGGCGCCATGCATCTGATGGGCGAGGCCATCGCCACTTTGCGTGGCAAGGGACATGGGATCACCGACGACGAGGCCCTCGGCGCATCCATCGCCATCCTGCTGCACGATGTGGGCCACGGACCCTTCAGCCATGCGTTGGAGCACAGCCTCGTGGAAGGCATCTCCCACGAGGACGTGAGCGCCCTGGTGATGGATGCGCTGAACGCCAGATTCGATGGCGCGCTCAGCACCGGTATCCGCATCTTCCGGGACCAGTATCCGAAACACTTCCTCCATCAACTCGTCAGCAGCCAGCTGGACGTGGACCGCATCGACTACCTGAACCGCGACAGCTTCTACACCGGCGTCAGTGAAGGTGTCATTGGTGGCGAGCGCATCATCAAGATGTTGCAGGTGGTCGATGATCGGCTGGTGGTGGAGGAGAAGGCCATTTACAGCATCGAGAAGTTCCTGGTGGCGCGGCGGCTGATGTACTGGCAGGTGTACCTGCACAAGACGGTGGTGGCCTGCGAACTGATGCTGGTGGAGACCCTGCGCCGCGCGAAGCACCTGGCCATGCGAGGTGAGGCCGTGTTCGCATCGCCCGCATTGTCGCGCTTCCTCACCAAGCACCATGACCGTGCGAGCTACCACGACCCGGAGGTGCTGGCGGACTTCCTCCGATTGGACGACCACGACGTGATGGGCGCTGTGAAGGTCTGGGCCGCCCATCCGGACAAAGTGCTGAAGCAATTGGCCGAGGACCTCACGCACCGACGCACGCTGCACATCCGCTTGCAGGACCAGCCCTGGGACCCACAGCGCGTCAAGGAGATGAAGGGCCGCGTGGCACAGCAGCTCGGTATCGACCCAACGGCGGCGGACCACTTCGTCCTCACCGGCAGCATCATCAATAACGCTTACGATCCCGCCCAGGACCGCATCGAACTGCTGCACAAGGATGGCACGCTTCGCGACATCGCCGACGCCAGCGACAACCTGGGGATCGCCGCGCTGAGCAAGCCGGTGGAGAAGTGGTACCTGGCGTGGCCGAGGTGGTCGCAGAAGTAAGTTCGCCCCATCATGCCGTCCCCCATCGTACTCGTGACCGGTGCCACCGCCGGTTTCGGCGAGGCCATCGCGCGCCGCTTCGCCGCCGAGGGTTGGCGTGTCGTCATCACCGGCCGCCGCAAGGAAAGATTGGAAGCCCTGCGCAAGGAGCTCGAAGGTCTGCACGGCAAGCTCGAAGGTCCACCCATCGTGCATCCCCTGCACTTCGATGTGCGCGACAACGACGAGGTGCAGCGTGCCATCGCCTCACTGCCCGACGACTGGAAGGATATCGACGTGCTGGTGAACAACGCCGGGCTCGCTGCCGGCATGGCATCCATCCAGGAGGGCGATCTGGAGGACTGGAACACCATGCTGGACACCAATGTGAAGGGCCTGCTGCACGTGAGCCGTGCGGTGATCCCCGGCATGATCGAGCGTGGGCGCGGTCACATCATCAACATCGGAAGCGTGGCTGGCAAGGAGGTGTACCCGCGCGGCAACGTGTACTGCGCCAGCAAGCATGCGGTGGACGCCCTGACCAAGGCCATGCGGCAGGACCTGCTCCCCCACGGCATCAAGGTGACCCAGATCGCGCCCGGCCTGGCCGAGACCGAATTCAGCCTGGTGCGCTTCAAGGGCGATGAACACAAGGCGAAGCAGGTCTACCTCGGCATGGAGCCCCTGCGCGGCGCCGACATCGCCGATCTGGTGTGGTTCGCCGCCACACGCCCGCCACATGTGTGCATCAACGATCTGGTGGTGACGCCTACCGCACAAGCCAGCAGCACACAAGTGCACCGGAAGGGCTGAAGTACATTGCGGTCCTTCCATCGAACCCAGCCACAGCACCATGTCCAAATTGGTCCGCATCCTACTCATTCTCCTCGGTGCCCTGCTCATCCTTGGCTTCATTGGCCTGCGCTTCATGAAGAAGCAGACCAAGCGCCACAGTCCGATGGAGAAAGTGACGCTGGTGCACCACGATATCGAGCTGGAGGTGAACTACTGCAGGCCCTTCAAGAAAGGACGCCCCATCTTCGGTGGGTTGGTGCCATACGACCAGGTGTGGCGCACCGGAGCGAACGAAGCCACCACCTTCCGCACCAATGCGGACATCCAGTTCGGTGACACGCCCCTGAAAGCCGGCACCTATACGCTGTGGACCATTCCGGGGCCGGAGCAATGGAAGGTGATCCTCAACGGCAAGCGCTACGCCTGGGGCGTGAAGTGGGGCGGTGAGGCGAGCCGCGAACCCGAGCACGATGTGGCGAAGGTGACGGTGCCCGTGGAAGCACAGAACCCGCCCTTGGAACAGTTCACCATCAGCTTGCAGGACGAACCCTTCGCTTTGGTGCTGGCCTGGGACCGCACGCGTGTGACCGTTCCGCTGGACCATTGACGGCCTTGGCCGGGGTATCTTCGCCGCGCCTCACCCAGCGCACCGTCCGCCATGCAATTCACCGCAGCACAGATCGCCGAGCTCCTCGGTGGAGAGGTCGATGGCGACCCGCAGGTCCTGGTGAATGATCTGGCCAAGATCGAGGAGGCCCGCAGCGGCACCCTTACCTTCCTGGCCAACCCCAAGTATACCGAGCACCTCTACACCACCGGCGCCAGCATCGCCATCGTGGCGGCGGCCTTCGAGCCCCAGCGCACCCTGCCCAAGCGTCTCACGCTCATCCGCGTGGGCGACCCGCGAGCCGCCTTCACCGAGTTGCTGGATCGCTACACGCAGTTGCAGTACGACCGCAAGGGCATCGAACAACCCAGCTATGTGAGCCCCAAGGCCAGGCTGGGCCGCGACACCTACGTGGGCACCTTCAGCCATATCGGCGATGACGTCGTGCTGGAGGATGCCGTGAAGATCTTCCCAGGCTGCGTGATCGGCGATGGCGTGCGAATCGGCCGCGGCACGCTTTTGCACGCCGGTGTGAAGGTCTACCCCAAATGCGTCATCGGCGCCGGATGCGTCATCCACAGCGGTGTCATCATCGGAGCGGACGGATTCGGTTTCAGCACTGATGCCGAAGGCCGTTACGTGAAGATGGCCCAGGTGGGCAATGTGGTGATCGAGGACCAGGTGGAGATCGGCGCCAACACCACCATCGACCGCGCCACCATGGGCAGCACCATCATCCGCACCGGTGTGAAGCTGGACAACCTGATCCAGGTGGGCCACAACGCGGAGATCGGGGCGCACACGGTGATCGCCGCGCAGACCGGCATCGCGGGCAGCAGCAAGGTGGGCGCCCATTGCATGATCGGCGGGCAGGTGGGCATCGCGGGGCATCTCACCATCGGCGACCGCGTGCGCATCGCCGCCCAGAGCGGTATCGCCAGCGACATCCCCGAAGGCACCACCGTGCAGGGTTCTCCGGCCTTCCCCATCGTGGAATTCAAGCGCAGCCATATCCTCTTCCGCCGCCTGCCCGAAATGGGCAAACGCCTGGGCGATCTGGAGCGCGGTCGATCCGGTGGGGAGCCTCCGGCGGCGGACCGGTAGCGCTTCGGCCCGGCGATCTACCTTCGCCCGGCGAGGCCATCGTGATGTCCGAGGCCCCTTAGCAAGGCGATGAGCGACCGGCAGCATACCCTGAGAAGCGAAGCCACGCTGCATGGTGTGGGACTCCATACCGGCGAACCTGTGGAGTTGACCCTTTGCCCGGCACCTGTGGGCCACGGCTACAAATTCCAGCGCACCGACCTGCCCGGCCAACCCGTGATCGAGGCCGATGCGGACCTGGTGGTGAGCACCGCGCGCGGCACCACCCTGGGCAAGGGCGAGGCCGTGGTGAACACCACCGAACACGTGCTCAGCGCGCTCTATGCCCTGGGCGTGGACAACTGCCTGCTGAAACTCACCGGTCCTGAAGTGCCCATCATGAACGGCAGTGCGCTGCCCTTCGTGGAGGCCATCGAAGCCGTGGGGCTGGAAGAACAGGACGCCGAACGGAACTGGTGGGTGCTGAAGGAACCCATCTGGTTCGAGACCGAGGAACGCGGCACCGAGATGCTCGGCGTTCCCGCGCCGGGCGGCGAATTCCGGCTGACCGTGATGGTGGACTACAACAGCCCCGTGCTCGGCACCCAGCACGCCAGCATGTACCGGGCGGAGGAGTTCAAGACGGAGATCGCCCCCTGCCGCACGTTCGTCTTCCTGCGCGAACTGGAACAACTCGCCAAGGCGGGGCTGATCAAAGGTGGCGACCTGGACAACGCCATTGTGCTGGAGGACCGGGAGGGCACCACCCAGGAGGACCTGAAGGCGCTCGCCAAAGCCCTGAACAAACCCTACCAGGAAGTGGAGATCCGCCGCAATGGCGTGCTCAACACCACCGATCTGAAATTCTTCAACGAACCCGCGCGCCACAAGCTCATGGACATCATCGGCGACCTGGCGCTGGTGGGCCGTCCCATCAAGGGCCACATCCTCGCCGCACGGCCCGGCCATTTCGGCAACACCAGCTTCGCCAAGCGCATCAAGGCCAAGATGCGTGAAGAAGAGAAGAACCCCGTGGCCCACCTGGACCTCACGGCTGAACCCTTGTATGACAACGCCGCGATCCACCGCCTCCTTCCCCACCGCTACCCCTTCCTGCTGGTGGACAAGGTGATGTCGATGGACAAGACCAGCATCATCGGCGTGAAGAACGTGACGCTGAACGAGCCGCACTTCACCGGCCATTTTCCCGGCAACCCCGTGATGCCCGGCGTGCTGCAGGTGGAGGCCATGGCGCAGGTGGGCGGCATCTTCGCCCTCAGCCAGGTGCCTGACCCCGAGAACTACACCACCTACTTCCTCAAGACCGACGGCATCCGCTACCGGCGCAAGGTGGTACCCGGCGACACGCTCGTATTCCACCTCACCCTGATCACGCCCATCCGGCGCGGCTTGGTGCACATGCAGGGCCACGGCTACGTGAACGGACAGCTCGCCGTGGAGGCCGAAATGATGGCCCAGATCGTGCGTGACAAGGTGCCTGCGGAAAAGAAGGCCAAGGCCGGCGCCTGAACATCATGAGCATCTCACCACACGCCTTCGTGCACCCCGACGCCAAGCTCGGGAAGGATGTCGTCGTGGAGCCTTTCGCCACCCTGCAGGCCGATGTGACGGTGGGCGATGGCACCTGGATCGGGCCCAGCGCGGTGCTGATGAACGGCACCCGCGTGGGCAGCAAGTGCCGCATCTTCCCCGGTGCGGTCATCGGCGCCATCCCGCAGGACCTGAAGTTCGCCGGCGAATACACCACGGCCGAAGTGGGCGATGGCACCACCATACGCGAGTGCGTCACCATCAATCGCGGCACCGCCGACCGCCTGAAGACCGCCGTAGGAGCCAATTGCCTGCTGATGGCCTACGTGCATCTGGCGCACGATTGCATCGTGGGCGACCATGTGGTGATCGCCAACAGCGTGAACCTCGCCGGCCACGTCACCATCGACGACTGGGCCATCCTGGAAGGCAACGTGGCGGTGCAGCAATTCATCCACATCGGTGCGCACAGCTTCATCGCCGGGGCCAGCCTGGTGCGCAAGAACGTGCCGCCCTTCGTGAAAGCCGCCCGCGAGCCGCTGAGCTATGTGGGCGTGAACGTGGTGGGCCTGCGTCGCCGCGGATTCAAGGACGACGCCATCGCGCGCATCGAGGACATCTACCGCGAGATCTTCGTGCGCAACAGCAACGTGGAGCGCGCCGTGCAGAACGTGGAGCAGACCATGGCCCGCAGCCCCGAACGCGGCCTCATCCTCGATTTCATCCGCAACAGCCCGCGTGGCATCATGCGGGGGCTCACGGAATGAGCATGGGCGTTGGGGCCAATGAAGGGTTGACAGGGCATGGAGATCATCCTGCGTGATATCGCGAAGCAATTCGGCCGCGAGGTGGTCGTCCAAGGCGTGTCGTTGAAGCTGGCCTCCGGCTCACGCACGGCGATCCTGGGTCCGAACGGAAGCGGCAAGAGCACCCTGCTCCAATTGGTGGGCGGGGCATTGGCCCCCACCTCGGGGTCGATCGAACACCGCACTGGCCAAGGCGCCATTCCGCAGGAAGCGGTGTACCGCCACATGAGCGTCGCGGCGCCCTACCTCGGACTCTATGAAGAGCTGTCCCTGCGGCAGACGATCGCCTTCCATGCGCGCTTCAAACCCCTGCGCAACGGGTTGCGGCCCGAGGAGGTGGCCGGCATCGCCAGACTGGAACACGCCCTGGAAAAGCCTGTGCGGCACTTCAGCAGCGGCATGAAGCAACGTGTGAAGCTCGCCCTGGCCATTCTCAGCGACACCCCTTTGCTGCTGCTGGACGAACCCGCCAGCAATCTGGACGCCACCGCCATCGCCTGGTACGTTGACCTGCTCGGCGGACACCTCGATGGACGCACCCTGCTGGTGGCCAGCAATGCCCAACAGGACGAATTCGCCCTGTGCCACGACCGCCTGGAAGTGGAGCGCTTCAAGGCCCTGCCGGGATAGGTCGCCGGCCACTCGCTCGCTCCATGGCAGGATGGCAGCCATCTTCAACCTCCAGCGGGCTTCAGCCACCAACCGAAAAGGGCCTATTTTCGCCGCCCGAACGAAATAGCACCGCCGCATGGCCACCACCGCCGACGTCAACGTAGGTTCCTACATCCGCTACAATGGGGACATCTGCCAGATCATGGAATGGCAGCACCGCACCCCGGGCAACCTGCGCGCCTTCTACCAGGGCAAGATGCGCAACCTGCGCAACGGCAAACTCGCCGAGAACCGTTTCCGCAGCGGGGAATCCCTGGAACTGCTGCGGGTGGAGGTGCACGAACTGCAATACCTCTACCGCGACGGCGACAACCTGGTGTGCATGGACCGGGAGACCTTCGACCAGAAGTACATTCCCGTGGGACTCTTCGGCAATGCCCTCGGATTCATGAAGGAGGAGATGATCGTGCAGGTCGGCTTCGAGAGCGAGGTGCCCATCTTCGCCCGCCCGCCCAAGGTGGTGGAGCTGGAAGTGACCTACACGGAGACCGCCGTGAAGGGCGATACCAGCAGCAAGGTGATGAAGGCCGCCACCCTGGACACGGGCGTGGAGATCAGCGTGCCCAGCTTCGTGGAGATCGGCACCGTGGTGCGCGTGGACACCGAGACCGGCGAGTACCTGGACCGGGTGAAGAAGTAGGCCGGGGCCACGACCTCCAAGCGTCCCAGCCGCGAAGGGCCAGTGCTCTTCAAGAGTCGGCCCAAGGTCGAGGATCGATCGGTCCAGCTTGGTGTGCAAGGGGCTGAGGCCCACCGATACTGGTCAAGGATCGCCTTGGATGGACTTTGATGGTACGATAGGTATCGGACGGCAATGCCTCTTCCCAGGAATGCCTGTGGGCCTTGGACGGACCGGGGATACACGTTCATTCATGTCCATTCATGGTTCGCTGCGCCAAGGCGCGTCGGCCCTGAGCGGTCGCACAATACGAGGGCCTCTACCTTTGGCCCACATCGCCCGGCCGTGCTACTCGATCCCCCCCACTCCGCATCCGACATCGCGCGTTGGCTCGGCGCCCAAGTGCTGGGCCGCGCCGATCTGCCCGTCACCGGCATCAACGAGATCAACCGTGTGGAGGCCGGCGACCTGGTCTTCGTGGACCATCCGAAGTACTACGACAAAGCCCTGCGCAGCGCCGCCACCACCATCCTCATCGACAAGGCCGTGGAGGTGCCCGAAGGCAAGGCGCTCATCGTCAGCGACGATCCCTGCCGCGACTACAACCGGCTGGTGGAGCGCTTCATGCCGCGCCGGTATTGGGATCAGGCGGATGCGGCCATCGGCGAAGGCAGCCGGGTGCATCCCAGTGCGATGCTCGGGCCGGACGTGGTCATCGGCCGCGGATGCATCATCCATCCCGGGGTGGTCATCTACGAGCGCACCACGATCGGCGACCGCGTGATCGTGCATGCCAACACGGTGATCGGCGCGGATCCCTTCTACTACAAGAAGCGCTCCGCCGGCTATGAAAAGATGCCGCCCGGAGGCAGTGTCACCATCGGCGACGACGTGGAGATCGGCGCGCTATGCACCATCGACCGCGGGGTGAGCGCCGACACGCGCATCGGCCGTGGCACCAAGATCGACAACCACGTGCAGGTGGGCCACGACACCATCATCGGAGAACATTGCCTGATCGCCGCGCATGTGGGCATCAGCGGCGCCGTGGTGATCGAGGATGGCGTGACGCTCTGGGGCCAGGTGGGCGTGCCCAGCAAACTGCGCATCGGCGCGGGCGCCACGGTGCTGGGCCAGAGCGGCCTGATCAATTCACTGGAGGGCGGCAGGACCTACTTCGGCAGTCCCGCCGGGGAATGGAAGGCCAAAATGCGCGAGATCGCGCTTCTGGGCCGCCTGCCGGAGCTGTTCAAGAAGCCCAAGGACTGAGAACATGGCCCGCCTGGAGCGCATCGTGGAGCGGTTGGAGTTGAAGGAATTCCAGCTGCGCGCACTGCTCGATGTCACCAAGGCCATCAACGCCAACATGGATCGCGGCGATCTGCTGGCGCTCTATGAGCGCATCGTTCGCGAGGACCTCGGCATCACCCGGCTGATGCTCTTCGAGAAAGCCGAGCGGTGGGAACGCATCCTCAGCTATGGCCACACGGGCCGGGCCGAGGACCTCGATGTGGAGCGGATCTTCAGCGCCTACCAGGACATCCAGGTGATCAATTCAGAAAGCGCCGGCAGCCTCGGCGCCTTCGATGTGGCCGTGCCCGTTTACCACCGAGAACAGCCACTGGCCTTCCTGCTGATCGGTGATATCGATGAGGAGGAGCAGCGCATGAGCCCCACGGTGAAGCACCTCAACTTCATCCAGACACTCACCAACCTGATCGTGGTGGCCATGGAGAACAAGCGGCTGGCGAGGCAGGCGCTGCTGCAGGAACGTGCGCGCCGCGAATTGGAGCTCGCCGCCGAGATGCAGAGCATGCTGGTGCCGCGCGAGTTGCCGAACGATTCCCGCATACAGGCCGACGCGTGGTACCAGCCCCATGGGCAGGTGGGCGGCGACTACTACGATCTGGTTCGCCTCAATGAGGATGAACTGGTGCTGTGCGTGGCCGATGTGAGTGGCAAGGGCATGGCTGCCGCGCTGCTGATGAGCAACTTCCAGGCGAACATCCGCGCGCTGGCCCACGAGGCCGCCACGGACCTGCCCGCACTGGTGGCGCTGCTCAACGACAAGGTGAACGCCAGCGCGCGCGGTGAACGCTTCATCACCCTCTTCATCGCGCATGCGGACCTGCGCACGCGGCGGCTGCGCTACGTAAGCGCCGGGCACAATGCCGCCTTGCTCCAGACCGGTGCCGGCATCGCCCGGCTCAGCGACGGCTGCGTGGCCCTGGGCATGTTGCCTTCGCTGCCATTCCTCAAACCAGGAGAGCGTGATCTGCCTCCGGGCAGCACCCTGCTCTGCTACACCGATGGCTTGGTGGAGCAGGAGAACGCCGCGGGCGAGGAACTGGGCACACAGGAAGTGGAACGGTTGCTGACGATGCACGAAAGTGAAGGCCCCGCCCGCATCGGTCAGGCATTGAAAGCGGCCTACGAGCTGCACCGCGGCGACCAGCCATTCCTGGACGATATCGCCGTGCTGACCTGCCGCTTCGAATAGTAGCCGGATCAGCCCTGCGGCGAAGGGGCCAGGCTTTCCCGCGTCGAGGTCTTCGGATACTTCAGGTCCATCAGCACCACGATCGCCGTGAACGCCCAGAAAGGCACCGAAGCCTTGTCCAGGTCGAGGAAGTTGTTGAGCACACCGTGCAGATAGTAGGTCACCAGCCCCAGGAACGCCGCGGTGAGCAACCTTCGGTCGTCGCCCGGCGGTATGCGCTTGTAGAGCCGAAGGGACACCACGGTGGTGACGCCCACCAGGAGCAACATCAGCAACATGCCCAGGACACCCTGCTCCGATAGCGGCCCGAGATACTCGCTGTGCGCATTGCCCTGCAGCCCGAAATTGGTGCTGATGATGGTGCGCTCCGAGGAGGCCTGGAAAGGCGCGTACTGGAACATGTAGGTGCCCGGTCCCCAGCCGAAGAGGGGCCGCTCCTTCCACATGCGGATGGCCGAATTCCAGCGGTTGATGCGTTCCAGGTTGGAGGCGTCGCTGGAAATGTTCGAGATGGAGCGCACGTGCTCGCCCAGGTCGTCCGATGACTCCTCGCGGTTGCGCTCCAGCGCGATGGTGATCTGCTCCTCGTTGGCCCAATAGACGCCACCGGCCGCCACCAGCGTGAGCGCCACCACCCACAGTGGAATGCGCAGGCGCATCACCAGGAAAACGCCCAGCGCGCCCACCAGGCTCACCCAGGCGGCGCGCGTGTAGGAGAACACCAGGCCGGTGACCAGCAGCAGCAGAAGAAGCATGGCCACGGTGCGCCGCGTGCGCGAATAGCCCGGCATGCCGATGGCCGCCACCACGAAGGGCAGGAAGAAGGCGATCACAGCGCCGTAGCTCGTGTGGTCCTTGAAGAAGGGGCTCATCACCCAGTGCCCGGGATCGTGCGCGAACTCATATTGGGCGTGGTGGACCAGGGTGTACACCACCACGATGGACAATCCTCCCAGAAAGGCCCACATGAAGCGGTGCATCTCGCTGGAACGCTCGAAGAGGCGTGAGGCCACGAAGAACATGCAGGTGATGAACCAGAGCTGGGCGGTGAAGGACTTGATGGAGACCAAGGGCATGCTGCTGGGCACGATGGTGGCAGCCATCCAAAGGAGTTGCGCCACGATGATGCCCGTTATCGGATGCCGCCACACACGGGGATCGAGGACGCGCTTCTCCATGGCGGACTTCAGCAGGAAGAGCAGCATCACGCCCACCATCAACGGCTCGGTGGGCAGGCTCACGCCGATGCCGCCGAGTTCCAGTTCCTCCAGGTTGATGGAGAGCGGCGTGGCGAAGGCGATGAACAGGATGAGCCGGTCCAGCGAGGCCATCATGGCCCACACCACCAGCAGCGCCGCGGGAAGCAGGTTCAGCCAGTAGATCTCCTTGGCGGTGAGCAGGGCGTTCACCAGCACGAAGGCCACGCAGATGGCCAGGATCCAATGGTCCTTCAGCGACCGTGCCATGGGCTCAACTATCCCGTTCGCGCCAGGTGAGCAGGATGAAGCAGAGGAAGAGTGCAGACACCGTGCTGAGCAGCACGATGAGCCAGCGGACGGGATAGACCTTCTTGTCGGCGATCTCCGGATAGACCACCACGTTGGTGTAAGTGAGTTCCTTGGTCACGTCATTCACCACCTTCTCGTACTCGGTGAGCAGGCGGTCGTAGTTCTTGCGGAAGAGATCCCCCATTTCGGTCAACTCATTGAACTCGCCGCCCTTGCGCTCGAGTTCGCGGATCATGGCCCGCACCTCATCCACCCGGCCCTGGGGCGCACCGGCCTGGATCATGCGCACGAGACCCCGGGTGAGTTCCCGCACCTGGTCCTTGTAGGAGAGCAGGCCGGTCTCGCGGCGCAATACGTTCAGGCGCGCCTCTACGGAATCGAGCTTCACGCGCTCGTGCCGCATGGCCCGCTCGGCGATCTCCAGCACCTCGAATGATTTCTCCCGCTGTAGGCGGCGCGCCAGCAGGTTCACCTGCTCCAGCATGGCCAGCACGAGGTCTCGCGCGCGGCGGGGATCCTCGTCGAGGATCTCGATCATCACGCTCTCATAGCGCGTCTTGCTGATCTCCACACGGTCCTTGAACTCGTTGTACAGCACGAAATAGCCGCCCCGTTGGGTGGTGTCGGCCTCGTACACCGTGGCCAGGTCGAAACGCTTGATCAGGCTGTCGCGGATGCTGTTGCTCTCCAGCAGTTGAAGCAGCTGGTCGGTACGTGTCTCGGTGCTGTAGCTCGTGAGGTTCACGGGGTATACCGTGGCCATGGAGCGGTAGCGCGGCGTGATCACCATGGGCGAGGACAACAAGGCCCCGAGCAGGATGGCCACCACGGCCACCAGACCGAAGGTTCGCCACTTGCGGGCGATCAGGTCCATGGACGCGCGGAAGGAGAGGTCGTCACGCATGGCTCGCACGGATCTTCCTGACGTTCTCCCGCACCACGATAAGCAACAGGGACAACAGGCTGCCCGAGAGGGTGCAGATGGCCACGACCAACCAGCGGATGGGATAGGCCTTCTTGTCGGCCGGCTGGGCCTTGTTCACCACGAACTTGTGCGGCAGGTCGCTGTCGCGATCGGCTTGCGCCTGTTCCAGTTTCATCTTCAGGATGCTCAGGCGCTTGGTCTCATTGAAGATGCGGTCCTGGATGGTGACGTAGGTGCCACCATGCTCGGCCAGCACCTTGAAGCGGTCCTCGAACTCACGGACGGCGCGCTGGTCCCCTTTCACGATGGCCGCGCCCAGGTATTCGTTGTAGCGCTCGCTCTGGGTGTGGTAGTCATGCACGCCCAGTTGGCGCAGTTGCCGAAGGCTGTCGTCCATGGTGCGGATGCTCTCCTCCAGCAAGCGCACCTTGCGTTCCACAATGGTGAATCCCTTCTCGGCACGCTCCAGCGCCATGTCCTTCCAAACGCTGTCCACATGGTCGCTGATGTAATTGGCGATATCGGCGGCGCGCTGTGGCTCGGGATCGAGCACGGTGACGCGTACGCTGCCGAACTTGGTGTACTCGAATTTGATGTGGTCCTCGTAGGCCTTGCGCAGTTCGCTTAGGCGGTGCTTCGCATCGGGCTTGATGCGGTACACGTCCAAAAGGTCGAAACGGTCGGCCACGCGGTCCCGGATCTGGTCACTTTGGAGCATCTGCAACAGTTGCTCGGCGTCCTGCTCATCGCCCAGGGCCAGGATATCGTCCCGGCCGGTGCTCATTTCGCTCAGCAGGGCCTTGGACACCGAGTTGGTGACGGCGGGGAACATGATCACCTCGCTCAGGTACAGGGGCCGGATGACGAAGGCCGCGACCAAGCCTGTGACCAGACCCAACAGCGTGACCACCCCGATCAGCCGCCGCCTGGCCCAGAGGAAGAGGACCAGATCGAATGAATCCATGGGTTGCTGACGCTGCGTGTCCTGCATGGGGGCTTTTTCTGAAGAGGGCCAAATGTAAGCCTTCCCGTGCAGGGCTGCCGCTGCCCTGGAACGCCCGTCCGGCGCGGCCCGGGGCACTTTTGCCGGGGCCTTGGGGAGCGCTGGCCTAGCTTTGCCCCGGCCATGCCCAGCCCCCTGCCCCGCACCCTGCCGATCGCCCTGCTGCTGCTGGTGCTGGCCGCCTCGTGCCACCCGCATCCGGCCAAGTACCGGAGTTCCAAGCGGAAGGGCTGCGACTGTCCGAAATGGAACCACGCTCCCCTGCGTGATGGGAACTCGGAGCATGCTATTTTCGGCCCCCCACCCGGCTCTTCACGGTCCATCGAAACCCGCTGGAAGCCCCGGCCACAGCACGAGAACGCCCATGCCCACCGTACGCGACCCTGAGGAACTCCGCCGGTATCTGCCGGCCGGGGCCTGGCCCGTGGTGTCGCAATGGCTGCGGCGCAACCCGGTGCAGGTGCGGGTCGCGAGGCCACGCACCACCAAACTCGGCGATTTCCGCTGCGCCACACGCACCCAGCCCAACCGCGTGAGCGTGAACGCCGACCTGAACAAGTACGCCTTCCTCGTGACCCTGGTGCATGAGTTCGCGCACTTCTCGGTGCACGTGAGGACGCGCCGCTGGACGGCACCCCACGGCCCGGTATGGAAGGCCGAGTACCACCGCCTGATGCGGCCCTTCATGAGCCGCGCGGTGTTCCCCGCCGACGTGCTGCATGCCTTGGAACACCACCTGACGGACGCGCCCGCGAGCAGTTGCACCGACCTTGGGCTCATGCGTGTGCTGCGCCGCTATGACCGCGACCAGCGGCCCATGCTGGATGAGATCCCCGAGCGCGCCGTGTTCCGTTTCAACGACCGCATCTTCGTGAAGGGTCCCCAGCTGCGCAAGCGTTTCAAGTGCCATTGCCTCAACGACCGGCGCGTGTATCTGATCGATCCGCTGGCGGAGGTGCATGTGAATGGCCCGCTCATCGTGCGCAAAGCAGGCTGACGCACCCAGGGCCAGTCCACCAGCATGAGCGATCGTCACACCTATTGCGTGATCATGGCCGGCGGCATCGGCAGCCGTTTCTGGCCGTTGAGCCGAGACGCCCGCCCCAAGCAATTCCTGGACATTCTCGGGCTGGGGCGCAGCCTGTTACAGCTCACCTACGATCGCTTTCTGGCCCTGTGCCCGCCTGAGAACATCCTGGTGGTGACCAATGAGCGCTACGCCGCCCTGGTGCGCGAGCAACTGCCCGATCTGCCCGAAAGCCGCATCCTGTGCGAGCCCGCCCGCCGCAACACGGCGCCCTGTGTGGCCTATGCCACCCGGGTCATCGCCAGGCTGGACCCCGATGCCCGCGTGATCGTGGCTCCCAGCGACCACCTGGTCCTGAAGGAGACCGCCTTCCATGATACGCTCCGTCTTGCCCTGGAGCAGGCCGCCGACGCGAAGCACCTCGTCACTCTGGGCATCATGCCCACCCGCCCGGATACCGGCTACGGCTACATCCAGTTCAAATTGGAGGAGGGTGGCAAGCATCCCCGCGTGAAGCGGGTGCGCACCTTCACCGAGAAGCCCGACCACGACACGGCCCTGCGCTTCCTCGAGAGCGGCGACTTCCTGTGGAACTCCGGCATCTTCATCTGGCATGTGAAAGCCATCACCGCCGCCTTCCAGGAACACCTTCCGGAAATGGCGGCGCAGTTCGACGCTGGTGTGGCCCACTACGGCACGCCCGGTGAAAAGGCCTTCATCGAAGGGCTCTATGCCCAAGTGGACAATGTGAGCATCGACTACGGGATCATGGAAAAGGCCGCGGATGTCTACACCGTCATGGGTGACTTCGGCTGGAGCGACCTGGGGACCTGGGGCAGCCTGTTCACCCACCTGCCCAAGGACGGCAAGAACAACGCGGTGGTGGGCGATGGTGTGCGCCTTTACGACTGCGGCCGGAACATGGTGCATGTCCACGATGGCCGCATCACCGTGCTGCAAGGGCTGGACGGCCATATCGTAGTGAGCACCCCGGAGGCCCTCCTCGTGTGCCGCTTGCAGGACGAGCAGCTTATCCGGCAGATCGTCAACGACCTGAAGGCCGACGGGGCCGACGATGCCCTCTGAGCCATGGGCACCGCCGGCCGGGTGACGCTGGTGGTCATGCTGGCCGTGGCGATCGTCCTGCTGTGGCATTTCACGCCCGGCCCGGACGATGGTTTCCAGGCCTGTGGTTTCCGCGCCATCACCGGCCATCGCTGCCCCGGCTGTGGCGCCACACACGCCCTGCACCACCTGCTGCACGGCCGCATCCTCGAAGCCTTCCAGCACAACGCCCTGGTGTTGCTGGCCCCGCCCCTGATGATGCTGCAGGCGGTTGTGGCGCGCCGCTGGCCCAAGCTACCCAACCCCCTGGCACCCATGGGCCTGGCCATCTGGGCCATGGTGGCGGCGATCTGGGCCATTTGGCGCGAATGGCCGTAGGCGCAGGCAGCGCGCTGGGCCAGCCACTACCTTGCGCCCCGCCGCCGAGCATCCGTCCGCAGCGATGACACCGCCAGAGCCTTACGAATTGATCACCGAGCCGGCCGTGCTGGCCGAGCGCTTGCGTGAGATCGGGTCGGAAAAGGTGCTGGCGCTGGATACCGAGGCTTCCAGCTTCCACCGCTACCGCGAAAGCGTCTGCCTGGTACAACTCAGTTCGCGGCAGCGCACCTGGTTGGTGGACCCGCTTGCCCTGCCCGACCTGGCCCCCCTTGGCTCCCTCCTGGCCGACCAGCGCATGGAAGTGGTGATCCACGATGCCGACTACGACCTGCGCATCCTGGCGAAGTACCACGGCATCCGCGTGGAGAACGTTTTCGACACGTTGGTGGCGGCGGAGTTGGTCAACGAACCGGAGATCGGTCTGGCCGCCTTGCTGGGCCGCCACTTGGGGATCCAGGTGGACAAAAAGTTCCAGAAGGCGGATTGGAGCAAGCGCCCCCTGCCGCGACCCATGCTGGACTACGCCGCCGGTGACACCAGCCACCTGATCGCGCTGCGCGACATCCTGGAAGCGCGGTTGAAGGCATTGGACCGCTGGAGCTGGGCCGAGGAGGAGTTCGCCCTGTTGACCGATGCGCCCTTCAATCTGCCGAACGAGGAGGAACCCGCCTTCCTGCGCATGAAAGGCGCCAAGACCCTCAAGCCGCACCAACTGGCCGTTCTGCGCGAAGTGCATGCCTGGCGAGAAAGCGTGGCGGCCAAGCAGGACCGCGCCACCTTCATGGTGCTTGGCAACGAGGTCCTGCTGTCCCTGGCCACAGACCCCCCCATGGACCTGAAGGGCCTGGACGGACGAAAGGGACTTTCACCCAAGTTGGTGGAACGGCATGGACGCGCCATTCTTCAGGCCGTGAAGCGTGGAGTAGATATGCCCAAGGAAGAATGGCCGCGCATCCCCAAGCCCAAGCGCTGGCAACGCGACGACGAATACGAAGAGCGCCTCAAACGGCTGAAGCAAATGCGCGACGCACTGACCAGCGCGCACGAGTTGCGTCCCGGCATCGTGGCGGCCAACCAGCTGCTCATGGACATCGCCCGCACCAAGCCCGGCGATCTGGAAGCGCTGGCCGCGCTGCCGGGCATACGCCGCTATCAAGTGCGGCATTTTGGGGAGGAGTTGTTGAAGGTCGTATAGGTTTTTGGAGCCTGCCCTGCCTGCCCACAGGCAGGGTTGTGCAGGAGGTTGGATACTGGCCAACCTCCACCCGATCAAGCCTCAACTTCCAGCCTCGGTGACCCAAGTCACATTATCACATAGCGATACGGCTATACTTTTGTGCTGTTGATGAACGCGCACATGACCATGAACTCTCTGGATGAACGCGTGGGCAGTGACAAGCTGGCCAAGGCGAGTGAACTCCTTCGTACCGCCGCGCATCCGCAGCGCCTGGCCATTCTCGACCTGTTGGGGCGCAGCGTGCGATTGTGCAACCGGGAGATCCAGGAGATGCTCGGCATCGAACAGGCCATCCTCAGCCAGCACCTCACCCTGATGCGTGACAAGGGGCTGCTGGAATTCGAGAAGGAAGGCAAATTCACCTTCTGGCACCTGAAGCGGCCCGAGTTCTTGAAGATCGTGAACTGCCTGGAGCATTGCTGCGATACCCTTTGAGCATGGAGATCATCGGCTACATAGGCGCTGTCATCATGGGTCTCTCCCTCGGCCTCATCGGCGGGGGTGGCAGCATCCTCACCGTGCCCATCCTCGTGTATCTTTTCCATGTGGACGCTGTGCTCGCCACGGCCTACTCCCTGTTCATCGTGGGCCTCACCAGCCTGATCGGCAGTGGCAGCCACATGCGCTTGGGCAACATCCACTGGCGCACGGCCATCGTCTTCGGCATACCGAGCATTCTGGCCGTTTACGCCACACGTGCCTGGCTGGTGCCCTGGTTGCCTGATCCGCTTTTCACGATGGGCGACACGGCCGTGACCAAGGCCTTGGGCATGCTCATCTTCTTCGCCTTGCTGATGGTGGCAGCGGCCTACAGCATGATCAAGA
This sequence comes from Flavobacteriales bacterium, assembly GCA_026129465.1. Taxonomy (NCBI): domain Bacteria; kingdom Pseudomonadati; phylum Bacteroidota; class Flavobacteriia; order Flavobacteriales; species Flavobacteriales bacterium. Next base: position 1,786,154 of record JAHCIA010000001.1, read on the forward strand.
AACCCAAGGCGCCGCTCGGCCCTGACCAGCGCGCCGAAGAGGCCATCAGATTCAACTACCCGCTGATCCTGGCCGAAGGTGTCATCGTGGGCACCATCACCGGTCTGGTGGGCGCAGGAGGAGGATTCCTCATCATACCCGCACTCGTGCTGCTGGCCAAACTGCCGATGAAACAGGCCGTGGGCACCTCGCTGATCATCATCGCCGCCAAGAGCCTGTTGGGCTTCCTGGGCGACCTCAAGGGCGGCGAGTCCATCGACTGGGGCTTCCTGGGCATCTTCAGCGCGGTGGCCATCGGCGGCATCCTGCTCGGCAGCATGCTCAGCAAGCGCATCCCCAACGAAAAACTCAAACCCGCCTTCGGATGGTTCGTGCTCGTGATGGGCGTGTACATCATCGGAAGGGAGCTCTCGCAACTCTCCTAACCCACGGGCGCATCATGATGCCCCCCAACCAACCCACAACAAACAACCTCCCCTTACCATGAAGATCGAACAGATCTATACCGGCTGCCTGGCACAAGGCGCCTACTACATCGAGAGCAGCGGCGAGGCCGTGATCATCGACCCGCTGCGCGAAACCCAGCCCTACCTGGAACGCGCTGAAGCAAGCGGCGCGAAGATCAAGTACGTGCTGGAGACCCACTTCCACGCCGACTTCGTGAGCGGCCATGTGGACCTCAGCAAGAAGACCGGCGCGCCCATCGTTTACGGCCCCAACGCCAACCCAACATTCGAGGCGCATATCGCCAAGGACGGCGAGGTGCTGAACGTGGGCAAGGTGACCATCACCGTGCTGCACACCCCCGGCCACACCATGGAGAGCACCACCTACCTGCTGAAGGACGAGAACGGCAAGCCGCACGCGATCTTCAGCGGAGACACGCTGTTCATCGGCGACGTGGGACGCCCTGACCTGGCGCAGAAGATGGGTTCGCTGACGCAGGAGGACCTGGCCGGCTACCTCTACGACAGCCTGCACAACAAGATCATGACCCTGCCCGATGACGTGCTGGTATACCCCGCACACGGTGCCGGCAGCGCCTGCGGCAAGAACATGAGCAAGGAGACCTGGGACACCCTGGGCAACCAGAAGAAGACCAACTACGCGCTGAAGGCCGCCACCAAGGAACAGTTCATCAAGGAAGTGACCGACGGCCTGCTGCCACCCCCGGCCTACTTCCCGCAGAACGTGGCCATGAACAAGGGCGTGATCGAAAGCGTGGACAGCGTGAAGGAGCGCGGCATGCGCGCCCTCACCCCCGACCAGTTCGAACTTGTGGCCGAGACCGAAGGCGCGCTGGTGCTCGACACGCGCGGCGCACAGACCTTCAAGGACGGTTTCGTACCCCGCAGCATCAACATCGGCATCAAGGGCGACTTCGCTCCCTGGGTGGGCGCCATGATCCCTGACGTGAAGCACCCGCTGCTGCTGGTGACCGACGAAGGCATGGAAGATGAGGTGGTGACCCGCCTGGCCCGCGTGGGCTACGACAACGTCTTCGGCTTCCTGAAGGGCGGCATCGACGCGTGGAAGACCAGCGGCAAGGAGGTGGACACCATCGAGAGCATCTCCGCCGAGGAGTTCGCCAAGCGTTTCAAGGAGAACAAGCTCCGCGTGGTGGACGTGCGCAAGGACGGAGAGTACGAAGCGGAGCACGTGGACGGCGCCTGGCACGCATCGCTCCAGTACATCAACCAGAACCTGGCCGCCTTCAGCAAGGAGGAGCCCAATTACATCCACTGCGCTGGCGGCTACCGCAGCATGATCGCGGCCAGCCTCTTGAAAGCCCGCGGCTGGCACAACATCATCGATGTGGCTGGTGGATTCAACGCCATCAAGAAGAACCCGGACGTGAAGGTGACGGACCACGTCTGCCCGAGCACGTTGAAGAAGTAAAGCACAAGCGAATGGCGAATGGTCCATGGTGAATGGGTCGCCCCTCCGGGCATTCCCATTCACCAGTCACCTCCGACCATCCACCGATACCCTCACCCCATGCTCGAAACCCTGAAACAACCCTGGTCGTGGTATGTGGCCGGTACGCTCATCGGCCTCACCGTGCCCTTCCTGTTGCTCGTGGGCAACAAGACCTTCGGCATCAGCAGTTCGCTGCGCCACCTCTGTGCCGCCTGCATGCCGGGCGACATCAAGTTCTTCAAGTACGACTGGAAGAAAGAGGCGTGGAACCTCTTCTTCGTGGGCGGTATCGCCGTGGGCGCCTTCCTCGCCGCCACCTTTCTGAGCGACCCCAACCCCATCGTGCTCGCTGACCCCACGCAGCAATACCTCGCCAGCAAAGGCATCACGGACACCAGCCATCTGTTGCCCGCCGAGATCTTCAGCTGGGAGCAATTGTTCACCTTGCGCGGCCTGATCTTCTTCGTGATCGGCGGCTTCATGGTGGGCTTCGGCACACGCTACGCCGGGGGCTGCACCAGTGGCCACGCCATCATGGGCCTCAGCAGCCTGCAGTGGCCCAGCCTCATCGCCACCGTGATGTTCATGGTCGGAGGCATCATCATGACCTGGTTCATCCTCCCAACCCTCCTCACCCTCTGATCGCCATGGAAAAGATCGTCAACAATATCCCCGCGGTGGAAACGAACACCGACTTCGAGGTGCGTTCGCTGGACACCATGTGCGTGAATGAGAGCCAGGTGGAGCGTCCCTGGTGGGACAACCTGAAATACAGTGCTTGGGGCGTGCTCTTCGGTATCGTCTTCTTCAAGGCGGAGATCATCAGCTGGTTCCGCATCCAGGAGATGTTCCGCTTCGAGAGCTTCCACATGTACGGCGTGATCGGCACCGCCGTGGTGGTGGGCCTCATCAGCGTACAGCTCATCAAGCGCTTCAACATCAAGACCCTGCAAGGAGAGACCGTGGTCATCCCCAACAAGACCTTCAACAAGGGCCAGATCTATGGCGGCCTGCTGTTCGGTCTGGGCTGGGCCATCACCGGTGCCTGTCCGGGTCCGCTCTTCGCGCAGATAGGTGCGGGCTACTCGGTCATCGTCGTCACCTTCCTCAGCGCCTGGCTGGGCACTTACGTGTATGGCGTCTTCCGCGAGAAGCTGCCGCACTGAATGCGGCGAGAATTGTGAAAGAGGAGAGAATGGCGAGAAGGAACGGCGCTGTGCACCACCTCACCATCAGGACCACCTTCACTGCTTTCACCGCTTTCTCCACCCTCACCATTCTCACCGCCGATGCTCATCCCGATCCTCATCCTGCTCACCACCCTGCTGGTGCTGGTGGTGATGTACGTGTTGGATGACGCCGTACGCGTGCTGAACGCAAGGGCCGGTCTTCCGCCAGGCGGCAGCATGAGCTGGAGCAAGCGCATCGTATGGATCATTCTGGCAGTGGTCTTCGCACAGCTCTTCGTCCCAAAAGCGTGGCTCGAACCGCGCCCACCACAGGTGGCCACCTACGGTCCCGACAGCCTGTGGACCGGTGCGGATACCACGCGGTTGATATACCTGCCGAAGGAACGACGTGACCTGGTGCGGTACGGCCGCGAGCTCATCGCCAACACCGCACATTACCTCGGACCGAACGGCATGGTGATGCGGAACACCAACGCGCTCAATTGCCAGAACTGCCACTTGGACGCGGGTACCAAGCCCTGGGGCAACAACTACGGCGCGGTGTGGAGCACATACCCGAAGTTCCGCGCCCGCAGCGGCACACAGGAGACCGTGGCGAAGCGAATCAATGATTGTGTGGAGCGCAGCCTGAACGGCACGGCGCTGGACACCAACGGCCGTGAGATGCGCGCCATGCTCGCCTACATGGAATGGCTGGGCAGCGGGATAGAAAAGGGCTACAAGCCCAAGGGCAGCGGCATTGTGGAAATCGCCTTCATGGATCGCGCCGCCGACCCCGTGAACGGAGCGGAGATCTACACCGCGAAGTGCGAAAGCTGCCACGGTGCCGATGGCCTTGGCCAGTTGAAGGCCGATGGCCGCACCCACCAGTACCCGCCGCTTTGGGGCGAAGGCAGCTACAACGATGGTGCGGGCCTCTTCCGCATGAGCCGTTTCGCTGGCTACGTGAAGACCAACATGCCACAAGGTGTGACATGGGAATACCCGCAATTGAGCGATGAGGAAGCGTGGGACGTGGCAGCCTACGTGAACTCGCAACGCCGTCCCGTGATGGACATCACGGGCGACTGGCCGGACATCGCCGCCAAGCCGATGGACCACCCCTTCGGACCTTTCACCGATACCTTCCCGGAGTCGCAACACAAGTACGGACCATTCGGACCGATCGCAGAATTCAAGAAGAAACCCGCGGCCACGCCATAATGGGGTCGACCAATCGAATCACCATGAGCAAGATCCACCACCCACCCGGCTGCACCTGCGGCGCACACGATGAGAAGGAATACGGTGTAAGCCGAAGGCAGGCGTTGAAGTCGCTGGGTGCCCTGGGCGCCGGCCTCACGCTGGGGCCCACGGTGGCATTGGGCTCCATGGGCGATGCGCAACGGCGGGAGGAACTGATCGGCAGCCGCGCGCTACAGAGCGGCAAGGCAGGCAAGTTCAGCATCCTCTTCACCAGCGATATCCACTCGCAGTTACACACCCACGACGAGTTCTTCCTGGAGAACGGAAAACCGGTCTACAAGAAGCGCGGCGGCTACGGGGTGCTGAAGACGATGGTGGATACCCTGCGCAACGAGGACCCTGCCAACACCATCGTGATCGATGGTGGCGACTGCTTCCAGGGCGGTGGGGTGGCGGCCAAAAGCGAAGGGCGCGCCATCGTGCCGCTGATGAACCGCGTGGGCTATGACCTATTGCTGCCCGGCAACTGGGAGGTGGTGTACGGCAAGGACAACATGCTGAAGGACCTCGGCGGCTACAAGGGCGCGAAGATCTGCGCCAACATGTGGCACGAGCCCCTGGCCGACTATTGCGGCGACATGGTGGACCCCACCGCCGACATGGCCGGCGAGATGATCTTCCAACCCTACTGGACCAAGGTGGTGGCCGGAGTCAAGATCGGCTTCATCGGTTACAACGATCCGCTCACGCCCAAGCGCCAATCACCGGCTTACAGCTGCGGCATCAAGTTCACCAAGCCGGAGCAGAACGTGGCGCGCTACATCCGCATCCTGCGCGACTACGAGCAGTGCGCCATGGTATTCCTGGTCACGCACATGGGCCTTGCCCAGCAGGTGGACCTTGCCAACAAACCCGAAGTGGAGGGCGTGGACCTGATCCTCGGCGCCGACACCCACGAACGTGTGCGCAAGCCCATCGAAGCGAAATACAGCAAGGTGGTGGAGCCCGGTGCGTTCGGATCCTTCCTGGCCCGCCTAGATGTGGTGGTGGAGAACGGCGAGGTGAAAGACAGCCACTACGAACTGTTGGACGTGGACCCCGAGAAGTATCCGGCCAACAAGGAAATGCTCCAGCTCGTGGACGAGGTGAGCGCACCCTACCAGGAAGAACTTTCCAAAGTGGTGGGCAGCACCAAGAACACGCTGGTGCGCTACTACGTGATCGAGAACCCGATGGACAACCTGATCACGGACGCCATCATGTGGAAGCTGAAGCCCGATGTGGCCATCAGCAACGGTTTCCGTTTCTGTCCGCCGATCGTGGCCGATGGCAAGACACCCACGCCGATCACCAACGACCACATCTGGAGCATGATCCCCGTGGACAGTGCCGCCAAGTACGGTGAAGCCAGCGGCGAACAGCTTTGGAACTGGCTGGAGAAGGAACTGCACAACGTGTTCGCCAAGGATCCCGCCAAGCGCTTCGGCGGTTGGGTGGTGCGCTTCAAGGGCATGACGGCCAAGTTCACCATGCACAATGAACTGGGCAAGCGCGTGAACTGGATCAAGATCGGTGGCAAGCCCATCGACCGGAACAAGACCTACCTGGTGGCCGCCTGCGAACGCGAGGGCGACCCAGAGGATACCCTTTGCCGCTTGGAGAAGGTGAAAAACCCGCGCCTGGCAGGCGTCACCATGCACACCATCCTGCGCGAGTACTTCGGCAAGTTCAGCCCTGTGGCACCGAAGGTGGAGGGCCGCATCACCGCCACCGATGCGCCGCAGGATGTGCTGAGCCAGTTGGAGGGGTATGATTACGAGTTCCGTTGAACCACCCCGGAAGCCATGAAAAAGCTCCTCCTACTCTCCCTCCTCGGCCTCGGCCTCTTCGCTACGGTCCAAGCCCAGGACAAAGCCCCCCGCCAGCACCGCATCGTGATGCAGCTGGTAAGCGGCGACACGCTCGTTCACAAGGGCCTGATGCGCCAGTTGCGCAATATTCGGGAAGCGGCCCCCACCGCACATGTGGAAGTGGTGTGCCACGGCCCTGGCCTGGACCTGCTGATGAGCGATCGTAGCGTGGTGCAGGGCAAGGTGAAGGAGTTCGCCACGCAGGGCATCGTCTTCATCGCGTGTGAGAACACCCTCCGTGAACGCGATCTTGACCGCGCGTCGGTGATACCTGAAGCAGGTTTCGTGAAGGCCGGGATCATCCACATCGTGGAGCGGCAGGAGGACGGCTGGAGCTACGTGAAGGCGGGCTTCTGAGCAAGAAGACCGCGGACCTGCCTGTCGGCAGACAGGGGCACGGGAACACTGAGGAGCGCAGAGATGGCAAGGCCGATACGGAACATCAAGTGGCCGTGGATACGGCGGTCGTTGCTCCTGTCCTTGCTCGTGCTCGCGGCGGCGACCGCTTCAGCCCAGCAGGAGGAACTCGATCTGCCCCGCAGCGACACCCTGCGCAAGGGTTCCGCGCTGAACGAGATGATGCAGGGCGGCACCCTGGAAGGGCGCTTCCGCCAGTACACCATGTTCACCATCAACGATGGATCGCTGTCCGACTACCATGCGCAGGCCTTCGGTGGATCGCTGGGATTCTCCTCACGCCGCTACAAGAACTTCCAGTTCCGCATGAGCGGCGCTTACACCTTCGACCTGTGGAGCGCCGACCTGACGCAGCCCGACCCTGCCACCGGCGCCCTCAACCGCTACGAGGTGGGCCTCTTCGATGTGACCAATGTGCGGCGCGACAACCAGGTGGCCTTCCTGCAACTATTCCAACTGAACTACGAACGCAATGACGGTCGCACGCGGATCATCTTCGGCAAGCAGGATCTGAACACGCCCTTCATCAATGCGCAGGACGGCCGCATGCATCCGGGCATCGTGGAAGGCTTGTGGGGCCAGCACCGCACAGCGCGTGGCATACGTTACGAGGGCGGTTTCCTCTACCGCATGAACCCGCGATCCACCGCCGAATGGTACAGCGTGGGCAACAGCGTGGGCCTGTACCCCATCGGAAGGGATGTGGAAGGCCGCCCCAGCCTGTACCAAGGCAACATGCGCACAGCGGGTATCGCCACGGGCGGCATATCCGCTCCTCTGATCGGAAAATGGCACGCCACGGTGTGGAACGTATTCGTTGAGAACGCCTACAACACCGGCATGCTTCAGGTGGAGCGTGGCAACCGCGAGGACAAGTGGATGTGGAGCGCCATGGCCATCCGGCAGGACCGGGTGAACAACGGCGGCAATGCGGTGGACAGCCTCGCCTACTTCCAGGATCCCAGCTCGTGGACCTTCAGCACGCGCTTCCGCATGGTGCACGGCGCGTTCCGCTGGCAGGCCAATTTCACCCGCATCACCGCGCACGGACGCTACCTGATGCCCCGCGAATGGGGCCGGGATCCCATGCACACCTTCCTGCCCCGGGAACGCAACGAGGGCTATGGCGACCTGCATGCGGCAACGCTCAATCTCATCCTGCACACACGCAACGGCTGGCGCGTACAGGGCGATGCCGGACTCTACTGGCTGCCTTCCCCGGACGACTTCCGGCTCAACAAATACAACTTCCCCTCCTACCAGCAGTACGGCTTCAACATGCAACACCGCTTCGGTGGCGGCTGGCAGGGCCTCGCGATCCAGGTGGTCTATCTCGTGAAACTGCCCTTGGAAATGGAGGAACTTACCGACCGGGAGCGCTTCAACAAAGTGGACATGCACCACGGGAACATCATCCTGAACTACGCGTTCTGATGGGGCGTGAAGGAGTGGGATGGCGCTAGGCTGTGGAAGTGCCCCTCCCTCGCACCCTTGCACCATCAATCCGCCATGGCGATACGCGATCTTGCGGACCACACATAGCGGAACACTATGTGACCCACATCACTGAAAGAGGCATCATCTCCGCCGGAACTTTGTACCGCCAATGGGAACATTGGCCATCAACAAGCAAGACCACAACACATGTTCAAGACATTGTTCGGCATGAGCGGCCCCAAGGTCGACCTCGGCCAGAAGATACAGGAAGGCGCTGTCATCGTGGACGTTCGAACGCCGGACGAGTTCCGCGCGGGGCACGTCAAGGGCGCCATCAATATCCCACTGGACCGCATGCAGGGCCAGCTGGGCAAGCTTGACAAGAGCAAGCCGGTGATCACCTGCTGCCGCAGCGGCGCACGGAGCGGCATGGCGGCGGAGCTGCTGAGGAGCGCCGGTTTCGAGGCCTACAATGGAGGCCCTTGGCAGAACGTGCAAGCCATGCTGAAATGAGCTTGCTGAAGAACTGGCACTGGACACGGTGGCTGCGCGCGGCGATGGCCGGGGTGTTCATCGCACAAGGCTTCGCAAGCGGTGATGGCATAGCCCAAGCGATCGGCGCCTTCTTCGGCATCCAGGCCATCTTCAACACAGGCTGCTTCGGCACAGGCACTTGTGCCCCGGCCACGGCGACCCGGAACAACAGCGAGCGGGATATCATCTACCACGAGATCCGATGACGACACAGGAAAGGACCTTGGGCTTCAAAGAGCTGATCAGCGGCGACAAGCCCGTGCTGGTGGATTTCTACGCGGACTGGTGCGGCCCATGCAGGGCCATGAAGCCCATCCTCGAGGACCTCAAACAGCGCATCGGCGACCAAGCCACGGTGATCAAGATCGACGTGGACCGCAATCCGGCCGCCGCACAGGCCTATCGGATACAGGGGGTACCCACGCTGGCCATATTCAAGAGTGGCCAGATCGTCTGGCGCCGCAGCGGGGTGGTAGGAGCCGAAGAGCTGCAGGAGGTCATCTCCGCCTACATGTGACCCGCCATCGACGATATTCGCAAATCAAGACCAAGAACCATGAGAACCTTGTTGCACCTCACCCCGGCCCTCTTCCTTTTAATGGCAGGCTCCTGCACGGGACAGCCATCGTCCAGGGATCTCAACGTGGAGGAGTTCGGACGTGCATTGCTTGCCGACCACGTGCAGTTGGTGGATGTGCGGACACCGGGTGAGTATGCCGCAGGTCATTTGAAAGGCGCCAAACTGATGGACTGGAACGGCGGTCAGTTCCAAAAAGAAATGACCAAGCTGGACAAAGACAAACCGGTACTGCTCTATTGCGGTTCAGGCCGCCGCAGCGATGCCGCGCTGCAGGAACTTGAAAAGGCGGGATACCGGGATGTGAAGCACCTGGTCGGTGGGATCCAGGCCTGGACCCAGGGGGGCAGACCTGTGGCCCGCTGAGCCTGTCAGGGAAGCCCCAACTCCAGTGCCATGGCACCCGGTGCCATCTCCAATTGGTCCAGGTGGCCCATCATGGCACCATCGATGGTGATCAGATGCAGGTGGATGTTGCCGTCGTGATGGGTGAATACCCCGCGATGGTCCTTGGAGAAGAATCCGAGCAGTTCCACTTTACGATCCTTCAAGTCGAAATGGCGGCGGTGGCGATGCGCGTCCTCTGGTGATGAGATGACCGCACCAGGCGGGACATCCATGACATGGATGCGGGCTTGCCGCACCATTCCCGTCATGCGGAAAGCGAAGGGCACATCGCGATCACCGGCCTGCCGATCCAGGAACGCATCGAGCGAGGGCAGGTCGCGCACCCCATCATCCAATATCACAGACCGCCAATCCGCCACTTGGGCATGCACGAAGAATGGTGCCGCCACATCATCGCGCTGCTCCACCACCACGCTTCCGTCCCGGGCCACCGTGCCCACATGGCAGACGCCATCAAGCAGAATGATCTCCCCTTGCAGATACTCCAAGGGACCCAGTCCGTAGATGCCGGCCATGGCGATGGTGTCCATGCGCACCAGTCCGCCCAACCGGCCCTCCCGCATGGTGGCCCGCATGGAACCCGTGGCTATGACCTGGGCTTGGAGCGTCACGACCATCAACAGCGGAACCGATAGGAAAGCCGGGCGCATCATCCCCCGCTCACCATGTCCGCCGGATCCACCCACTTGTCGAAGTCCTCCGCCGTGACGTGGCCCAGCGCGATGGCGGCCTCCTTCAACGTGGTGCCTTCCTTGTGCGCCTTCTTCGCGATCTCGGCCGCCTTGTAGTAGCCGATGTACGGGTTGAGGCTGGTGACCAGCATCAGCGAGTTCTCCAGGTGGCGCTTGATGATGGCGTGGTTGGGCTCAATGCCCGCTGCGCACTTGTCGTTGAAGCTCATGCAGGCATCGCCGATGAGGCGTGCGCTCTGCAGCACGTTGGCCGCGATCAGCGGCTTGAAAACGTTGAGCTCGAAATGCCCGTTGCTGCCGCCAATGCCCACGGCCACATCGTTGCCCATCACCTGGGCACACACCATGGTGAGCGCTTCGGGTTGGGTGGGGTTCACCTTGCCGGGCATGATGGAGGAGCCGGGCTCGTTGTCGGGGATGACGATCTCGCCGATGCCGCTGCGTGGGCCGCTGCTGAGCATGCGGATGTCGTTGCCGATCTTCATCAGCGAAACGGCGAGCCGCTTCAGCGCACCGCTCAGCTCCACCATGGCATCGTGGGCGGCCAGCGCCTCGAACTTGTTGGGCGCGGTAATGAAGGGCAGGCCCGTCAGTTCGGCGATCTTCTTCGCCACCAGCACGCTGTAGCCCTTGGGGGCGTTGAGGCCGGTACCAACGGCCGTACCGCCCAGCGCCAGTTCTGCCACCATCCTCAGCGCGTTGTCCACCGCCCGAAGACCATTGTCCAGCTGTTGCACATAACCACCGAACTCCTGGCCCAGGGTGAGCGGTGTGGCGTCCATGAAGTGCGTGCGGCCGGTCTTCACGATGTCCTTGAAGGCCGCGCTCTTGGCGGCGAGGGTATCACGCAGCTTCCTCACCCCGGGGATGGTCACCTCCATCGTCAGCTTGTAGGCCGCGATGTGCATGGCCGTGGGGAAGGTGTCGTTGCTGCTCTGGCTCTTGTTGACGTCGTCGTTCGGGTTGAGCACCTTCTGCTCGTCGGTCAATTTTCCGCCATTGAGCACATGCGCGCGGTAGGCGATCACCTCGTTCACGTTCATGTTGCTCTGGGTGCCGCTGCCGGTCTGCCAGATCACCAGGGGGAACTGGTCGTCCAGCTTCCCGGCGAGGATCTCAAGGCAGACCTTGCCGATGAGGTCGCACTTCTCCTTGGGCAATTTGCCCAACTCCAGATTGGTGAGGGCGGCGGCCTTCTTCAGGTAGGCGAAGGCATGCACGATCTCCAGCGGCATGCTGGCCGGTGGGCCGATGCGGAAGTTGTTGCGGCTGCGCTCGGTCTGTGCTCCCCAATACTTTTCGGCGGGCACCTTCACCTCGCCCATGGTGTCCTTCTCGATACGGTATTCCATGGATCCAGTTGTCAGTTGTTGGTTGTCCGTCGCCATGGTCGGCAGCATGACGATCGACAACCCGTTTCAGACTTTCTGCGACTGCCCGTGCATCATCAGGTAGGCCTTGAGGAACTCGTCGATCTCCCCGTTGAGCACATCGTCCACACTGCTGGTCTCGTGCTCGGTGCGCACGTCCTTCACCAGTTTGTAGGGCTGCAGCACGTAGTTGCGGATCTGGCTGCCCCACTCGATCTTCTTCTTGCCGGCCTCGATCTCGCTGCGCTTGGCCCGGCGGCGTTCAAGCTCCATCTCGTAGAGCTGGCTCTTCAGCAGCTGTATCGCCTTGTTCTTGTTGTCCAGCTGGCTGCGCGTCTCGGTATTCTCGATGATGATGCCGCTGGGCGCGTGCTTCAGACGCACCCCGGTCTCCACCTTGTTCACGTTCTGGCCGCCGGCACCACCACTGCGGAAGGTGTCCCAGGTGATGTCCGCCGGATTGATGTCGATCTCGATGCTCTCGTCCACCAGCGGGTAGACGTACACGCTGACGAAGCTGGTGTGTCGCCGTGCGTTGCTGTCGAAGGGACTGATGCGCACCAGGCGATGCACACCGTTCTCACCCTTCAGCATGCCGAAGGCGAACTCCCCATCCACCTCCAGCGTGGCCTGCTTGATGCCCGCCGCTTCGCCGTCCTGGTAGTCCAGCACCCGCACCTTGTAGCCGCTCTTGTCCGCCCACATGCGGTACATGCGCAACAGCATCAGCGCCCAATCGTTGCTTTCGGTGCCGCCCGCGCCGCTGGTGATCTGTACCACGGCACTGAGAGGGTCCTCCTCGGCGCTGAGCATGTTCTTGAACTCGAGCTCCTCCAACAGATGCCCGGCCTTCTTGAACTGGCCGTCCACCTCCTCCTCGCCCACCTCCTTGGCCTTCCAGAACTCATACATCACACCCACGTCGTCCACCTCGCGTTTCACGGTCTCATACAGCTCCACCCAGCGCTTCAACTCGCGGATCTTGTGCATGGTGGCCTGTGCCTTCTTCTGGTCGTTCCAGAAGTCAGGATCGTGGGTGTATTTCTCCTCCTCCAGGATGCGGCCGCGCTTCTCCTCCACCTCGAGATAGCCCTTGAGGGCCTCGAGCCGGGTGTGCAGCTCGTCGATCTTGTCCTGGGTGATCATTGTTCGCCGGGAATTCCTGGCGGCGCGAAAGTAAGCCTGGCCGCTGGGCCGGAGCCCCGTGGCCGGTCAGTGCGGGATCTCGTTCCCCTCACCGTCTCGGATGGAGAAGGCAAGGTATTGCAGCTGCCCGTCAGGGATCACCTTTACACGCTGTTTCCACCGCCACCACCACTTGTGCGCGATGCTCGGAAGCCCCTTGGTGAGGTAGGCATGTATGAATGGATGGACCCGGAGGACGAGCCCGCTCATGCTCTGCTCACCCAGCAGGTAGTTCAGCACATTCTCGATCTCGTCCACGATGAGCACTGGGGCCTGGACCTCGCCGGTACCATGGCAGGTGGGGCAGCCTTCACTGGTCTCGATCTCGGTCTCAGGGCGCACCCGCTGACGGGTGAGCTCGATCACACCGAAGCGGCTCGGGGGCAGGATGTTGTGCTTGGCCTTGTCGTCGGCCATGGCGTCCTTCAGGGCCTTGTGCAGGGCCCGCCGGTTCTCCGGTTCGTATAGGTCCACGAAGTCGATGGCGATGATCCCGCCCATGTCGCGCAGACGCAGCAACCGGGCTATCTCCTGGGCCGCCTCGATGTTGAGTTCCAGCACATTGGTCTCCTGGTCCTTCTTGCCCGCGCCTTTGCGGCTGCCGCTGTTCACGTCGATCACGTGCATGGCCTCCGTCTTCTCTATGATGAGGCTTGCGCCGCTGGGGAGCACCACCTGCCGGCCGAAGGCCTGTTTGATCTGCTTGTTGATGCCGAACTGGTCGAAGATGTCCAGCCGTCCCTTGTGCACCTTCACGATGCCCTTTTTCTCGGGGGCGATGCGCTCCAGGTTCTGGGTGATCTCCTCGGCCAGCAGCTCGTCATCCACGTGGATGGCCGTGAAGTCCTTGTTGAGCAGATCGCGCAGCACGGCGTTGGTACGGTCGAGTTCACCGAGCACCTTCTTTGGCGGGATGCCATTGCGCAGGTTTCGGAACATCGTCTCCCAGCGGGCGAGGAGCGAATTGAGGTCGGCCTCGAGGTCCTCGGTCTTCTTGTGCTCGGCGTTGGTGCGGATGATCACCCCGAAGTTGGGCGGCCGGATGCCCTGCATGAGCTTCTTCAGGCGCGAACGCTCTTCTTCATCGGTGATCCGTGCCGAAATGCTCACCTTGTTGATGAAGGGCACCAGCACCATGTAGCGGCCCGCGAGCGTCACCTCGGCGGTGAGGCGCGGCCCCTTGGTGCCGATCGGCTCCTTGGCGATCTGTGTCAGGATCGTCTGGCTGGCGCTGACCGCGTCGGCGATCTTGCCATCCTTGGGGATGTCGGGGTCCAATTTCCAGTCATCCAGCCGATGTGAACGGATGCTTCCATTCACCGCCCCCTTGGAGAACTTGTAGGCGTTGCGGTACTGGGGACCCAGATCGAAGTAGTGCAGGAAGGCATCCTTTTCGTGGCCCACGTCCACGAAAGCGGCGTTGAGACCGGGCGCCACCTTGCGCACCTTGGCCAGGTGGATGTCGCCCACGGCGTAGCCTCGCTCGGTCTTTTCCCGGTGCAGTTCGGACAATTTCTTGTCCTTCACCAGGGCGATGGCCACTTCCGATGGACCTGAACGGATGATCAGGTCTATGCTCACTGGATGGAACGCGTTGTTGGGAAGAATGATGACGCCCGAAGGCGCCGATGACACGATAGGACCGTGCCGCGCACCGGGAACCCTTCCCGGGCGGCACGATCAATAGAGGAAGGACCTACCGGTTCTTCTTCTTGTGTCGATTCTTCCGCAGGCGCTTCTTGCGCTTGTGCGTGGCCATCTTGTGCCTCTTACGCTTCTTTCCGCACGGCATGGTGCTTATCGTTTTTCGTTCGCCAACTTTTCCATGGATCGATCCAGTTCCGCGATGCGTTCCGGATCATCCAGCAATGTCCTGTATGTCCCCAGGCATTCCAGCGCCTGGTCGATGCTGTCAAGTGCGGCATACACGTGGCCCAGATAGAACCACGCGTCCGGGTACCCCGCCTCATCCAACTCCAGCACTTTGCGCAAGCGCTCCGCGGCCTTGTCGAATTGGCCGCTCTGCGCGGAGAACATGCCCAAGTGCCACTGCACTTCGGCGTTCCCTGGATCCTCTTCGGCCAATTCGCGCAGCATCATGATGCCGCGCATGGGGTCCGGTCCATTCACCAAGGCCACGGCCTCGGCGGTGCGCATCTTGAGGGGGTCCACTTGGGCCGCCTCTTTCTTCCCGGCGGGTATCCGGGGCGCCAACATCAAAAGAACGACCGCCACCAAGGCAGCTCCCAAGGCCAGGGCCTGAGGTTTGCCCAACCGCATCACGACTTGTCACCGCCGGAGCGGTTCTTCACCTTGTCCACGAACACATCGGCAGGCTTGAACGCGGGCACGTCATGGGCCGGGATGATGATCGTGGTGTTCTTCGCCAGTATCCGCCCGGTCTTCTGGGCCCTGTGCTTCACCACGAAGCTGCCGAAGCCCCGCAGATGCACGGCCTCGCCCTTCTCCAGACTGCTCTTCACCTCCTCCATGAACGCCTCCATAACGACCAGCACCACGTTCCTTTCCACGCCGGTGCGCTTCGCGATGATGCCGACCAGTTCCGCCTTCGTCATACCCGTGGTTCTTTTTGGGGCCGCAAAGATAGACTTATGACCGATCCGCGCAATGCATCTTTGCCCTGTATGTCAAGGCTTTCTTGGCTTGGCCAGGCCCTGCTTCCGTGGTACGATGCCCAGCGGCGCGATCTGCCCTGGCGGGATTCCGCGGACCCCTACGCCATCTGGTTGAGTGAAGTGATCCTGCAACAGACCCGGGTGGACCAGGGCATGGCCTACTGGCACCGGTTCCTGGAGCGGTTCCCTGATGTGGCCACGCTTGCCGCAGCTACAGAGGATGAGGTGTTGAAGCTGTGGCAGGGCCTGGGGTATTACAGCCGGGCGCGAAACCTGCTGGCCGCAGCGCGCGAGATCGCGGCCAGGCATGGTGGCCACCTGCCCGGACGGTACGATGAGCTGCGAAAACTGCCTGGTATAGGTCCATATACGGCTGCGGCCATCTCGTCCATCGCCTTCCATGAACCCCAAGCGGCGGTGGATGGCAATGTGTATCGCGTGCTGGCGCGCGTCTTCGGCATCGACGCGCCCATCGACCAGCCTGCGGGCCAGCGCCGCTTCGCCGAACTGGCCCAGCAAGTGCTCGACCCGGCAAGGCCGGGCGACCACAACCAGGCCATGATGGAGTTGGGTGCATTGGTGTGCCTGCCGAAGCGGCCAGTTTGCACGGAATGTCCCTTGGCGACACGTTGCGTGGCGCTCGCCGATGGTTGCGTGGACCGCCTGCCGGTGAAGGCTGGCCGAACCCAGGTGCGGGAGCGCCACTTCAATTTCCTGCACATCGAAGACGCTGGCGGGATCTTCATGGAGCGACGGAATGGGCAGGACATCTGGAAAGGACTTTACCAGCTTCCACTGCTCGAGACCGCCCGTGCGGCAGGGAGGGCCGGTCTTTTGTCCGCGCTCCGCACCAACGTGCCGGGGCCTTGGACCGGAGCCTCGAAAA